>CAJXQX010000010.1 GCA_913058185.1 uncultured Verrucomicrobiota bacterium
GTCCTTAAGGACTCGGACTATTTCTCCTGATGGGGTAAGGGGCATAGAGTAAGAATAATTGAATGGGATTTGAGAGATTTCGAAAAGAGATATTTAATCACCAAGATCGCGAAGGTAGCAAAGCCACGGGCGACATCACCTCGTGACCTTGGTGTCCCCTAGCGAAACCCAACCGTGAAAGGCTGGGTTCTTGTTGCTTACGCGACGCTGAGCATCGATTTTGCGGACAAAAAAACCCAGCCGTTAATTACTGGGTTCTTGAAACTTGTTACTTACTCGGCGCTACGCGTCGAGTTTGGGGAACTTCGTCCACTTGGCGCCTTTGGCGGAACTCTTTACGACTGTTTCGATGAAGTGCATGCCGGCGATACCGTCGTTCACGGTGGGGAAGTCGTAACCGTTCTTCGGGGCTTTGCGTCCAGACACGGCATCCGCGATCGCAACCGAGGCGGCGGCGTAGATGTTGGCGAAGGCTTCGATGAACCCCTCAGGATGCGCGAAAGGCGTGCGGGTCGCACCTTGGGCGGCGGCGCTGAGATAGCTGTTGCCGCGGCGGTGCGTGACAGGCGGAGCGTCGGCGCATTTGAAGATCAACTCGTTGGGATCTTCCTGATGCCATTCGAGGCTGCCCTTGGTGCCGTAGACACGGATGTTCAGGTTGTTTTCGTCTCCGTTGGAGATTTGCGAGGCGTAGATGATGCCCTTGGCTCCGCCTTCGAAACGCACGAGGCAGTTGCCGTCGTCGTCGAGCTGGCGACCTGGAATGAAGGTGGTGAGTTCCGCGCAGATTTCTTCGACTTCCAGTCCCGTGATGTAACGAGCGAGGTTGTGGGCGTGGGTGCCGATATCGCCCATGCAGTTGGAAACACCTGAAACGGCTGGATCCATGCGCCAGTTGGAGATGGCTCCATCTGCGGCTTCGTTGAGGGCAGTGATGGCGTAACCCTGCGGGTATTCGGCGACGATCTTGAGGATCTTCCCGATCTTGCCTTTCTTCACCCAATCGCGGGCCTCCTTCACCATCGGGTAACCGGTGTAGTTGTGAGTGAGCGCGAAAACCTTACCCGACTTCTCAACGACTTTCTTGAGTGCTTTTCCTTCCTTAGCGGTGAAGCAAAGGGGCTTGTCGCAGATCACGTGGATGCCCGCTTCGAGGAACGTCTTGGCGACGGCGAAGTGGGTGTTGTTGCGCGTGACGATGGAGACGAAATCGATCCGTTGATCCTCGGGCAGGGCGGCCTCAGTCTGGGCCATCTCTTCGTAGCTGCCGTAGACGCGATTGGCATCGAGGTAGAAGTCTTTGCCGGAGAGTTTGGACTTCTTGGGGTTGGAGGAGAAGCAGCCGGCGACGAGTTCGATTTGGCCGTCGAGGTTGGCGGCCATGCGGTGCACGGTGCCGATGAAGGCACCCCGGCCACCGCCGACCATGCCCATGCGAAGTTTACGATTTAGTTTCATAGGAGATGAGAGAGGTTGGAGGGAGGTCTCGGAGGTTTAACCGATTTTCGCTCGGAGCACATGGCAGTTGAATCGCTAAATCTTACTCGTTCTCATTCTCGTTTCGCGGGCTGATAGGGCGCTAGATAAAGAGAACGAGAAAGAAGAAAGAGAAAGACTGATTAGAGAGCGACGGGGGCGCCGGTGGTGGCGGACTCGTAGGCGGCGTCGATAACTTGCATGAGGGCGAGAGCCTCGGTGGGGGTATTGAGTGGTTGCTCTTCACCTTCGAGGGTTTTTACGAAGTTCGCGGCGGAACGTTCGCGGCCCATCGTTTCATCGAGCTTCACCTTGATGTCACGGTTCACTTGGAGGCCGTTCTCGGTGGTGTAGAGTTGGCAGGTGTCGATCGCAGTATCGTCGAGACCGTCGATCCCGAACAGGCGACGGACGGAGCCGCCAGCCTTGGAACCCTGGAAGACACATGAGCACTCTTCGCGCTCATTCATCTCGGCCCAAGAAATCGCGAATGACATGGATTGGCCGGTTTTGAAGGTTACGAAACCATGAGCGGCGGCTTCGACATCCATCACGCCCTTGGCGTTGTCAGGGATGCCCCATGGACCCTTGAAGGCTTTGTTATCGATGTGATCATGATAGGTGCGGGCGATCACATGGGCGGGCTCAGGGTATCCCATGAAATGCATGCCGAGATCAATCATGTGGAGTAGATCGATGAGAGGACCGCCACCGGAGAGGGCCTTGTTGGTGAACCAGCCACCGAAACCGGGAATGCCGGCGCGGCGCACCCACTTGGCTTGGCAGGAGTTGATGGTGCCGATGGTGCCGTCGTTGACGTAGCCACGCATGGCGTAGCTCTCGGGGCGGGCGCGGTTGTTGAAGTTAAACATCAACGTGCGACCGGTGGCTTCAGCGGTTTCCTTGAGTTCAGCCATTTCTGCCGCGCTGATTGCGGGTGGCTTTTCACAGAACACATGCTTGCCCGCCTGCATGGCTTGCAGGGCGAGAGGCGCGTGAAACTTGTTCGGGACAATGATGGAAACGCCGTCGAGTTCAGGCATGGCTGCGAACATTTCGGCGACATCGCCGAAGGATTTTCCGATGCCGTGTTGGGCTGCGGTTTTGGCGGCAGCCTCGGCGTTGACGTCGGCAATCGCGACCACCTCGGCTCCGCCAGCGCGGAAACCATTGATGTGATAAGCGGCCATGCCGCCCGCGCCGATGATAGCTAGTTTTTTCATATTATTTAAAAGTAGTGAGTAGCGAGTAGTGGGTAGCGAGTAGAACGGAATTCAGGGGTTCTTCTGTATCTTGTTACTTGATACTTGGAACTTGTTACTTCGGTCCCGCTCTGCGGGACCGTTATTGATTCTCTTTGTCGAAGGCGGCGTCGAAGGCGACGTCGCTCTTACCGAAGTCGATCTGGTGGCAGTAGGCAGCCGACTCGGTCGCGCCTTGCACGCGGTCCATGCGGATGTCTTCCCATTCGACGGAGAGGGGACCCTCGTAGCCGACATCGTTGAGGGCTACGATGATCTCTTCGAAGTTGATGTCGCCGCGACCAACCGAGCGGAAGTCCCAGAAGCGACGGGCATCGCCGAAGCCGGTGTGGCCGCCGAACACGCCGACGTCGCCATTACCGTGATCCCACCAGACGTCCTTCATGTGGACATGGAAGATTCGGCTGCCGAGGTCGCGAATGAACTTCACGTAGTCGACACCCTGATAGCCGAGATGGGATGGATCGTAGTTGAAGCCGAAACGCTTGTGGTTTTTGAGGGCTTTCAACGCCTGTTGGGCGGAGGCGATATCGAAGGCGATCTCGGTCGGGTGAACTTCGAGGCCGAAGTTGGCGTTCACGCCGTCGAAGGCATCCATGATCGGTCCAAAGCGTTTGGCGAAATCATCGAAACCAGCCTGCCAGTATTTCATGGTAGTGGGCGGGAAAGCGTAGAGGGAGTGCCAGATAGAGGAACCGGTGAAGCCATTGACGGTGAAGGCAGCGCCTTTCTTTTCGCCTGGTTTGGCATCGAAGAATTTGCGGCCGACCTTGGCGGTCTTGATTAATTGTTTGGCGGCGCGGCGGCGGACACCTTCGGGCTTACCGTCACCCCAAATAGCGGGAGAGAGGATGGCTTTGTGGCGGTCATCGATGTTGTCGCAAACGGCTTGGCCGACGAGGTGGTTGGAGATGGCGAAACACTGGAGGCCGTGATCGGCGAGCAGCTCCCACTTTTCCTTGATGTATTTGGCGTTGGCCGCATCGACATCGAAGTGGTCGCCCCAGCAGGCGAGCTCTACTCCATCGTAGCCCATTTCCTTAACGAGGGGGGCGAGTTTTTCGAGAGGCATATCGGCCCATTGGCCGGTGAACAAGGTGACTGGACGTGACATAAGTTGTTTGATTTTGAGTGAGGGCACCGAGTTTAGGAAATCGATTTCCACAGACTGGCGCCATTCACGGGTTAGGGTTAAAGAAAAGAGGGGAAAGCTGATTCTTGGAAGCAGGCACAAGCTCGCAACTCATATTCCGGTGATCGTCGACTTTTTAGATGGTAGGCAACCGATACTCCGGGCCATGCTCCATCCTTACTACTGATACAGCCAATAACGCTGACTTTGCTTTTGGTAGATGGCGGCCTGTTGTTTCCAGCGGGCGAGCCAGGGCTGCAGGTCGATGTTCGCGCCCTCACGGGCCATGGAGTTGAAGAAGGCTTCGCTACCGGTGTGGATGATGAACCCTCGAGTCGTTTTGGCTTTCGCCGCGTCGGCAAATGGATTGGTCGGCTCGAGCATGCAGGCGAGCTTCATCAGATGGAAATTGAGTTCGGTCGGGTTCCAGGCGTTCCAATCACTGATGCTCAGGTAGAGGCCGACGCTAGCGCGTCCTTGGGCGTCCTTGGTGGACACACGCCGGACCGTGATTCCAGGCACATTCAGACGCTTCAGGTGAAACTCCAATTGATCGGTGCGGGTGCCTTTGTGAGAGATCCCCCGGAACGGATACTTGGGGCCGATGCCGTGACTGAAGTCACCGAGGTAGGTTCCGAGCCCGACCATAGGATAACCGACGACGGCAGCGAAATCAGGAATCATGGGCGAGGTCGGCGTCCACTTGAGTCCGGTCTCGGGCCAGCGCATGGCGCGGTTCCAGCCGCGCATGGGCACGACGGTGAGTTTGCCGGCTTGGCGAGTCGCTTCATCGACGCCGAGCACGCTGGGTGCCATTTTGCACATGCGGGCCAATTCGCCGATGGTGAGACCGTGCACGTAGGGGACTCGGAATTCGCCGACGTAACTTGTCCAATTGGCATCGAGCGGTGGGCCGTCGACTTTGAGCCCGCTGAGAGGATTGGGGCGATCGAGGACGACGAATTCTTTGCCGGCTTTGAAACACGCTCTCATGGCGTATTTCATACAGCTCACGTAGGTGTAACTGCGGGTGCCAATATCCTGCAGATCGACCACCAAGACATCGATGTTGGCCAACATCTTGGGCGTTGGGGTGCGGAATTTGCCGTAGAGCGAATAGACGGGCAAACCGGTGCGTGGATCGATCTTGTCGTCAACCGGCACATTGGCCTTTTCGTCGCCGTAGATACCGTGTTCTGGTCCGAAGAGGGCGACCAAATTAACCAGTGGCGAATTCTTCATCACCTCGACGGTGCTGCGCCCGCGCCGATTCAGGCCGGCCGGATGCGTGAGTAGCCCAACACGCTTACCGCGCAGGTGGGCGAATCCATCTGCCTCAAGCACATCGATGCCGAGCATGACGCCCTGAGTGGAGCGGGTGACGGGTCTCGCGGCCGACGGGGGCAGCGAAGAAGAAATTGTCGGGGTAACTCTGGTGGTTGCGGGGCGAGCCGGAGCGGAGCGATCGCCGCTGGCGGCACAACCGGCGAGGCCGGCGAAAATCAGCCCCACGAGGGGTGCCCAGGATTGCCAGAGAGGGGAAGCGCGGCGACCGGTCATCATGTGCCGGTCACTTTGGCGTCGTCGGCGAAGGGGTCGAGCCGGAATCCATTTTCTGCACGGCTCGGCGGATTTTTCGAGCTTCGGCCCGGCCGCTGGCAAATCGCCAAATCATATCGAGGACGAAGCCGACGAACGTGCCCACGACCAGTCCACCGACCATCAGAGCGACGATCGTGCTACCCCAACGGGTAGACCATTTCTGGTCCGGGGCTGTGATGGATTTATCCATGGTCTCGAGCTCTTGGATCAAGGCGGCTTCGCTTCCGACATGTTCGGCCGTAGGTTCAAATCCCACCGCTTCCATCACGACCCGTCCGACGTGGTAGGTGCCATAGTAGAGGGGAGGAGCCGTGATCGGAGTGGTGATGAATTGCAGGCCGATCAGAAGCATGACGTTCGCCCGACTCATCAACGCCAGAACGAATGCCACGGCGACTTGGATGCCGAGCAAGGGTAGCAGGGCGACAATGGAACCGATATAAAGGGCGGGACGCACGCTTTCGGTGCGAAAGGACCAGAGGTAGTCTCGCTTCCGAGCCATGTCCGCGAATCGACCGATCAGTGGGTAACGATGGAACCGAGCTTTCCGAGGCATGAATCGCAAAAACCACTTAGCGCGCCGGATGCGGGTGAAGCGTTTTTGATGGTGTTCATGATGTTCGGGGGACATGGATTAGAGCGAAGTCGGGCAACGTGCGTGCGCCACTCTGGTGGTGCAACCGGTTTCGTTGAAATCCTCGTTGGTGGTGCCTTTAGAGTTCTGCGGCTAGCTCACGCCGCAGCGTAATCACGAGATTTTGGCCCGCTTCGGCCAAGGCCTGAGGGAGGGGAGTGCCACTCGGCGTGATCGCTTGCACCGTGCAACTTTGGGGCAGTGCCGCGGTGGGGCGAGTGGATCCAGCGAAGACGCGGACCTGTTTGCCGGAATCTGCGGCCCGTAACGCGAGCGATCCGGGACCTTTCCCCTCCAACGAGCTTTCGTCAAAACAGCCTTCGCCCGTGATGATCAATTCGGCGGCGGCGAGTTTGTCCGCGATGCCCAACCACTCCTCGACGAGGTCAAATCCGGGGACGAGTTGCGCGCCGGTCGCGGTGAGGAACCCAAAAGCGATTCCGCCGGCTGCTCCCGCTCCAGCGGTAGATTCGAGACCGGGCCGTCCAGAGGCCACCCCCAGCAAACGAGCCGCTTGAGCGACAGAGGATTCCAAAGCAACCCGGTCAGAGGGCTGGAGGCCTTTTTGCGGCCCAAAGACGGCGGTGGCACCGCGTTCGCCGAGCAGGGGGTTTGCGACATCACATGCGATGCGAATCGGTGGAAGCGAGGAACTGTCATGCCGAAACCCAACCAGATCGGCCCAACCGTTGGGCGACATACGAGTCAGCGTTGAGCCGCTTGCATCGACGGGTGTCCAGCCCAGTTCTGATAGAGCACCTATCCCGATGTCGTTGGTAGCACTGCCGCCCACTCCAAGTAAAAGGGCGTCGGCGCCCGCCGCGATCGCGGCGCGAATGGCTTCGCCGGTGCCCTTTGTATCAGTCTGCCAGGGATCCCGCTCGTCGGGTAGCAGGGATTCGAGGCCACTGGCACTCGCCATCTCGATAATGCCGAGCGATTTGGCCGTATCAATATCGAGGCGGTCGCGCGCAGCGGTGGGTAGTTGCGTCGGATCAATGATTCCAAACCCCGACTGACAAACCGCACCGCGTGGGCCGGTGACTTCCAAGGGATGCCAAACACCTCCGGCCGCGGCGGTGAGAATAGTCCCGAAACCTTCGCCGCCGTCGGCCAACGGACAGACTTCGAGGGTCCAGTCGGGATGAATCTCCGCGATGACCTCGCGGGCGATTTCACAGGCGGTGGGCGCGGTGAGGGCGTCCTTAAATTTGTCGAATGCAATCAGCGCACGCATTGAAAATAGGGGATTTTTAACTGCGAATCGTTCTCTTACTCGTTCTCGTTCTCGTTCTCGATGGCGATCTTATGGAGCGGAAAATTGGGCCGGATTCGGGGCAGGGTGCTTTGAGATACGGAGTCGAAAAAGAGAACGAGAACGAAGAACGAGTAAGAGTAGCGAGTGGGGCTGAGATTTCTACGTGGTTTCTGGGGCTACCCGGATATCGACCAAAAGATCGGTGGCGATTTTCTCGAGATCGTCGCCGACGTCATCCAGATCGGCCGTCGATGGGATCGATAGCGTGGCATTGGCTTTGAAGAGTTTTCCACCGCCGAGCGGCGCTTCGGCGCATTCACTGGAGAGTTCTTCCACATTTAGACTGTGACGGGCGAACACACCGGTGATCTCACGTAACAGACCGGGACGATCTTGTCCGACCAACTCGACTGAGACGAGAGAGGTGGGGGTAGGTTCAGCGGTGGAGGTGTCGGACTGCACCGTGATTTGGAGGCCGTCGATCTTGATGGCATCGATGGCATAGCGCAGCGCGTCGGCATCCTTGGACTCGACCTCGACGCGGACAAGTCCGGCGAACTGACCGCCTAGTCGACACATCCGGCTTTCGAGCCAATTTCCGTTGTGCTCAGCCACCGGCCGAGCCAACGCGTCCACCAGTCCGGTGCGATCCGGACCGATGATGGTCATCACTAGAGTCATGCGCATGGGGTCACCATGAATGGCGACGGCGAGGGATCAACCTCTCAAATGTCGGACGGGGAATTCCAATTATGGAATGGGGTGGCCTCAGAGAAATTCACGGTCGTCATCATGGGTTTTAATGCTCCGCTGAGCAGTGACTTCAAGCGGTAGCTCCCCGTGGCGAGAGCGGCTTTCATTGCGGGTAGCGCCTGGCGCGGGTAGATAGCGACGAGCGGTTCGACACCATGGATGGTTGTCGCGATCGAACCGGACTCGGCGAGTGGAACCGGCTTGAACAATTGCTCCAGGGTTTCTCGGGTGAGTTGCGGGAGATCCACTGCAATCACGAGCAGATGATCGGAGTCGCTGGCGCTCAGGGTGGCCGTGATGCCACCCAGCGGTCCATGTTCACCGTCGTCATTGATCCGGATCACATCGGCGGGAAGCGTGGGTAAGGTCTGGTGGAGCCGCGCCGACACGAAACGCCGTTGGGGATACAATGCGGCCAGCAATCGAAGTTGATGCTCAAGAAGGGGGAGTTTCGAGACCGGGTGGGGCAGAGCGGCTTTGTCGGTGCCCATCCGTCGAGAGAAACCACCTGCCATGACGACGGCATCGAACGAGCCTAGCTGCGTCATGATTCGGCGAGCGAACCCGCGTAGACGTTACAACGTTTGTCGCGGAGGAAACCGATTAAGGTTTGCCCAGAGTTTTGCGCGAGATCTACCGCGAGACTGGTTGGGGCGGAAATTCCGGCAATAAATCCGACTCGGGAGGCGAGTGCTTTTTGGACGATTTCAAAGGCGATGCGGCCGGAGACCAGCAGACCCAGGGTGGCGGGATCGAGTTTGTCGAGGAGCAGGCGGCCGAGCACTTTATCGACCGCATTGTGACGGCCGACGTCTTCGCGCACGGCGATCAGGTTACCTGCGGCGTCGAAGAGGGCCGCGGCGTGCAATCCGCCGGTGGCTTGGAAGGTGGTTTGAGACGCGTGTAGTTTTTCGGGTAGGCTGAGCAGCGTCGTTAGGGTCGGGTGTAAAGCTCGACCCAAGGGGATCGCGTCGTGGTGATCGCGAACCGCATCGATGGTTGCTTTGCCGCAGAGCCCACAGGATGAACTGGTGAACACGTGGCGGGAAAGTTGGTCGAGATCCACTCCCGCCGGATCGCGCAGGTGCACGTCGATGATGTTGCCGGGCCCGTCATCGCGGGCGGAGCAGATATCGAGATCGAGCACGTCGTCGGGGCCGCGCAAAACCCCTTCGGTGGCGAGGAAGCCCATGGCGAGTTCCTCATCATGGCCGGGGGTCCGCATGGTGATTGCCACGGAGCGACCTTCGACCCGGATCTCGAGTGGCTCTTCGATAGCGAGAGCATCTTCGATCTTCTCGGTGGGTTCACCCGCACGATGGCGAGTTACGGAGGTACGGGCGGAACGATCCATCGTCGTGGAACTCAGGCGGCCTGCTCGGAATCGATCGAATGACCCACGAGTTTTAGGGCTGCGGGGCAGACGAACGGGAGCGTGGTTTGGAGGGCCGAATTCATTGTTTGATACTCCAGTTGTCGCTCGGTTGCATAGGGAGGTCGGTATTTGTGCGGACCCAATCGATGATGAGTTCGCGGATGCCGACGTTGGAGCGACTGAGCACGGGAGCATCGGCAAACATAGTGTATCCGCCGACGCCGTTGTGGCGGTAGTTGTTGATCGCGACCTTCCGTTTCCGTTTGGGATCGAGAGGGCGGTTTCGGTAGGTCAGATCGGTGATCCGTTCGCCCAGAGGTTGGTTGAGGTCGATCACGTATTCAACGCCCTCGGCCATATCAAAGTTGTAACCATAGGCGCGCGGATCGACGAGAGCCTCGATTGGTGCGCCGGGTTGAGCGGGTAGGAAGTAGCGGGCGGAATGTTCGAGCGCCTCTTTGAGTTGCTCTCCGGTGAGCTCGACGACTACGAGAGTATTTTCGAAGGAGTAGAGAGACGCGATATCCCGCACGGTGAGTTCCCCTCCGGGTAGGCGCGCATCGGGATTAAAGCTAACGGCGAGGGAAACGTCGGCATCGCCGGCATCGAGTTGCACTTGGTGAATGAGATCGATGATCGCGGTGTCCTCGAAGCGGGATCGAGCGGCGGAGAGGGCTTCGCGCGAGTATCCGATCGCGCGGTCCAGCCACGCTTCGGATGCGGCGTAGGCGTCTTCGGTGATCTTTAGGATCTGAGGATCGGTAGGAACGTCGGCGGTAATCGGATGCGTGGTGGCGGTTTTGCCAATCACCTCCCACGGGGCGGTGGGATCGCTGCGCTCGAGCATCAAAGTTGTGCGGGAGAGGAACTCGCCCCATTTGCCCGCTTGGGTCAGCAGCACGCCGTTGATCATGATCGAAGGGACTTCGCGGTGGGTGTGGCCCATTAAGATCAAATCGATGCCGGGAACTTCGCGGGCAATACGCACGGCGGCGTTTTCGCCTTCCAGTTGGCCGGGGATAGGTTGGCCGCTGAGGATGTCTTCTTCCAGTCCCATGTGCATAGCGACGACCACCACATCGACGCGACTGCGACGGCGCAGTTCACGGACCCAACGTTGGGCGGCTTCGACCGGATCGGTGAATTCCAGTCCTTCATAGTGGTCGGGATCCTCCCAGCCTGGGATGGACGGCGTGGTGAGACCGAGGATACCGACCCGAACCCCGCGCACCTGTTTGATGATGTAGGGCGCGTAAATCGGATCTTCCGAACTGGCCAAAACGACGTTACCGGAGATCCACGGAAAACGGGATGAACGGCGAGCCGTATTGAGGACTTCTAAACCAAAGTTAAATTCATGATTTCCTGGAGCCATGGCGTCGAACTTCAGGGCATTCATCGCGGCCATCATGGGGTTGGAATTGGTGGGCTCGACGACCGCAGCGTGGTAAGCGAAAGGAGTGCCTTGGATGGTGTCGCCGGAATCGACCAGAATGAGCTTGGGGTCAAGGAGTCGCGCCCGCTTGATGAGTGAGCCGAGTTTGGCCAATCCGCGTTGGGCCGGTTCTCCCGTGTAGTAGTCTACTGGGTGGATGTGGCCATGCAGATCGGTGGTCGAAAGCACCGTCACATGCGTGCGCTCAGCAAAAGAAATCGAAGCGACAAGCGATGCTGTCAGAGCGACCAGGGGGCGAAGCAGGGGAACCATATGAATCAGATTGAGTGAGTTGGGCCGACGGGGCGAGTCCGCGATTGAGAGGTGAAGCAGGCAATGGAGCATTGCCTTTTAGGTGGGGAGTTGGCTAGATGCCCGAACCATGACCAAACGATTGCTTCTTACCCTCACTCTATTCGTCGTCGCCAGTTTTTCTGCGCCGTTACTATCCGCCGCTCATCATAAAGGTGGGCATGCCGATCGCGTATTTGAATACCGCGTTTACACCGTGAACCCCGGTAAGATGCCGAACCTGTTGGCTCGTTTCCGCGATCATACGGTTGGGATTTTCGAGCGGTTGGGCGCCGAGAATATCGGTTATTGGGTGGAGACGGAACCAGCAGACGGCGAGGAAGCGAAGCTGCATTACATTATAGCGCACGCGAGTCGCGATGCATCGAAGGCATTTTGGGCAACGTTCCGGGACGATGCCGCATGGAAGGCAGCGGCCAAAGCCAGCACGGTCGATGGCAAGATCGTGAAGAAAGTCGCCAAGACCTTCATGGCTCCGACGGATTTTTCGGCGATCAAGTAGCGTTACAGTCCGAGCTGATCGACCAAGAACGCGTCGATGCGGACGAGTTCAGCGGTGTCGTTGAAAGCGGGACCGCCGTGGGCGCTGCCGTGTTTGACTTCGAAGTGAACGGGTAGGCCGTGGGTTTTGTAGACGCCGTGGAGTTCGTGCGCTTGGTTGATCGGCATTTGCGGATCCTGGTCACCGTGGGAGAGGTAAAGAGGCGGGTCGTTGGTATCTATATGGAAGACCGGACTGGCGAGTTTGGCCGTCTCGGGCACGTCGTCGGGTTGGCCACCGATGAATAAGTCCAACGCGGGCTGCCGCACACTGAGGCCATGAGGGGTCGACTGCTTTAGAATCGTGGTGAGGTTCGATGCGCCGTAGAGATCGACGATGGCCTGGACTGAGGAGCTTTGGTGGAGATTTCCACCCACGGTGCCTTCGTGTGGTTTGGAGTTGTTGGTGACTCCGATGATCGCCGCGAGATGTCCACCGGCGGATGAGCCTGATACGACGAAAGGGATGGTGGGAATACCCAGTTTATCCGCGTTTGCGCGGAGATAGCGGATGGCGGTTTTGACGTCGTGGGATTGGGCGGGGAAGGGAGCGACACCGGACAGGCGGTAGTCGACGCTGGCGATGGCCCAACCGTGAGCGATCAATCCTTTCAGGGCCGGCTTTGCGCGGGTGCCTGACCGCCAGGCGCCACCGTGCACCCAGATGATCACACCTTTGATGTCACCTGAAGGCCGATACAGGTCGAGATTGAGTTCCTGTTCGCCAACTTTAGCGAAGAGGTGGGTCGTGAAATCCTTGGCTTGGCCATGACTGCCGAAAAACAGCATGAGGACAATCGCGAGAATACATCGCATAGCTCAGATTGACGGATTTTCGGTCACGTCGGTGGCCCAGACGATGAGCCAGCCAGACTCTTCATCTACGTAGACGAAGGGTGAAATTTCTTCGTCTTCCGTCTCCACGTATTCGGCGTGGGCGACGAAGGTGAAGTGGTCGTGGAGATCCGCCCAGTCTTTCTGAGCGAGCAATGGCGCTTCGATGGGGCTCTCTGGGGCGGTGGCCTTGGGCCAGAAATTAATCGCGATGGCCAGAGCGGCAGCGATCGGAAGGGCGGTGCGGAGCAATCGACTCCAACTGGGCAGACTGCCGCTGGTTTTGACGGTTTCACCAGCACGGATACGGCGGCGGACCGCGTGCCACTCGGTGGTGGCATCGGGGGTTGCTACCTGATTATCCGCATCGCGCCAGGTCTTGGTAGCGGCCGCGAGTTGATCGGTGAGCACGTGGCATTGCGGACACTCCTGCAGGTGCTGGGCCAAAATAGCCGCATCCGCGGCACCGAGTGGGGTGTCGCGGGCGGCGAGAATTTGGGTTTCAGCATCGCGGCAGTTCATCTTGATCCAAGGAGTAGCTTACCACCGAGTGCGGCTCGAGACCCAGACTTTTTGTTGGCGATAGGTCCAGAAGCCCCGCTCGTAGTGACGGATGCGGCGACCGCAGTTATCGTAGTGGTAGGAGGTCTGGGAGGGGACCCATACTTTGACGCTGCGGTAGGTCCAGTGGCCGCCGGAGTTATTCCGACTGCGGGAGGAGCGGCAGGTATCACACCCGCAGCTCGAACCGTGTTTGCGACTGTAGCCGTTGTTACTGCGCTGGTTGCGGTCGTTGTAACGGCTCGATTCGTAGTGATGGTCGTTATCGAGAGCGTCGTTGACGACGGCACCGAGGATGACGCCGCCCAGCAAGCCGCCCAGGATGGCCGCTTCTTTGTCGCCCAGGGCTGAGGCAGAGCGAGGGGTGAAGGTAAAAGAGGCAACGAGGGTAAGAGCAATTAGGATATTTTTCATTTGGATCTCCGGGTTAATGTTCATCCGTTGGGACGAAGCTCCCGGAGCCCGTATTCAAAATATTTCGTATTTTTATTCGGCGATTACGATTAGGGCGTAGACGGAGTTGTCGTCGTGGGTGGGGCCACCCAGCACCGCAGGGACACCGGGGCGCAATACGAGGCCGGTTCGCATGAAGGTGTGCGATCCGCCTTTCCAGTTCAGCTGCACGCGAATGCGGTCGTCTTGGGAAGATTCGGTGGTGAAGTGCAGGACTTGATTCTGCCCGACGGAGATTTTGCCTTCGCCGGGGATGCTGGCGCGCCCGCTTCCACTACCGAGTTGTTGGAAGCTCTCGAATCGCAGGATGCGACGCAGGGTGGATTCATACTTGGAGAGGCTGCGGTCGGTTTTGCCGGGGTCTTTGGAGGCAGAGACCAGAATGGCGCGCACGGTAACCTGGCCTGCTTCAGCGGCGAGTAGAGCGGGAGAACTTGCAGCCAGTAGGAGGGCGCAAGTGAGGAGAATTCGGTGGATTAATCGCATGGCGTTTCGCGTAGTTTTTGGGCGAGCAGACGGCGGGCATGAAAAAGACGAGACATCACGGTGCCGCGGCGACAGCCGAGGGACTGAGCGATCTCGTCGTAGGTTAGACCTTGTATCTCGCGTAAGGCGAGCACGGCTCTTTGTTTGGGAGGGAGGGAAGCGAGCAACTGATCGAAGCGTGCAAGGCGTTCGGACTGTTCGAGTTGCTCGGGGGCGGTGGGCCGCTCATCGGCAGGTTCAAAAGCGGGCGGGGCGTCAGGATTGTCGTCGGGACGGGCAAAGGGGAGGAATCGATCAAACCAGCGTTGGCGTTTTCGCAGGTGGTCGACGGCCCGGCGCACCGCGATGGGGTGCAACCAGGTGGTGAACTTCGATTCACCCCGGAATTTCCCGATCTGTTGCCAAGCTTTTACCCAAATCTCTTGGCAAAGATCACGGGCATCATGTTCGTTGCGGACGATGGCTAGCACAGAGCGAAAGACTGCTTCGTAGTGAGTCTGCATGAGCTCACTAAACGCGTCTTCGTCTCCGCGGCGGGCAGCTTCAATCCTGCGGTACTCGAGAGCGGCCTCCGACGGTTCCTCCATGTGATCAGGAAAGATCAGCGCCGAAAGGGACCGCGGCGGTAACGGTAATCATCGTAGGGCAAGTTGCCCTTCATGGTTCCGAAGGAAATGACGGCGTTAAACCGACCCTTGGGATCACTGATTACCGTGGTGGCAGATCCGCCGTAGAAAGAACCAGCGCTGCTGGTGCCGACGGTCATCGTGACTGAGCCATGGACTTCGAGGAGCGGACCTTTGCCGCGGAATTCGGCATTATCGCCTCGACGGGTGGATCGGGGACCCCGGCCGTCGCCACGATAAACGTAGGAAACGGGTTGGTCGGCGAGGAAACCGGTAATGTGTTCGTCGAGGCGAACGCGTTGACCGTCACTCATGCGTTCGATGCCGGTAGCTACGAGTTCTGCATCCGTGCGTCGTTCACTAAATCCTCCCGCGAAGCCGTTGACTCCACCCGCTCTAGCGGAGCTGACCTCATAGGCAATGAGGTTTTCCAGATTAGCTTGTTCCAGCTTGGAAAGCTCATGCACTCCGGTCGTGAGGGTCTCGATCTGGGCAAGTTTGGAGATGAAATACCCCTCGATTTCAGCATTTTCGGTCGCGGCGGCAGGCTCTTCTTCGGCCAGCAACAACCCCGGGAAAATCATGACCAAGCAGCAGGCGCGAATTCGTGAGGTTAAAGCGGACATGAGGGGTGAGAGGCGAGAGCGGCTGATTTGTTCCGCCGGAGTGAACTCGGGCAGGTTGCATTCTAGCCAAACTACAATCAAGCGTCTTCGATAGTGAGGGGCTGGTCGAGTTTGGTGGGAATGGGCAGGGTGATTTGCACGAACCAAGTCTTCTTGCGGGTCACTTCTTGCTTCCAGCTGCCACCGAGCTCTCCGACGCGTTGACCGACGTTGTTGAGGCCGTTGCCTGCCTCGGCTGCGGTCCGCTGCTTCAGGCCATCGTTTTCGGAAATGAGGATTAGGGAGTCGTGGGTGCGTTCGATGACGAAGGTGATGAATTGGGGCTGCGAGTGCCGGCCGATATTGCCCACCAGTTCGCGGATCAAGTAGAGCAACTGGATCTGAGTCGCGCGGGAGCACCCTTCGAAAGCGTCGGGCGAAACTCTGAATGTGGCGGCCTCAGCCGCCAAGTTTTGGAGGTGTTTCTCGAATCGAGGTAAGGTGGATGCGAGTCCTTGGTCTCGGAGTTCTTCCGGTTCAATATCGAGGAGGAGATTTCGTAAATCTTTGGAGCATTCTTCTAATATATCCCGAATGCCCCCGAGGTCTTCCGCGGAAGGTGGAGCGTCTTTTTTGGTGGCCGAGTGCATCACGCCTAGTTTCAGGCGAGCGGCATAGAGCGATTGCATGGGACCGTCATGGAGGTTGGATGCGAGCCGGAGTCGTAGGGCTTCGTTGGTCGTATGATCGCCGTTAGTTGTTGTCGGGATGTTGCTGCGGCGTCGGATTTCTTCCTGAAGCATACGGCCCCGTCGAAATTGCGAAGAGATCAATCGCGCGATTTCGCCGAAGTCCGATTTAGTCACGAGGAGATGGCTCAGGTGGACCGGGTCTCTCGTATCCAAACTTCGGATGATTCGACCCAAGGGTTGCACGATGGTGAGTCCCAGAATGCTTCCGACCCCAATGAGGAGCAGGGTGAAGACCACTCCACCCCAGATCAGATTCCGGTGAAGGGTGTCGTTGAGTTTCTCGATAGCGGGAGCCGAAAACGTTCCGCGAATCGTCGCGATCACCTCACCGTTGATGCCGAGGATGGGGTGATGAAATGTCAGCGCTGAAAAAATGAGCTCATCGGACGCGAGTTCGGTCAGGTTTAGCGCAGCTGGAAGGACTTCCAGCTGGGTGCGGGTGAGCAGTCCCAACTTCGCGAGAAACTCTTGATCCCAATGGTGGCCGATAAATGAGTAGCCGACGACCGGAGTCTCGTTGCGCCAGAAATTCGGATCCTGAATGGCGGCGCCAAATATCTCCCATAGTTCGCCACCCAAATTGATGAAGTAAGAGAACTCGTAGTTATCCGCGATCAGTTGATGGAGCAGTTCAAGCTCGTTAACTGGAAGAGGTCGGGAACGATATTCGGCGTCGGCCTGGTGAATGACATTTAGGTCTGGGGTGGTGACCCATACCGTGTCGCCACCTGCCAGTGTCCCCCCCCCATCATATCGATGTTTTCCGATGCCCAATCGGTATCAGGCTCGGCCACGAAGTTCACGGCCTCGTCCCACCATGAGAAACTGGCCACCCAGGTCTTCAGTTCAGTGCCCTGCAGTTTGATGGAACTATCGAGGAAGTGACTGTATTCCGCTCGCCGCTCTTCGAGCATGCCCTCAATGGCACGGTTGTTGGCGCGGTAAAGCTGATCACCGGCAAACAGTCCGATCAAAAACAGCCCTGATAAGATCAGGATGAATCGAAGTAGAATACTCAATTTTTAGAAAATGATGCGTCTCATGTGGATCGCTCAAGACTGGGTGGTTTGTCGTTTAGCCGCAGATCGGGCCGTCAGGAAAACGGCTGCCATCCATCCGCCGATCCAGATGAGGGCATAGAATTCGCGACCCAGCACGACCAGTTCATTGGTCATGTGCCATTCCTGAGTTAGATCCAGGAAGCGCACGCGCCATGCCCCGAGTTGGATATATTTGATCTCCCAAAGCAGCACGATCGCGAAAACTATACCTGAGAGAATCTTGGCGTAGGGAAGCTTGTTGAGCGCGGCCAACCCCGCCGTAATTGCCGCTGCCAGATAGATTAAGATCCAAACTAAAGGATTGGGGTCATTAAATTGAATCAGGACGGACAGAGTGAAAATCGCGGCCATGATTCCGTGGGTAATACGCAGCGGAAGAGACATTCAGCGATTAGGACGGTCGAGCGAAAGAAAGCAAGGGAACCGATGGCCCCAATTTTGAGTCTAGGGTAACGCCCCGAGATCAAAATTATTATAGAAATTCTTACAATAAAATCAGTTAACGCAGTGTCAGACGACTCTCACTCTTCTCCCCAGAGCCAGCCAGATTCTTCTGATGAGCCTTCCTCGTCTGTTGGGACATCTCTGATGGAGCGCGCCCTGCGTGATCTCGCGGCGTTGGGGGAGGGGTCATTGACGTTGAAAGAGCTGGGTCGGGAGATTGATCAAATTCTCCGGCGGGTCATGTATTTGCCCAATCTCTTCATCTGCTTGATCGACGAGGAGCCGCCCCGGATTCGATTCGTTTACTGTCGGGATGAACATGATCGGCACGTCGACCGGCCGATCGATGGCAAGGGATTTACGGACAAAGTCTACCTGACCAGGAAATCGCTTTTAATCCAACGAACCCAATCCAACGAAATGTTGCAGGCCGGTCAGTTGGTGAACCACGGGGTGCCGAGTTTGGTGTGGTTGGGTGTGCCGCTTTTGTCGGGCGAACGAATCCTCGGTGTCATGGCGGCTCAGGATTATGAGGATGCGAAAAACCTGAGGGCTGAGCATGAAGAGAAGTTCATGGCGGTAGCAGCATTGATCGCGGGATTGGTGGAGCGATCGGCCCGGTGGACGGATCGGCGGGGCCAGATTCAAAACGAGCAAGAACGCCGCCGCCAGATCAAGGCACTGTTTGCTACCATCGGTCATGAGATCCGATCTCCGCTCTCGGTTATCCAAGGATTCTCGGATTTATTGATCGATGATTTGCGTGATTCTCCCGGTGAGTTGACCGCCCAACGCATCGCCAAAGCGGCGCTCGAACTTTCAGACGCCACCGATCGTTTGCTTGATTATACGTCAGCTGAATCAGGAGCCGCTGATACGACTCCGGTTTCGACAGATTTGAGGGCATGGAGCATCAGTTACGAAACGTGGGCTAAGACGGCAGCGAGCTTCGTAGGCGTCGAAGTCGAAGCGATGATGACGGTGGGAAACCCAATCTCGGTGCGGCTGGATGCGGAGCGATTGCGTCAACTGTTACAGCACCTGATGCGCATCGCCTTTCACCTCAAAGGGGTGGCAAAGGTGCGTTGGGGTTTACGCGAGCAACCGGTTTATACCATTCCTCACGAATTACTCCGGTTGGCTTTTTACATCGAGGCCCAACCAACCGATCTAGACCAGGCCCCCACGCGAGGGGAATCTCTCCAACTTGCGCCCGTCGATCTCGCCGATGGTCGCACGTATGACGGCACGACCGTGAGCTTAGCCATCGCGGAACGTTTTGCCGAAATGTTGGGGGCGGAGATCACAGTAAGTGCGGGCTTCGATACTCCGTGGCGAGCGACCGTGGTGTTGACTGCGCCCGTGGTGCTGACGCCGGGGGACGACAAAGGTGAAGCGGCGACGTCGATCATGCGCGCCAAGCTTCAGCAGCAATCTCAACGCGTGGTCGTAGTCACCTCCGACGAAGATTCGCGAACGCAGATCCTGCAGTATTTCGAGGAAGCCGTGGGAGCTTCGCCTCACGTGGTGTCGCGTGTTGCCGAGCTTACAGACTTATTGCGCACCGAGCCGATCGGCGTCGTTATCGCATTGGATGAATCTGGTGCCAGTCGGGTATCAGAGGTTCACCGCGCCCTGCAGAATCGAGCAGACAATTTCGTGAAACCTTATGTGATCGCGGTCAGTCACGATCAGAGCCCGGACGGAGTGGAACGATTGCTCGACGACGGCGCCGATGCCTACGTGCCCTGTCCACTCAATGTTTCTGCGTTGATCGTCGTGTTATCCGAAGCGTGGTTGGAATACGAACGCCGGTCCGAATAGATCGAAGATTGAGCGTCGGGCGAGATCTACGATGCGAGTCGGCACACGTAGACCGTGCTGTGCGAATCTTTGTGTAGAAACGGATTCGCAAAGGCGACGACTTCGGTTGTTACCTCGGCGAAGACGGCGCGAAGGTTCTGCAGAAATTTCTCTTCCGGTGGATCGTCCGACCACAGGCCAAATATGCCCCCAGGGTGGAGCAAACGGGAAAACTCTCGCAGGCCGGTTTCGCTGTAAAATTCGGAGTGCCGGGGATGGAGTAAATGGTCGGGTGAGTGGTCGATATCTAGCAGGATGGCGTGGAATTTCCGATTCGGTTGATCCGGATCGTATCCGGAGCCATCGTTGGCTGATAGGGCGAAGAAGTCACCGTGCACAAATCGACAGCGAGGGTCACCCGTGAGTTTGGGACCGAGGGGGACGAGACCTTGATTGTGCCAATCAATGACCGGCTGGAGGTAGTCGACGACCAATAGCGAAGCGACACGTTCGTCCTGCAGAGCAGTCCAAGCGGTGTAGCCCAATCCCAGTCCACCTACGACAACATCGGGCGCTGGATCGGTGACTGCGGCCATGCCCATGCGACCCAGCTCTTCCTCCACCTTAGTGAAGAGGGAAGACATCAGGTAATCGTTGCCCAGCTTCACCTCATGGATTTCGCGGTTATCGAGCATCTTGAGGCGTTGACGCCGTAAACTCACGGGACCGAGCGGGGTTTCCTGATAGTCGATTTCTTCGAAGTTGGCAGACATGAGATGAGTTGTTTCTGGTATTCCCGGCGGGAATCGAACCCACATCCAGTGTTTAGGAAACACTTGTTCTATCCGTTGAACTACGGGAACCTAGAAAAGCGATTGGTTTGGCGGGCTGGTGACGGAGTCGCAAGCCCGATCGAATTCGGGATTTTAGTGAAACTTGTCCGGCGATAGGGCGTCCTATTCCATACCCTGCAGCGCTTTCTCGACATCGCTCCTGCAGCGGTCTTATTCGAATACGTCATGATTTTACCAATTTCTTCATCGCCCCGCTCCCAAACTCGCGGCTTCACGTTACTTGAAATCATGGTCGTGCTCGCTATCCTGGGCCTGTTGGTGGCGGTGCTAGTTCGTAATGTCGGGGGTGACCTTGATCGCGGTCAGGAGCAGGCAGCATCACTTTTTGTCAAAACCACCCTCGAGAGTCCGCTCACCGGCTTTCGGATCGATACCGGAAATTACCCGACCACCGCCCAAGGATTGGACGCCTTAGTGACGGAGCCACAAGGAGCACGGGGTTGGAGAGGTCCGTATCTCGACAAGCTCCCGAGGGATCCTTGGCAGCAATCTTACGAGTATCGGTATCCCGGCACTCACAATAAAAACAAATTCGACCTGTTTTCCAAAGGCCGTGACCAAACGGCCGGCACGGACGACGACGTCGGCAACTGGTAAACGTCGCCGATTGGCGGTCATATGAATTTTTACCGCCGACTCTTGCTAGACTCGACTCGTGGAAGAGGTGGGTCCGGATTCACCCTGATCGAGATTGTGGTGGTAATTGCGCTGATGGGAGTGCTGGCCACGGTACTTGCGGTGGGGGCATCCCGATTGATGGTGGATCGGGAAGAATCACCGGAAGACATGTTCTGGTTTGCGGTGGGCGAAGCGCGTAAGTTTGCCCTCCAGCATGAGATCGATGTAACGCTGAGTTTCGATAATGATGAACAGGTTTTTATAGCCGCGACTGATTTGGGGACCAGAGAGGTCCCACTGCCTTCGCAACAGCCGATCACCCTGGACTTCCTCGGAGTGACGGCGGGCGAACAAACGATTCTGATCGGAGGTTCACTGGTGGAGGCGAACCTGTTGAGTGCGGTGAAGTTTTTCCGAGATGGCACGTGTTCGCCGTTTCGAGCCCGACTAGATATTGAAGGTAAACAACCCTTGGTTTTGGAAATAGATCCGTGGACCTGTGCGCCGATTTTACGGGATGAGGAGAGGCGATTCTGATATGCGTAACCGGGCGTTCACGATCATCGAAGTGTTAGCGGCGTTAGCGATATTCGCGACGGCCGCGATTGTGTTGGGGGCCGCTTACGTCAACGTGCTGAACGGCTACGCTCACGCCGAACGCGCTACGAAGGTTGATGCGGACTTGCGGTTCGCGCGGGAGATATTGTTTCGCCAACCGGATCTGGATTTAGTCGAGGAGGGGGACGAGTTTGAATCGGCTGATGGCCGCCGCGTGATCTGGCGAGCGATTGTTGAACCCACATTGGTGGCCGACTTGTTTGAGGTGGAATTTGAGGTAGAGTTGATCGATGAAAATACCGGCGAAGGTGAAACGGTGACCGAGCGATTTCGGCTCCTGCGTCCGACTTGGTCCGAGGATAATGATCGCGATCAATTACGCCAAGAGGCGCGCGATAATCTCACGCAGTATTTGGAGGGCTATCGCGGCAACCGATGAAACGTGTGATTCCCAGTTCACGACGTGGTTTCACCATGATCGAATTGATCGTGGCGATGGTGCTGATCGCCGGGGTGATGATCGGCCTTAATACGTTTATTTTTTCCATGTCCGAGTTGTGGGGCCGAGGACGGGAGTATCGGCTGTTTGACCAACATGCGCGGTCGCTGACTCGTTTTTTGGAGGGTGAACTACGCCAGGCGGCACTCCCACCCCGGGTGGCCAAAGATGTCGCGGCGGTTGAGGCTCGAGAGGTCGAAGTGGATTTTGGTCGTCGCGAGGATCTGCTGGTTTTTGGACTGCGGGAGGGGAGTCGAATTTTGCAGTGGCCGGAGCGACCCTTGCCTGACGTGTGGGCCGCACTGGAGGTAAAGCGCGGCGAAGGGCTCATCCTCTATTGGCAGTCCGCTTTGGAGGAGGAGTTTAATACCGATCCTCCGCGTGAGATGGTATTGTCGCAGCTGGTGACAGCGATGCGCTACGAGTATTTCGAGGCTGATTTTGGACAGTGGGAAATCGAGAACCGATTGCGCACGGGTGATGATGGGGAACTCGAAACGCCCGGTCGAATTCGTCTCACGTTTACCTATCGTGAACAAGAGGTGCAGACGATTGTGCCTTTGACCATTTTTGGCGAAGGGTTGCCGCCGTTTTAAGATGAGAGGACTTGCGCATAATTCTCTTCAGAGTGGTCCGCGTCGTGAGCGTGCGACGGTGCTCGTGATCGTATTGGTCACGTTGTTATTCGCGACGACGGCACTTTTTCTCTTCATCGAAAAAGCGAGCACGGACCTCATTGTGCATGTGCGCGATAGTGATCGAGTCCGGCTGAGACAGGAGGCGTATTCGGCGTTGGAGACGACGCTGGCGGTGTTGGTTGATTTTCAAGAAGTATTGGGTGGATTACATAGTCCGGCGGAGGGCTGGGCTGAACCGCTAGAATGGGGTGATTATGAACCGGCCGAAGGTCGCGAGGTGAAAGTGACGTTTGAGGATGAGAGCGGCCGGCTTCCCTTTGGCACGCTGGATTTTCAAATGTGGGTGCGGCTCTTCGAATCGTGGGGAGTGCGTGAGTTCGATGCCGAAGGTTGGGCGGATGCGCTGCTGGGCTGGTCTCAGGAAGACTACGTTGCCAACACGTTCGATGCCCCAAGCCTAGAAGACTATGAGCGCGACCCACTAGGTTTTGCGCCGCCTGCCCGGCAACCCCACTCCTGGGACGAATTGCGAGCGATCGATCTGATTCGAGATGAGTTTTTCGACGAGACGGGACGGCCCAACGAATACTATCAACGGATGGAAGAGTCGGTGACGTTGCTGAAATACAATACGCCCAATATCAATGCGGCATCTGCGGGGGCTCTGGCCGCTCTGGGGCAATACGATGATACTCAGCAGGATTTGTTGAGGGACTATTTGGGTGGATCCGGAGTTCATCGTAGCAACGGGCCGGGCTTCTTCACCGATGCCAATGAAGTGGCGACGATCCTCGGCGATCAGGGGGGTGCCGGTGGTTTCGGGGCGAATATCCAGGCGTTGCGAATCAATGTTGAGGTCACTCAAGGCGTCTCGACCTATCTGCTCAGCGTCGTGGTAGCTCCGCCGGGTGGCGCTACCTCAAACGCCACGGATCCGATCCCGGAACGCGAGTCGCTCAATGGGCAGACTGAAGATGAACCTGAGACCCGTGAGCCGACGATCTCGGCGGCTGCGATGGCTATCACAGGACCGGGTGGTGATGACGAACTTCCTGAATCTATCGAGTATCCCTTTACACTTCTCTCGATCCAAGAGAAGGATGCTGCAGACCGAACCACACCTTTGGCCCAATCGACCGAGCCTTAATAATGCCCAAACTTACCCTAAAACTCCCGGTGCTACAGACCCGCACTCGTGAAGTCGCGATCCTACCGGATCATCGTTTCTTCATGCGCTCGGTTGCATTGACGGATGAGGCCGAGGCGGGACCGATAGCAGATCAGATCGAACTCGCCTTGGAAGGTATGGCTCCGTTTCCCCTCAGCCAGACGCTGTGGGCCTACTGGACGAAACCCGGTTGCGATCACGCGATGGTCTTCGCTGCTTACCAAAAGCGATTTACCGCGGAGGAGATGGAAGCCTGGAGTGAGGCGGAATGGGTGACTCCCAGATTGAGCACGTTGCTCATCGAAGAGAATCCGTCAGCGGCGACGACGTATATTTTGACGGCTGAAGATGGCCTGACCGCGGTGCACTTTGGCGATGCTTCGGGCGTGCCGACCCAAATCCGGGCGGTGGCGCTCTCGCCCGAGGTTTCCGATCAAGAAATCGCGACCGTTCGCGAAGAGCTCATTCGGGCCTGTGGAGGTAGCACCACGGTGCGTGATCTCGAGGCCACCGAAGTCGAAGCCGGCCAACCGGGAACCGACGAACTTTTGATCAAGCGGGCAGGGGAAGATACCGCTGTAAGCCTCGATTTGGCCCAGGCGCTCGACGTGCGCGATCAAGCAGAACTGACCGGCCGCCGTCGTGCTCGCGTGCGTGATTCATGGCTCTGGCGCGGTTTGGTGGCAGCTCTGGTCACGCTGTTATTTGCTGGTTTGGCTGAACTTTCCTTGTGGGGAGCCAGTTTCTGGCAGGACGCGTTGCATCAGCAGGTCCAAGTCCAGTCGCCAGTCGTCAGCGAGATTGAAACGGCCGATCGGCTCGCAACTCGGATTGAGGAGTTGCACACGAAGCGTCTGCGACCATTCGAGATGATCGCCATCGCCGATGGCCCCCGTCCGGAGACGATAATATTTCTACGCACAGAGGCCACAGGCCTCTACACGCTCGAAATTGAAGCTGAGACCAATGACATCCAATCGATCGATAACTACGTATCTGCCCTCAGGGACTTGGCCGGCATTGAAAGCGTGGATCCACCCGACCTAGATACCCGCGGATCGCAATCGACGATACGATTATTAGTGCGATTTACCTCCGATGCGTTTGATACCAATTCCGAAGCGGAGGAATCCTCATGAAGGCTTGGTTCATCAGTCGCGTAGCCCGTGAAAAACTCCTATTGTTGCTCTTTGCCGTTGCCGCCGCGGTGCTCTGGGTATCCGGCCTGTGGGAGCGCGGACGTTCGGTGGTGGTCGACGTGCGGGAGACCCGTTCGGTTTTAGACACTCAGAAACAGTGGCTTTCGGCGAAGAGTCGGATCGAAAAAGAGGCGGCAGACGCCGTGGCAAATCTGGATGGTTCACGGACCTTCAATCGCCTTCGATTGTCTGCCGAACTGAGCACCCTCGCGAAGGAAGCTGGGATCGACCAAAATCTGCGCAGCGAGGCTCAGCCCACGCAACAAACGGCCCAATTTTCCATCCATACCGTATCATTGACCCTAAGCCGGGTGCATTGGGAAAATAATCTGTTGCCGTTTTACGCGGAGCTCTCGAAACGCGCTCCTTACATCAGTATTGAGAGTTTTTCGCTCGGATCGGTGCGAAATAACCCGGCCGAGTTAAACGCGCGTCTGACTGTTTCGTCGGTCGAAATCGCTGAGTCCCCCTAGTTTCGCGCCCTGATCAGGGTTGCTAGGACTGATTTTACTGGAACCATACAAACGTCTTGCGACTCTTTGATGAGTCGCCGTCGAGTTTTCCATGTATCGACGGTGATTCGCTCCCCACCTCTTTTATCAGAAAAGACCCTATGTCCCTGTTTACCCGCGTCTCTCTGCGCCTTCCTCGGCACAGCCGAATCTTGCTTTGGAGCCTCGTGCTTTGGATGGCTTCCCCTCAGCGGGACGCGCGAGCGGAGTCCACCCTCCACTACAAATTCCAATCATGGCAGGAGGAGGATGGTCGCGTGCGGGTTGATGCTCATTACGCGGAGGCCGAGCACACGTGGGCTACGGGTGATAAACTTCGCTTGGTCGGGTTGATAGACACGATTACTGGCGCGACCCCGTCGGGTCAGCCACCTCCTGATGGGAGCGACCAAGTGCCATTGTCCCGCCTCGAAGATCTCCGCGAAGCCTACCAAATCGAATATTCTCACCCCTTCGAGCAGGCGGCCATCGCGGTGGGCTACGGCAACAGCAAGGAAAGCGACTACCTCTCAGACGTCTGGTCGTTGAACGGCCAACTTTTTTTCAACCAAAAGGACACGACGCTCTTGATGGGATATGCCGAGGCCAACGATGACGTCACAGCGGCCTTTCTTAGCCGTCCGCGGGAAAAGAAAGTGCAGGATGCGATCATCGGCCTGACTCAGGTCCTTTCACCCCGCACTTCGGTCACCGCCAACCTGACTTACGGCAAGCAACGCGGTTACCTCTCCGATCCCTACAAGATCGTGGAGAAGGCCACCGAGATTTTACCAGGATTTTCGCTTAACCTCACCTTCCCCGAGAATCGCCCAAGTTCGAAAGAGAAGCTGATCGGTTTCTTCAGCGTTAATCATGCGATCGAACCGCTTAATGCCGCCATCGAGTCTTCTTTCCGTCTGTTGGATGATAATTGGGGCATCACGAGTCAGACCTTCGAGTTTGCTTGGTATCAGCGTTTCGGTGAAAAACTGATCATTCGTCCTGCGGTGCGTTACTATCGCCAATCCGCCGCTGATTTTTACGCCGTCGATTTGGATAATTCCCCCATCGTGCCGCCGAGTGAATCGACCGGCCGCGCTCCTTATTATTCGTCCGACTATCGACTCTCGAACATGGAAACGTGGATGCTCGGGGTGAAGGCCGTTTGGGACATCAACGAACACGTGTCCGTCGATGCGACCCTAGAGAAGTATATCATGAACGGCCGGGATAGCATCACGTCGTCCAGCGCTTACGTAGACGCCAATGTAATCACGGTCGGAATTCGCTTATGGCTCTGATTCAGGACAGTCATGCGGCATTGAACCAATCGAACGGGGGGAAACCCGCGGCGACGGATTTCGCGCCCTTGCGCCGGATTGATTTCCACGCGATGGGCACGCGTTGTCTGATTCAATTTGCGATGAGTGATGCGGCGGTCGCGACCCGTTTCGATCAGGCGGTGAGGGCGTGGGTGCAAAACTACGAAGCCCGCTACACCCGATTCCGTGACGACAGTATCATCGGTAAAATCAATCGTGCCGCCGGCAATGGCGAATGGGTGGTGATCGACGAGGAAATGGAGCGGATGCTGGAGATGTGCGGCACGGTGCACTTCATGACCCAAGGTATTGTCGATGTGACGGCGGGACCGCTCGCCAAGCTCTGGGATTATCACATTGAGCATCCGCGTTTGCCGACCGAAGCGGAAGTAGCCCTGGCCTGTGAATTGGTCGGTTGGTCCAAGGTTGAACGCGAACCAGGCCGGGTGCGGTTACCGCAAACGGGCATGTCGCTCGACCTCGGGGGATGGGGCAAGGAGTTCGCCGTCGATATGGCCGTGCAGATGGCCACTGAACATGGCATCGAAAAGATTTTGGTAGATTTCGGACACGACATTCGAGTCGTCGGCACCCCACCGGACCGTCCGGCTTGGCACATTGGTTTGGAGGATCCCAATGAGCCGGGTAAGCTGTGGGGGAGTATCGGTGCCGTGAATACGTCAGTGGCGAGCTCGGGGAATTACCAGCGCGGCTTCGTTATCGATGGGCAACGTTACGGGCACATCATCGATCCGCGGTCGGGTCGTCCCACCACCAATGGCCTGCAGCAGGTCACCGTGGTCGCACCGTCTTGTATACAAGCCGGCATGTTAGCGACCGCCGCTTTTGTGATGGGGCCGGAAAATGGCCTCGATTTTATTCAATCAACTCCCGGGGCCGAAGGCTGCATGGTCTCGACGGGAGCCAAACACCAAACCCGAGGATTTTTCCATTATGTGGTCAGCTAAACTAAAATCCATTTTGACGGTAATTGCCGTCGCTTTAGCTCTAATGGTCACCGCAGCGCGGGCACTCGAACCCGGTGATCCGTTGCCAGATTGGGCGAGCTTTGAGCTCGAAGGGGAGGTCCCCAATCTCGACGGCAAGGTCGTGATGATCGACGTATGGGCCTCGTGGTGCGCTCCGTGCAAAGCTTCGTTCCCTGCCTACGGGGAATTGCAGCAGGAGTGGGCCGAGCAGGGGTTTGTGATCCTGGGCGTAAGCGTAGATCGTAAGTCCAAGGACTACGCCCGCTCTCTTAAGCAGACACCTCCGGGCTTCGCGACGGTGAGGGATGTGACGCAGAAGCTGGCGGCGAAACTCAGTCCGCCGGCGATGCCGACGAGTTATATTTTTGGTCGCGATGGTAAGCTGCGGAAAGTCCATAAGGGCTATCGTGGTGATCGCACGGTGGAGCTCTTGCGCTCCGAAATTGAACCCCTCCTTGCTGAGACCCGATGATGAAACGAAAACTATTATCTCTTCTATCTACGGTGGGCGCTGCCCTCGTTTTCTCGGGTTGCCAAAACGTGGAACCTTGGGAGAAAGGGTTACTCGCCGACTACACCATGCGAGCTGATCGTGACGCGATGCATGATACGATGTCCGAACATATTTACTTTTCTCGTGAAGCCTCCTCCGGCGGTCGCGGAGTCGGTGCCTCCGGCTGCGGCTGTAACTAATTTAACCCACCACATACCCTCCCTGACATGAACACCTTCACCACGGCCTATTTCCGCCTTCGTTGGCTCCATCTTCCCGCCGCATTACTTATGGTTTTGCTGCAACGCCTGCCGATGTTGCGGGCGATCGTTACCACTGAATTTGTCGTCAGTTCGGGTGTGGGTAGCGTCTTGAAAGGTGTGCTGGCCGGCAGTGCCGCGCTGGGCGCTGTGCAAACGGTCGCGGGTGCCACCGAGCTTGATGCCGGAACAGGCGGTAATCCCGGATCTGCCACGGTGGGAGTTGCCTTCACTGGAGGATTTGCCGTCGTAGGTGCCCCGGCCGTTCCAGCTTCATATGAGATCACCGGTGACATTCCCCCCGGACTTACCGTCACCAATATTAGCGGTGATCAAGTGAATGGGTCGACCGTGACGATAACGGGCACGCCGACCGAAGCGGGTTCATTCGCCATGCGAATTCGCGCATGGAAAGGACCGAATAAAACGCTGAACGGTGGCCAGCCTACGTTTAATTATGTTATCAATATAGCCGCAGGCGGGGGCAGCGCACCGGCGATCTCGAATCAGCCGGATACATTGTCGGTGGCGACAGGCGGTTCGGCCTCATTTTCGGTGAGTGCTTCGGGTGATCCGACCCCTACCTTTCAGTGGCGCAAGGACGGCACCAACATCACCGGCGCCACGAGTTCGACGTTCTCGATTGCGACGGTCGCAGCCTCCGATGCCGGGGACTATACAGTCGTAGTTACGAATGCCTCCGGCAGCGATACCAGCACGGCGGCGACACTGACCGTTACGGCGGCTGCTACCGTGACGATTGGGACTCAACCCGTGTCAATCAACCCCGTCGTTGGCGGCACGGCATCGCTGTCGGTTATTGCGACATCCTCCGGTAGTTTGAGTTACCAATGGTTCCGTTTTAAGCGAGGGGAAGGGCTACGATCTCTCTCCGGTGAAACGGGGGCATCATTGGTTATTAATCCGGTAGCTACCTCGGACATGGGATTCTATTTCGCCCGCATCACCGGCGGCACGACGACGGTTGATTCGGCATACGCGATTCTAACCGTGCCGGGCGGCTCCAGTCGTCTAGCCAATCTCTCGACTCGTGGGAATGTGCCGGCTGGCGGTGAGTTGACGCCAGGATTTGTCCTGCGTGGAGACGGAACGAAGAATCTCGTGATTCGAGCGGTGGGGCCTGAGTTGGCTGACTTCGGTGTTTCCGGGGCGATGGCGGATCCCACCTTGGGTCTGGTGCCGCTCGGTGGTTCGACGCCTCAGTTAACCAACGACAACTGGGAGGATTCGAGCAACTCAGCGTCGCTGGTCACGACCAGTGCAACTCTCGGTGCTTTCCCGTTAGATTCCGGGTCGCTTGATGCTGCCGTGCTCACTTCCGTGTCGTTGCCCAATTCGCAGGGAAGTAAGGGATTTACGGTCCAAATCAAGTCTACGTCGGGCGCGGCGGGAATCATCTTGGCGGAAGTTTATGATCCCGATGCTGCCGGCACTTCCGCTCAGCTCACCAATATCTCGGCGCGCGGATTCAGTGGCTTAGGTGCCGACGTGCTCGCCCCCGGATTTGTAATCGATGGTGACGGGGCCATGACGATGTTGATTCGAGTGGTCGGTCCGACTCTGGGTAACTTTGGAGTATCTGGCACGATGGTAGATCCTCGATTGGAAGTTATCCCGGGTGGTCAAACATTTGTGGTGGCGAACAATGACAACTGGGGCGGCACCGCTGCCCTCAAAGCTGCCTTCGCTACGACGGGTGCATTCTCCTTCGCGGATGATGGTTCACTCGATGCTGTCGTGGTGGTGAGACTACCGCCCGGACCTTACACCGTGCGTCCATCGGGAGCCAACGACGGCACCGGAGTTATCCTAGTCGAAGCCTATGAAGTTATCGATTAGGGGAATGACGGAAAACCAAGTGGGACCGTGACTTTACTTTATCTGAATTTGCGACGGTTTCATCTGCCGGTCGCCCTATTGATCGTGCTCCTCCAACGGATGCCGCTGTTGCCCACTGCGATCACCGCGGAGTTTGTGCTAGGGACCGGCGTGGGCAGTGTGCTGAAAGGCGTTTTGGCGGGAAGCGCGGTGATGTTGTTGGAACCGCTCCACGCCCAGACCGGCGCGACTCCGGTGAGATTGGATCCAGGTCCTCGTGGTTTGCCCGCGAAAGCCACGGTTGGGGTTCCGTTCGGTGGTGGGTTCGCCATTGTGGGGGCGCCTGCCGGCGCTCAATCTTATGAAATTACCGGGCAAATTCCACCGGGACTAAGCGTGTTAAACTTGAATGGCGATACCGTGAATGGAGTGTCGGTTTCGATTTTAGGAACGCCCACATTGGCTGGTGAATATGTCCTGCAGGCGCGAGCTTGGCGGGGGCTCAATAAGACGCTTGATGGGGGTGGTTTACCATTCGACTACACGATTGAAGTGACCGAAGCACCGGATGCCGCGCCTTCAATTTCGAGTCAACCTGCTTCGCTGACCGTTTTGGATGGCTCGGCGGTAGTATTTTCGGTGACGGCTTTGGCGAACCCCTTGCCCACGTTTCAATGGCGCAAGGATGGCATCAATCTCAATGGAGCGACTGAGGCTACCTTAAATATTTCTTCCGTCACATCCGACGATACCGGGAATTACACGGTGGTGATCAACAATGCTTTGGGCCGGGTGACGAGTGCTCCGGCTACCCTGACGATTGCCGGAGCGGCCATCACGATTACGTCGCCGCCGGCTTCGATCGACGTCGAATCGGGGACGACAGGAATGCTATCGGTGACCGCCTTAGCGGCCACACCGCTTAGATTTCAATGGTTCCGTTATCGAACGGGAGAAGGACTTCGTATCTTGAGTGGTGAGACTCTGCCGACCCTCAATTTGGCGAGTGTGGGGGAGTCGGATATGGGGTTCTATTTTGCTCGAGTCACCGATGGGAACGAAACGGTTGATTCCGAAATCGCTATTGTGACGGTCACCGGTGGATCGAGCCGATTGGCTAATCTTTCGACTCGCGGAAGCGTGCCGGCGGGAGGCGAGCTGACTCCCGGATTTGTCCTGCGAGGTGATGGGTCAAAAAACCTCGTGATCCGCGCCATCGGGCCTGAGTTGGCGGACTTCGGGGTGACTCCAGCGATGGCCGATCCCACGCTTGCGCTGGTGCCATTGGGCGGCTCAACGCCGTCGCTCATCAACGACAACTGGGAAGATGCGGTCAACTCGAACCAACTCGCCTCGACCAGCAGGACTTTGGGGGCATTCCCGTTGGATGGCGAATCGCTCGATGCCGCCGTGCTCACCTCGGTCTCATTGCCAAATGCAGCGGGCAGTAAAGGGTTCACGGTGCAAATCACGTCAAAGAGTGGCGCGGCGGGTATCGCCCTGGCCGAGGTTTACGATCCTGATGGGACAGGGAGCTCGGCTCAGCTCACCAATATTTCAGCCCGGGGATTCAGCGGACTTGGGGCGGATGTGCTCGCGCCGGGATTTGTGATCGATGGAGACGGCGCGAAAACGATGTTGATCCGGGTGGTCGGACCGACGCTCGCAGGTTTTGGGGTGCCGGGCACCATGACCGATCCCCGTTTGGAAGTGATTCCCGGTGGGCAAACGTTTTCCATCGCCAGCAATGATAACTGGGGGGGCACCGCGGCGCTGAAAGCTGCTTTTCAGACGACGGGTGCGTTTGCTTTCCCGGACGACGCTTCACTCGATGCCGTGGTGGTCGTGCGCCTGCCTCCCGGCTCCTACACCGTTCGTCCTGCCGGAGCGGATGACGGCACGGGTGTCATATTGGTCGAGGCCTACGAGGTGTTAACTCCCTGATTCGGGATTTTGGTATAGGCCGCTGAGACGGAGTTATTGCCGCAAAGAGGCGCAAAAAGACCACACGCGTGCCGACTGTTCTCCGCGCGCCTAGTGGCGCCTCGACCCATTAATTAGCGATTTGACAGTTTTGCGCCTCTTTGCGGCTAAAAATTCGTTGGATCGGTGCCCTCCGCAGGACCGCGATTCTTGGGCTCTGAGTGGCTTTATGTCCCGTTTGGTGAAAAACCAGTCTTGGCGAGGGCACCTTTATCGCCAATGATGGTCTTCCTTTTTGTCCATGAAACGGTATCCCCTCCGACTCTTTCTTACTGCAGCGCTATTTGCGACTGTGGCTACTGCCCAAAACCCGGTCACGACCAATGCCATCGGCGCTCAATCCGGTTCGATCGGGGGAGGTGCCGCATCGATTGATCTGCGGTCTCACTTCGGGATGGATGGAGTGAACACTCCGCTCGTGCGTTTTGATACCGTTTTCGGTGAGTTCGATGTGGAGCTGCTGGAAAACGCCGCTCCCAACCACGTGACGAACTTCCTGCGCTACACGGACGCCGAACTTTATGATAACACGATTATCCATCGCACGGCGTCGTTTCTGTCTTCCGCACCTTCGATTACTCAGGGCGGAGCGTTTAAGGCCATCGAGGGGCTCACGCCGATAACCTCATTTGGTGACATCAATTTGGAGTATGAGCTGCCGAACGCCCGGGGGACGATCGCAGCCGCGCGGACCGCCGACATCAATAGCGCGAGTTCACAGTGGTTTTTTAACACCGAAGACAACACCACGACACTTGGCCCCGACAATAATAGCGGTTTCACCGCCTATGGTCGCGTGCTCGGCAACGGCATGGACGTGGTCGACGTGATCGCGAGTATCAACCGGTTCAACCTCGATGGAGGCGTGTTCTCCGAGATTCCGCTCCGTTTCTTCAGCGGCGGCACGGCCACGGTGGCAAACTTGGTCGTGGTCAATACGGTGCGTCGCATCGACATCTACCCCACCAGTGGTGACACGGGTTCAGCCCTAACCTTTACGGCTACCAGCTCGGACCAAACGGTGGTCACGGCCACCATCAATGGCAGCACGCTACAGTTGACGCCGGTATCCACCGGGTCGGCGACTGTCACCGTGCAAGCGGTGGGCGTGGCTGGTTTGGAAGTTACTCAAGAGTTCGCTTATGCCACCGGCGGCTTGGCCGTCACGACTCAACCCGCCTCGACCGACGTGGTTGAGGGAGCGAGTGCCAGCCTAACGGTCTCGGCGGTGTCTGATGCTGCTATCACATACCAGTGGTATCGTCTTCGTTCGGGTGAAACCGCTGGGCAAGCGATTACAGGGGCTACGACCGCCACTTTAAATCTTACCAATGTCGCGGCGAGTGACATGGGTTTCTATTGGGCGGCGCTGACTTCGGGCGGTGGTGTGACCAATTCTAAAATTGCGACCATCACGCTCAGTGGCGGCAGCAGTCGGCTGGCAAATCTTTCGACTCGGGGGCGCATTCCGGCCAATGGCACGCTTACTCCCGGATTCGTCCTGCGGGGCACGGGCACCAAGCCGCTCGTGATTCGAGCCGTGGGCCCGCAGTTGTTGAACTTTGGCGTGCAGAGCGCGCTCACCGATCCGAAGATGGAAATCATTCCGGCCGGCGGATCTGAGGCGATTGCGAGCAACGACAACTGGGGGACTGCCGCCAACGCTGCGACACTCGTCACCACCAGTGCCGCTCTCGGCGCATTCGGTTTAGATAACGGTTCAGCGGATGCCGCTATCCTCACGGACCTGCCGTTGCCGAATACTTCTGGCAGTCGCGGTTACACGGTGCGCATCTCGTCGACCGACAGCACATTGTCCGGTATTGCGTTGGCCGAGGTTTACGATCCTGGGGCCGTCGATGGAGACCTCCAACTCACCAATGTATCCGCTCTCGGCTTCTCCGGACTGGGTGAAGATGTCCTGTCGCCCGGATTTGTGATCGATGGGACCGGGGCGAAGACGATGCTTATTCGGGTGTCGGGACCGTCTCTGGTGAACTTTGGCGTCACAGGAACGATGACCGATCCGAAATTGTCTCTCATTCCAGCCGGCCAATCTATGGCCATTGCGACCAACGACAATTGGAGCGGCACGGCTGCGCTGAAAGCAGCCTTCGCGACCACGGGTGCATTTGAGTTAGATTCCGATGCATCGCTGGACGCGGTGATCTTGGTTCGCTTACCTCCGGGAGCTTACACGGTGAAGCCCGAAGGCGCGGATGGAGGCACTGGCACCATCCTCGTCGAAGCCTACGAAGTGATTGAGTAGGGCGGGGTGGGGTGGGGCGGAGGAACCGCTCACCGATCGTGACCGGTAAGGGGATCAAGTCGGAAAAAGTTTACTCCGTCCTCTCACCAGGACTGCGTAAAACTTTTTGACGACATGACCCCATCGACAACGGCTGCGGTTCAGTCCGGGTAGGGCGTGTTCGCCGAGCGCGCTGTTCCATCACCCCGGCTTCCCGGTTTACTCACATACTGAAGCTGCTGCTCAGCGTGAAGATGGCGCTGACCATCGCGTAGGCGATGAAGCCGACGAAAATAAAGACGCTCATCAACACGCCGCTTGCGATCACCTTGGTGAAGGTATTCAGCTGATTGGAGATCAGTTTCCGGTAGGTGATGGCGGTTTTTTTCAGAGAGGGCACCACGTTGCCGGTATTCTCACCGACCGCCATTTGATCAAGCACGAGATCGGGGAAACAGTGGGTATCGGGCAGGGCCTGAGACAGGGATTCCCCCTCCATAATACGATCAATAGCCGTATCAAAGGCCGCGCGGTGCACGCGGTTTTGCACCTGCTTTTCGGTCATGCGCAAGGCCTCGGCGGTCGTGATGCCATTTTCCAGCAACACAGAAAGTGTCTGACTGAATGAGAGCACGGTTTGGCTTTGCACGAAGGTATTTAGCATCGGAACGCGTAGGCTCCATTGGTCGGTCACCATGCGCCCCGCTTCGCTCACGCGCCAACGCCAGAAACTGATGCCGCCTACGACCGCACCCGCTACGACAAAGAGTCCGTATTTGAGGGCAAAGTCGGAGGTCATCACGAGAAGCTGAGTCGACCATGGTAGCTCGCCGCCGAGCGCATCGAGTAGGCCCTGCAGACGGGGCAGGAGGAAAAACAGGAAGAATAGAATGACGCCCGTAGCCACCACGGTCATGAAGATCGGGTAGGCGAGCGCGTTGCCGAGTTGGCGTCGCAGTTCGCGTTGTTCGGTCAGATGCTCGATAAGCCGTTCGAGCGTGCCGTTGAGGTTACCCGTCGCCTCGCCCGCTTGGATCAGACTGATGGTCGATTCATCGAAAACAGCGGGGAAGTCTTGGAGGGCGTTGGAAAGGTTAGCGCCCTCGCTCAACCGGTGCCAAACCTCGGTATTCAGCCTCTTCAAGGCTGGCTCTTTGATGCGTTGAGAAAGGAGGCGAATCGCCTCACCGGCGGAAAGTCCGCTCGAGGTCAGATCATGCAACGCTTGCAAGAACGGCAGGCGATGTTTGCGGACTAATTTGTTTGGTCCATGTGCGCCGGACGAATCGATCGATGGGCCAGAGAAAGGCTTCGTTTTCGGTGTCTTCGTTTTCGTGCCAGTTTTTTTGGCCCGAGTTTTGCTGGCAGCCCGCTCGGTCAGTTTGAGCGGTTTGAGACCTCGGGCTTGCAGCCGGCGCAATGCGTCTTTGCGCGAGGGCGCTTCCAGCTCAGCCGCGACAGCCTGGCCGTTCCGGTCTTTGGCGGTGTAGGCGAAATTAGGCATCGATTAGGATTCGGTCACGGTTACGACGCGGAGCACTTCCTCCATCGTAGTGTAACCGGCGACGATCTTCTCCCAGCCCGATTGGCCGAGGGTGCGCATCCCATGTTTGCGGGCGACTTGACCGAGCGTGCGGGTGCTCTCGCGCTTGAGCACGAGTTCGTGGAGCTCCTCATTGAGGCGGAAAATCTCGAAGATACCGATGCGGCCGCGATAGCCGGTGCCCCGGCAGCGATCACAACCGCACGGTGCTTTGAAGGTGGTGATTTGATGCTCGGGCTTATCTGGGTCGAGACCGAGCACGAGCAGGTTATCCCGGTGCTTGATCGGATTTATATCCTGCACCGTGGCGCACTCGGGACAGAGGCGTCGCACGAGCCGTTGGGCGATCACGAGTTCGATCGATGAGGCGACCAGGAAAGGCTCGATGCCCATGTCGACCAGACGGGTGAAGGCGCCCGGTGCGTCGTTGGTGTGAATGGTGGAGAACACCAAATGACCCGTGAGCGATGCCCGGATGGCGATGTCGGCCGTCTCGCGGTCACGTATCTCACCCACCATGATCACGTCGGGATCTTGCCGCAGCACGTGTCTTAGGGCACTAGCGAAAGTAAGACCGATCTCTGAGCGCACCTGGAGTTGGTTAACGCCGGCGATTTCGTATTCGATGGGATCTTCGATCGTGATGATGCGCAGGTCGGTCGAATTAATTTGGCGCAGGAAGGCGTTCAACGAAGTGGATTTTCCCGAACCGGTCGGCCCCGTGACGAGGATGATGCCGTGGGGGTAGACTAGAACCTCGGAGATGATATCTTGCTCAGTCTTACTCATGCCGAGCTTCTCCATCGAAAACGCCTGCTTCTTTTGATTCAGCAAACGCAGCGAAATCGATTCGGCGTAAATGGTGGGGAAGGTTGAGACGCGGATGTCGAGCACCACGCCAGCGGCCTTAAAATTGATTCGACCATCTTGGGGCAAGCGCTTCTCCGAGATGTTGAGGCGGGCCATGATCTTCACACGGGAGATAATGGCGTCCTGGTAGCGGAGCAGATTTTCCGGCACCGGCACGGGCACGAGCAAACCGTCCACCCGGTAGCGGATGCGGAGTTGCCCTTCTTGCGGTTCGAAATGGATATCCGTCGCTTCGTCGGCGATGGCTTGGGAAATGACTTCAGTGACGAAGCGAACGACCGCAGCGTCTTCATCGACGATATCGGCATCGGCCTTGGCGGCTTCCGGGGAAAGGTAGTCGTCGTCGCCATCATCGAGGGAAGCGGCACCCACGCCAAAGTGTTCGACGATGAGTTGATGGACACGTTCCGCGACGGCCAGATGCCACACGACGGGTCGAGGCGTGAACGTGTGAATCCAGTCCGACATGACGTCATCGGGCAGCCAAGCGGTGGCCAGATGGAGCGGCGTGTCGGCGCCTGGCTCGACGGGTTCGTCTTCGTCTTCATCCTCAGTCGCGGGAGCCGGCTCACCCAAGGCGATCGGGAGGATTTGATATTCGTGGACTAGGCGGGCCGGAAGGAGGCGCAACGAACTGTCATCGGCACGCAGGTCGGAAGCGATGTCTAGACCAGCGTGGTTAGCGATGGCCGTGAGCACATCCTGTTCAGGTTGTTCAAGCACCGTCGCCAAGGTGGCAATGCGTTCGTGACGAGCAGCCTCGAAGACGAGCTGTTGTTGCTCTTCTTCGAGAGAGCCAATCAACGATTCAGGCAGACTATCGGCGGCGAGGAGATCCATGGCGGACGGGGATGGGATAAACCGGGGAGCTGAATTAATCGATCAATGGTTTGTTATCGAGAACCCGTTTAACATCTTCGGCGTTCGACATCTGCTCAACGCGCTCCATGGCACGAGCATTATCGGTTCCTCCTCCTGGGCTCAGGATGGTGGGGCGAAGGAAGAAAATAAGGTCGGTCTTCTCGATGGATTTCGTGCGCAGTCCAAGCAAATCGCCGATGAAGGGGATCGGCCCAAAGCGGTTAGTTTCCTTGCGGTTGTTTCCGCGCTGCAGGCCACCCATTACGATGATCTCGCCGTCATGCACGTTGATGAACGACTTCATTTCACGTTGGCCGACGATAGGCTGAGAGTTGCCGTCAATCGTCGTGTTTCCGATCACGTCTTCCACGATTTGTTCAATCTCGAGCTGAACGGACCCGTCACTACCGATCAGAGGTTTGACCAGCAGACGGATGCCCACTTGGCGATTATTGACCGTGGTGCGGAAGGCCGTATTCGTTGTATTTGTGCCGCCGGCATCGGGAATGAAACTACCCAGCACCGGGATGTCCTGTCCGACGAAGAATTCCGCTTCTTTATTGTGCGTGGTGACTACCGCGGGGACTTGCAGAAACTCGGCGTTGTTCTTGCGCGGAGTCGTGGCCAGAGAGAGCAGGCCCGTGAGATTGTTGTTCGGGAGGATCGCGTAAGCTTCCGATACCATTTCCTCAATCGTGGTTCCTCCTGAGGCTAGGCCCGTTCCGGTCACATTGAGACCGGCGGCACCGCCTTCAAATCCCACCAATTTCCCGTTTTCCACCAAGAGCCCCATACTGCTGATTCCGCTGCTGGAGGCATCGGTTAGCGAGACCTCGGCAATTACGACTTCGATTCGCACTTGAGCGAGAAGCACGTCGATCTTGTCGATCAGTTCCTTGATGAGACGGATATCCTCGATCGTCCCGCTGACCACGACAGCATTACTTCGTTCGTCGGGTAGAATGGTGACCAACGTGCTGAACTCGTTGGAATTGGCGGTCGAGCCGCCTGCCGGAGTTGCGGGCGTGATGACGGCCGGTGCGACGGTGGTCTGGCCAGGCCGCGCTGACTCAGATCGAGAGGTGGCTTGGTTTTGCCCGGAGACCAGATTGCTCACCAGCGTCGCTACTTCAGTGGCGTCGGCGTGTTTGAGGTAGATGATCTCGTTGCGGGTATTAGGGTCGGAGCGCACATCGAGGCGAGCGATGAGCTTGTCGAAAAAGGGATGCAGTCGGTAGTCGGAGATGACGATGATTTGGTTGGTGCGATCGTCGGCGTTGAACGTGGTGCCCGTGCCGAGTTGTTGAGCGGCCGGACCTTGGAGGATCGTGCGCATCTTGTTCGCGAGGTCGGAGGCCTTGGCGTAGACGAGCGGGTAGAATTTTGGATCAAGCGAGTCGACGTTCGGTTGGTCGAGTTCTTTGACGAGGATCTCAACCCTCTGCAGGGTGCTTATGCTGTCCGTGATCAGTAAAGCGTTGGCTTGTTCAAAAACTTGGACTCCGCCGAGTTGCGGATTGAGCAGGCCGGCGATTTTACCGCCAAATTGACCAACTTGAACAAATCCGAGCGCAAATAGCTTCGTCGCGATTCTTCCGCTGGGCGCCATCCCGAGGGTTGAGCCTTCGATGAGTTGGGGCGACTCGATGCGAGCGGCGGCCAACGGCACGACTTTGATGAATCGATCTCCGAGGGTTGTGACCGCGATGTCGTTCATCTGCAATGTCGTCTCGATGGCTTGGAGGGCCTCGGCATGCGTAATCGGTTGCTCAATGAGTAGAGAGAACGGTTTTTGCGGTATTTTCTCCGATCGCAGCACCGATCGGCCGGTTAAGATTTCGATTAACCCCAAGGCTGCACCGGTCTCGGCTGCCGGCAACTGGATGCCTTCCTGGAGGAGGACGTCGGGGGTCAACGCAACGAGAGAAGGGCTGATTATCGCTGCGGAAATTGAGGCCGATTCACCCTGAGCGCGGAGATGCGGCGTGAGCGCAATTGCTCCGGCGAAGAGGATTCGGGAAAAGAGGAAGGAGAAACGCATGTGAAGTTTCGGAAATTGGGAACAGTGGCGGTGCCAGCCGGAGGGGAATCAGAGCCAATCGGAGAGTTTATGTAAACCGCGATATGGACGGGTTTAAGATAGAGACGCCCCAAATGGGATAAAGTTGCGGTATTTTGACACTTGCGAGGCGGGGCACTGACCAACAACCGTCTAACTGTCATGCCCAATACATTCGGTAAAATATTCCAGATTTCCACGTGGGGCGAGAGTCACGGCGCTGCCGTTGGCGTGGTCATTGATGGTTGTCCGCCCCAGCTCGAGATTTCCGCCGAGGAGATTCAGGCGGAGCTGGATCGCCGCCGTCCGGGGCAAAGTGACATCGTGACGCCCCGTAAAGAGGCTGATCGGGTCGAGATTCTCTCGGGTATATTTGAGGGCCGCACGACGGGCACGCCAATTTCCCTGCTCGTGCGCAATGGAGATCAACGTCCCGGCGCCTACGACGAGATGAAGGACAAATTTCGCCCCTCCCACGCCGATTTCACTTACGCGACTAAATATGGTCACCGCGACCATCGTGGCGGTGGACGGAGTTCGGCGCGCGAGACCATTGGGCGGGTGGCAGCCGGTGCGATTGCCAAAAAACTTCTCGGTGACGTCCAAATGCGGGCGTTTATCACCCGAATTCAAGACATTGCGGTGCCGGATGACGCCTTAACTGAACTTCCCACCCTGGAACAAATCGAGGCGACTCCGGTGCGTTGCCCCCATGCTGCGACCGCAAAAGCCATGATCGAACGGATCAAGGCAGTGCGCGCGGACGGTGATTCGGTGGGCGGCGTGATCGAATGCCGCGTGCAAGGATTGCCAGTCGGACTCGGTGAACCGGTCTTCGATCGGCTCGAAGCTGATTTGGCGAAGGCGATGTTGTCACTCCCGGCTACGAAAGGCTTCGAAGTTGGCAGTGGTTTTGGTGGCACGCTGCTCAATGGCAGCGAACACAATGACAATTTTGAAAACCGTGATGGCGCGGTTCGCACCAAGACCAACCGCTCCGGTGGCGTCCAAGGTGGAATCAGCAATGGCGAGGAACTGGTATTCCGCGTCGCTTTCAAACCAACCGCGACGATTCTACAGCCCCAGTCCACCGTGGATACGTCCGGCCAAGAGACCGAGTTAATTGGCCGTGGTCGTCATGATCCCTGCGTGTTGCCCCGGGCTGTTCCCATTGTGGAAGCAATGACCGCGCTCGTCTTGGTGGATCACTGGATGCGACACACGGCGCAAACCCAGACTTTCCCGTCGTGAGTGAAGAGAAACCACTCGTTTATTTAATCCTGGGCGCAGCTGGATCCGGCCGCCGAGAGATTGTCGCCGACGTGATCGATGGCGGCATGGATAAAGATGCATCCCCCGTCGTCTTTGTGGCGGAAGTCGAAATTGAATCCTCACCGGATTCGCTGAAGCCGGTGGCATGGCGATGGAATGATGCCGGCGAGATCGATGCCAGTTGGCCCGCCGGCGCCACCGTGGGGTTTTTCATCTCCGATGGCCGAGGGAATCCCGTCGATCAAGTGGAGGCGTTTAAACCGTGGATGGCGGCGCAAGACGTCGAATTGGCGCGAGTCGTATGCGTCATTCACTGCAACCTCATTGCCGCCCATGAACCGCTCATGGTTTGGCATGATGCCTGTATTCAATTTACGGATATTGCATTACTTAACCGCCGTGAGAACGTCGAAAATAAGTGGCTATCCGATTATCAATCCCGTTTCGCCAAACGCCATATTCCCTGCCTCGTCGAAATGATGAAGAAGGGCCGCGTTAAAAATCCAGGGTTAGTGCTCGATCAACAAACCCGTCGGATCTCGCACTGGTTCGACGCGGATGAAACCGATGACTGGAAGACGTTGGTTTCCCATTTGGAGGACGTGATTATTGAGGATGAAGCTGCGGACGATCTCGACGAGGAGGTCACCGAAGATGAGGACGAATACCTTGCTCGCCATGTCGGCGGTGGCCGCAAGAAGGTGATCCCGAATATCGCGGAATACCTCGATTTACCCTAGTTCGACGAGCGACACGGATATCGGTTCTGTCCGATTCGAGAAAGTGTAAGAATACCCGCACCATTTGCGCATCCCGCTAGAGGTAGGGCGGTTTCGCCGAAACCGACGGCTCCATCCGGTTTAGTCGATTACAACTCAGTCGATACCTACTCCAACAGCGGCGCGCTCGGCGAGCATGCCATACCTTCAATCCATAGAGGGTATCCCCCACCGGGTGGATCAACTGACGACCTCCGTCCAGTCCGTGGAATTGTTTGACCCCGTCTACGTCCGAGCTACTCCACGGGCATTTAGCCGCAAAGAGGCGCAAAAAAAATCTCAACTCTGGATTCACCGGTTAGAGGCGCCCATAGGCGCGCGAAGAATTATCCGCCGACCGGACAGTTTCTTTGTGCCTTTTTGCGGCAAGATTCTGATGGATGGAGGGCTTTCATCTGAAAGTGACTGGGCCGCCTCCTGAGTGGAATTTCCCTCTAATCGAATTCCAGACCGAGTGTCTTGCGAGCCGGCCGGGCTAGATCTTCGAACTTCGTCGCCGCGTCGGTTGCCTTCAAATCCATGGCGTAGGTCGGAATGATCTGACGCATCCGAGCGATGCCCTCCTCGCCTGCGAGCAAATGAGGGAAACTCTTTTCAATGGCTTCGGTGACGATATGCACGGACGTCGATGCTCCGGGAGAAGCTCCCAGTAGCGCAGACATACTACGGTCGGCACTGGTGAGCACTTCCGTGCCGAAGTGCACGATACCGGCTTCGCCGTCGGTTTTCTTGATCGCCTGCACGCGGATGCCGGCGTCGATGAGCTTCCAATCTTTCTCCTGCGCGTTCGGATAGAATTCGTGAAGCACCTTCATGCGATCTGCCATGCTTTGGGTGCCTTGTTGCATCATGTAGCGCACCAAATCGAAGTTGCCCCAACCAATCTTGATCAGGGTCATTAGATTGTGCGGTTTAATCGATGCAGGGAGATCAATGGCCCGGCCGTGCTCGTGGAGAAACTTTGTCGTCCAAGCCGCGAAGGGCCCGAATAGCAGGCTCTTCTTACCGTCAATAATACGGGTATCGAGATGAGGCACGGCCATGGTTGGAGCGGTGCCGAGCGCCTGGCCGTAAACCTTGGATTGATGGCGTTCGACGATGGCGGGGTCGTCGCAGACCATCCATTGTCCCCCGATTGGGAACCCACCCAGACCGTTGGCTTCCGGCAGCCCGGCTTTTTGTAGCAATAGAATACTGCCTCCGCCGGCGCCCACGAATACGAATTTGGTGTCGCGAGTGGTAAACAGTCCGGTGCTGTTTTGCCGAGCCTGCACAAACCAATCGCCCGACGTATTACGTCCCAGATCGGTCACGCGGTGACCGGGCAATACTTCACAACCGTCTTGTTGGCCCAACCAGCCGAGAAGTTGGCGGGCGATCGCTCCGAAGTTCACATCACTGCCGCCATCCATCTTCGTGGCGGCAACTGATTCGTCACCGCGAGCTTCGGTCAGCAGGGGAGACCATTCACCGATCTTGGCCGAGTCGGTGGTGAATTCCATCGACTTGAAGAAGTGATGGTCGGCCATCCCGGTATAGCGGGCTTTGAGGTAGGCAACCTGTTCATCAGTGCGCACAAAACTCACGTGAGGCACCGGATTAATGAAGTTGGGTGGCTCGGTGAGAATGCCGTCTTTCACACACTGGGACCAAAACTGCACCGAGGCCTCAAACTCTTGAAAAATGTCGATCGCCTTGGCGACGTTGACCGTGCCATCCGCTTCCATGTGGGGCGTGTAGCTGAGTTCACAAATGCCGGCATGTCCGGTGCCGGCGTTGTGCCAACCGTCGGAAGCTTCGGGCGATAATGTGTCCGCCACTTCGTAAACCGTGATGGATAGCGAAGGGTCGAGGCGTTTGAGCAAAACACCCATGGTGGCGGACATGATGCCGCTGCCGATTAGGACGACGTCAGATGAGGTAGAAGGCATGATTTGAGAAATTTCGGATTTACGAATTACGATTTCGGATTGGGTGGATTGAACTGATTCGGAAATCGGGATCACTTAGGCTAGGTGAATGGCTTATGATGAAGAAATGGCGGAGAGGGTGAGAAAGCAGCTTCAAGGCCGGGACATCGCGTGGGATGAGAAACGGATGATGGGCGGACTCTGTTTTATGGTGGACGAGAAGATGCTGTTGGGAGTGAGCGAAGACTGGTTGATGGTGCGACTCGATCCGGAGGATTACGAATCGATGCTAGAAAAACCAGGAGCGGAACCCATGGATTTTACCGGGCGACCGATGAAGGGTTTTGTATGGGTGTTTGAAGAAGGGATGAGTAGTTCGGCTGTTCTCTCGTTTTGGATTCAGGCAGCGCTCGATTATAATCCGCGAGCCAAAGCCTCGGCGAAGAAAAAGAAGAAGCGCTGATTAGTCGCGCCCCGACAGAACGTCCTTTTCGTAGGTGGCCACCTCGGCCAACCAGTCGGCTCCGGCAGGGACGTCGGCGCGTTGGCAGAGTTCGTCCCAGACCGCTCCCCATGGCAGCGCGCGGGCGTGTTCCATGAGCGCAAGACGCTCGTGGCCCCGGCCGGCCTTCTCGGCGGCTTTGAGTTGAGCGGATGGATCGAGTAGGCCAGCCAGGATCGCTTGGCGGGTTGCTCGGGTGCCGATAACGTAGGCGCCGATTCGATTGATCGAGGCATCGAAGAAATCGAGTGCGATGTTGATGCGGTTCCACGCGTTGCCGCGGGCAATCTCGAGGAAGAAGTTACGCACCGCGTCATCGAGGGTGACTACGTGATCGCTGTCCCAACGCACCGGGCGACTGGTGTGAACGAGCAGGTTCTCGTGGAACTGGAGATGAGTGGAAACCTTGTCGGCCACCGACTCGGTCGGATGGAAATGACCGAGGTCAAGGCAGAGCATCAGGTTCCGGCTAAGCGCGTAGTTGGAGTAGAACTCCTGGGAACCAACAACGTATTCCTCGCTGCCCAAACCGAAGAGCTTGCCTTCGACGGCATCGACGCAGTGGGTGCGGTTGACCTTCGTGTCGGCGAAGATCGCATCGTAGGAGTCACGCAAACGTTGGCGCGGAGCGAACCGGTCCGCGGGCACGTCCTTCGCGCCGTCTGGGACCCAGTGATTGTTGATACAAGGGCTCTTAAGCTGTTTGCCGAAATGCGCGGAAATGCGACGGGATGCCTGCGCATGATCGATCCAGAACTGGCGGATTTTTTTGTCGCGATGGGCTAACGTGTAGCCGTCGTTGGCGAGAGGGTGAGCGAAGTAGGTCGGGTTGAAGTCGAGCCCTACCTTCTCCGTTTTGGCCCAATCCAGCCAACGGTTGAAGTGACGCGGTTCGAGGGCATCCCGATCGACTACTTTCTTGCCCGTCTCGGCGTAGAAGGCGTGGAGGTTGAGACGCTGTTTGCCAGGGAGGAGATCCAGCACCTTCGAAAGATCGGACCGCATCTCATCGCCATTGCGAGCGCGTCCCGGGTAACCACCGGTAGACATGATACCACCACCATCAAGGCCTTCCCGAGGGGTCTCGAGGCCACGCACATCATCGGCCTGCCAAGAGTGCAGGGAGATAGGGATGGAGAGGGCTTTGCGAATCGCCTTATCGGTATCCACGCCAAAATCGGCGTAGTTATCACGGGCAAGTTTATAGGCAGCGGAAATGTTTTTGGAGGAAGGCATGGCGGAATTTACGAATTACAATTTACGAAGTTGGATTTGTTGAGAGGCAGAGACCCGGGTTGAAAGAACGAGAACGAGGAGAGAGGGGCTGTAGCCGGTCGTGCCAGTCTTCTTGTTACTTGATACTTGGAACTTCGTATCAGCCCGTTCCGGGCTGATACGTTTTGGATTTCAGTTGTTTCGTGAGATGGCGGCGAAATTCGGGGAGGTCTTTTACGGCTTTCAGGGCGATGAGTTGATTCGCCATGTTACCAACCGCGGACCCTTCGAGTTGGCAGGATAGCACGGGAAGTCCGGCGGCATTAGCAGTGGCTTGGCAGAGCAAGGCGTTTTGGGCGCCACCGCCCACCATGATGATGCGTTTGAAGGTGCGGCCCGAGAGCTTGGTCAGGTTTGCGATCACATCGGCATGGCCTTGGCCGAGTGAATCACAGATCAACCGGGTGTAGGCTGCCAGATCACGCGGCAGTTTGAGTCGACGGCGTTTGAGTTGCTGGTCGATCGCCCGGCGCATGGAGGTCGGGTTGCCGAAAGCGGAATCGGTGACGTCGAGCAGATGTTCGGAGGCGGGAAGGGCACGGGCGGCGTTGATGAGTTTGGTCCACTCGGCTGCCTTTTGCGGGCGAGCTTTGAATTCTTTCAGCGTCTCTTCGAGCAACCAAAGACCGATCACGTTGACGAGCGGGCGGTAGTCACCACGACCGGTTTGGTCGTTGGCCACGCGGGCGGCGATGGCACCGTCGTTGAGCAGGGGACGGTCGTTTTCCATGCCGACGAGTGACCAGGTGCCTGAGCTGAGCAAGATGTCGGTGCCGTCGGCCGCGGCTGGAATCGCATCATAGGCACAGGTCGTATCGTGTCCGGGGACGGCGATGACCCGCGTGCGTTTTAGCGCCGGCATATCACGAACGCGGCCCAGGCCGGTGCCGCTGGTCAGCGGTGGGGTGAACCATCCGGCGGGCACGCCAAAGTGTTTCAGGGTTGAGCGAGACCAACCTCCCGTTTTCACGTTTAGTAATTGGGCGGTGCCGGCGATCGATTGCCCGTTGGTCATTTTCCCACTCAGCAGGAAATTAAAATAGTCGGGGAGAAACAGGCAGCGTTTGGCGATGGTCGTGATGGCGGGATGCGTCGCGACGGTTTCGGCCAGTTGGAGGGAACTGTTCAGGAATATCGCCGGGATGCCGGTCGCGCGATAGATCTTACGGAGTATTTTGGGATCGGCGACTAGGGAGCTCAGTCCGGCCTGCGTGCGGTCATCGCGGTAGGCGTGGGTCGGGTAGACGGCGCGGCCTGTTTGGTCTACGAGCACGTAATCCACGCCCCAGGTATCAACCCCCACGCTGGCTAGAATATCGCCCTCGGGTAGGCTTTTGGCCGCGAGATCGAGACCTTGCTGGACCTGTTCCCAAAGTCCGGCGATATCCCAATAGGCGTTGTCTCCGACTTGACGGACCGCGTTGGGGAAGCGGTGGACCTCCTTGAGCTCGAGTCGATGGTGGGACCACGTGCCAACCATGACGCGACCGGAAGTCGCGCCGAGGTCGACGGCAGCACAGTGAACAGAAGTTGATTTGCGGGGCATGGGGCGGGGAATTAAAGTGAACTTAAGAAATTAACGTATTTGGGCAGAAAATTGAATAGTCATTGTGACTCAAAACATATAAAAAATGACACAACATTATGTGGTCCGTTGGTCAGCCCGAAAACGCTACGGTGGAGAGGCCGATGGAGCCGAGGCGAAAGCGAAAAAGGCTGCCGGTCAAGGGGTAGCGCACCTGATCGTCATCATTCATAGATTGAGCTGCCGTGGTAATGTATAAATCGCCTAAATCTTCGCCCCCAAACCAGCAGGCGGTGGGTTGCAGGGCGGGGACGGGAATGGTGGCGAGTGTAGCCCCCGTCTCCCGATCAAATCCCACCACCTGGGCACCACCGTAGAACGCGATCCAGAGCGTGCCGTCGCGATCGATCGTCATGCCATCGGGAAGCCCGGGAAGTTGTTCGGTGCTGAAGGCAAGCCGTCGATTCGTGATCGCGCCGGTCTCAGCGTTGGTGTCGAAGACGTCCACCCGCCGAAGCTTGGAATCGATGTAGTAGAACTTATCCTCCCACCACGTCAGGCCGTTGGAGATCGTGACGTCGGTCAGGAGTCGTTCCCAGCGCAAGTTCGGGTCGAGTCGGAAGAATGCGGCGTGTCCGTCCATATCGATGGTGCCGGCAAAAAACCGGCCGGAAGGATCGCACTTACCGTCGTTGAAACGGCCGTTCATCATGGTGGCCAGCGGCGAATCGAGATCGTCCCGTTGGCCGGTCACCGGATCAAAAAAGAAGAACCCAGTATCGCCAGCGATGAGCCAACCGCCCGAGCTGCGGGGGACGATCGTGCCTAATTGACCGCCGGGTTTCCACGAGGATTTGTCGCCGGTTGCCGGATCGAAGGACAGGAGGTCACCACCTGAGATGTCGACCCACCACAGTTTTCCCTCGTGCCAGATAGGACCCTCGCCGAGGGCGGATTCACGCTGCCAAACCAGATCGACGGAAACACTCATAGGGAGGAATCCAAACCGAGCCCGGTCAAGGCGTCGAGAATGTTGGCGAGAGGTTGGGTGGATGCGAACTACGCTGGACAACGCCTCCGTGAATTCGTGTGCTCGCTTCGCACCGCCTTAACTCATTTGAATACTCCCCATGGCCTCCAAAACCGGATTCGATTACGCTCCTAAAGCAGCTCACACCAAGAAAGTCGTGCAACCCGGCGAATTTAAGTTCGCCGCCGCCTTCCTCGATCACGGTCACATTTTTGGCCAATGCAACGGACTGATTGAAGCCGGCGCGGAGCTGGCGAGCGTCTATGACCCCGATCCGGAGAAGGTCGCCAAGTTTTTGGAGAGCCACCCCGGCACCCCGGTTGCGGAATCATTCGAGGCGGTGCTCGCCGACCCGGACATCAAACTCGTTGCCGCGGCGGCGATCCCGAACGAGCGGGCGGCCATCGGCATCCGGACCATGGAAGCGGGCAAGGACTACTTTACGGATAAATGCCCGTTCACGTCCCTCGAGCAGCTGGAGGAGGTGCGAACCAAAGTCGCCGAGACCGGTAGGCGTTACATGGTGTATTTCAGCGAACGGCTGCACGTGGAATCAGCGGTCATGGCGACGAAACTCATCCAAGACGGTGCCGTCGGCGATGTCGTGCAGGTCATGAATCTCGCGCCGCATCGGCTATCCAAAGAAAGCCGACCGGATTGGTTCTGGGACAAAGCGCGCTATGGGGGAATCATCACGGACATCGGATCGCATCAATGTGATCAACTCTTGGTTTTAACCGGATCGAACGACGCCACGATCAACTTCGCCCGGGCGGCCAATTTCGCCAGCCCCGAGCATCCCGGCTTCGAGGATTTCGGCGAAGTGTCCTACACCATGAGCAGTGGTGCTTCGGGTTACTATCGCTTGGATTGGTTTACTCCCGACGCCTCACCCGTTTGGGGAGATGGCCGGACATTTGTGGTCGGCACCAAAGGCACGTTGGAGATCCGCAAGTATTGGGATCCCCTCCAACCCAACGAACCTCGTGATCGTATCTATCTCGTGAATGGGGAAGACCAACAACTCATCGAATGTGCCGACAAAGTAGGGTTCCCGTTCTTCGGCGAAATGATCTTCGACCTGATCAATGGCACGGACAAAGCAATGACCCAGGCACACATTTTTAAGTCCGCTGAAATTTCGCTCAAAGCCCAGCTGATGGCCGACGCAGCGAGGCTGGGAGGCTGAGAGGCTGACAGTTTTTTTGCCCACTAAACACACGAAAAATACGAAAGCGGTGGGGCAGGTGGCTGAGGGTAAGGTGGTTTGGACACAGAGATCGCACTGAGAGCACTGAGAAGGGGAAGGTAGGGCGTGATCGCCGAGAGCGCCTGCGGTGGATGGAGGGAGGGACTGGCTCCGTCCGGTCCGCGGTGGTGGGTTCGTTGGTAGCAGCGGACGACACAGAGGTCATCCCCCCCAAGGAGATAAGATGAAACGGCGCTCTCGGATGTGACCGCCCTATTCCCATTCGGCGCGGAAACACATCTTCAAGTCCGTTGAAATCTTGCTCAAGGCTCAAGCGGTGGTCGACGCGGCGCGGATTTAGTCTTTCTGAAATTTCTGTGCGCCGCGATACTGGCGGTCAGCCTTAGCTTCCTGGTCGCTGCTGTGAGGATTTTCTTTGATGATCGGCGTGCCGCATCCGCTTAGAAAAATACCGATGATCGCGACGAGGGGTAAGGTGATCTTCTTTTTCATAGCGGGAATCCTCTCAGGTGCTAGGAATGCGGAGCGACTGTGATTACGATGGATTTTGACGTCGGGGTGCGGCTGATGTTGGCCGTGGCGTGGATGGGCACGAGCACGTTGGCCTCGGGGTAATAGGCTGCGGCACAACCTTTCGGGGTGTCGTAAGGGATCACGAGGAACAAGTCCGCGGTGCGCGTTTCTCCGTGGAAGTGGCTGGTGATGTCGACCGGTTGTTCATCCTTCAGTCCGCGATCAGTCATGTCTTCGCGGTTCATGAAAATCACGCGGCGCTCATTGGTGATACCGCGGTAACGGTCGTTGTTGCCGTAGATCGTGGTGTTGAACTGGTCGTGGCTGCGAAAGGTTTGGAGTAGCATCTGACCAGACTCGAGCACGAGCGGGTTCAGCGCGTTGCTGGTGAATTCGGCTTTGCCGGTCTCGGTCGCCCATCGGCGTTCCTTTACGCCATTGGGCAGGTAGAAACCGCCGGGCTGGTGAATGCGCACGTTAAATTTTTCGAAGCCTGGCAACACGCGTTCGATCCGTTCGCGGATGAGACTGTAGTCTTGAGCGAACTCGAGCCACGGGGCGGTGGAGCGTTTGCCGAGAGCGACGTGGGCAACGCCGCAAACGATGGCGACTTCGCTGCGTAAATCGGGTGAGGCGGGAGTGAGCTTACCTTCGGAGCTGTGCACCACGCCCATCGAGTTTTCGACGGTGACAAATTGAGCACGGTCGTTTTTCAGGTCACGTTCGGTGCGCCCTAAACAAGGGAGGATGAGGGCCCGACGTCCCGTCACGAGATGGCCTCGGTTAAGTTTGGTTGAGACCTGCACCGTCAATGCGCATTTGCGCAACGCGGCCGCCGTAAAATGAGTGTCGGGCGAGGCGGACAAGAAATTGCCTCCCAGGGCAAAAAACACCCGAGCCTTGTTCTCGTGCATCGCTTCGATCGCTTCAACCGTGTCGTAGCCGTCAGCCCGCGGCGCCGTGAAGGCGAATTCGGCCTCGAGCTGATCGAGGAAAGCAGGGGGCGGGCGTTCCCAAATCCCCATGGTGCGGTCGCCTTGCACATTGCTGTGCCCCCGCACGGGACACAGTCCGCTGCCAGGTCGCCCGAGCTTGCCGGTGATCAAATGCAGGTTCACGAGTTCGCGGATGGTCTCCACCGAGTTGTGATGTTGGGTGAGGCCCATGGCCCAACAGGTGATGCACTCCTTTGCCGAAATAAATACGTCTGCGGCGGCGCGAATCTTTGCTTCGGTGAGTCCTGATTGGCTGGTGAGATCGGACCACGCTACTTGATCTAAATCGGTGACCATCTGCTCGAATCCGATGGTGTGTTCGGCAATGAAGGTCTGATCGACCACCGTGCCAGGCTTCGCGGCCTCAGCCTCCAAAACACACTTCAGCATTCCTTTAACAAAAGGCAGATCCCCGTTGAGTCGGACCGGCACATGCAGCGACTGCAGGGGAGTCGCTTTGCCGATGATCCCCGAAATTTTCTGGGGATGAGCAAACGCCTTGAGCCCGGTTTCGAGTAAGGGGTTTACGGATACGATACGTCCACCGTTGAGCACGGTCTGCTCCATTGAGGTGAGCATGCGGGGATGATTGGTGCCCGGGTTTTGACCGATGACCATGAGGCAATCGGTGTGCTCGATCTCTTCCAAGGTCACGGTGCCTTTGCCGATACCGATGGTCTGCTTTAGCGCTGAGCCACTCGACTCGTGGCACATGTTGGAACAGTCGGGCAGGTTGTTGGTGCCGAACTGGCGCACGAAAAGTTGGTAGAGGAAGGCGGCTTCGTTGCTCGCCCGACCGGACGTGTAGAAGATGGCTTCGTGTGGAGTGGAGCAGGCGTTGAGGTCCTCGGCCACGAGTTTGAACGCTTCGTCCCAACCGATGGGGCGGTAGTGGGAGGCATCGGCATCCAATACCATAGGTTCAGTGAGGCGACCTGCGTCGTTGAGGTCGAAGTCGGTAAAGTCCGCCAATTCCTGAATGGAGTGTCGGGCAAAGAACTCCCGGTCGGCGCGTTTCTTGGTGATTTCAGTGGCGATGGCCTTGGCGCCATTTTCGCAAAATTCGAAACTCGATCGTTTGCCATCGGGATCGGGCCAGGCGCAGCTGGGGCAATCGAAGCCACCTTTTTGGTTAGCCCGCAATAGAGCAGATGTGCCACGCGCCAGTCCTGCCTGAGCTTGGATGTGCTTCATCGAGCTCAGCACGGCAGTCGTCCCGACCGCGGTCTCGGACGGAGCCCCGCGTTTCAACTTGCCCAGGCGCCGAGGCGGCTCGGCGTCGGGGAGTAGCTGGGTAGTAGGATCGGGATTCTCAGCGGACATGAGGCAGAATGGTTTTTAACCACAGATTACACGGATTAACACAGATCAGGATGAGTAGAGTAAAGCACTCAGCTGGATTGAGATCAGTGTCTATCAGTGGTTGAAGAATAGCCTCCAGCTAGACTTGGGGCAGTGTGGAGTCGGAACTAAATCTGAGTATATCTGTGCAATCTTTGGTTTAAACAGCGCCCTACTAGCTGGCGGCCAGGGCTTCGGCCCAGAGAATACGGAGGTCTTTCCCGAGTTCTTGGGCTTCATGCCAGCTGTCGGGGAAACAGCTTAAGCCGTAGCCGATTTTTGGGCCAACTTCAGGGCAGGCCCAGAACTCATTGCCGGGACGCGGTCCGGCCAACCATAGATCGAAGGCTTTGCGGATGAAGGGGCGGAGCTCCTCGTATTCCGGCGAGTGTTTCGTTGTGCCGTCGGTTACCGGAACCTGGCAATGGTGCCCGTTGAAGGGGCGCATGTGCCACAAGCGTGAAGCTTGGAACAACGGGATGTTCTCAAACAGGCGTTCGATGTAGTTCGATGGTCCCAGATGCTTCACCGAAGCGGGATGAGAGAAATCAAAATTCACCCGCGGGTATTTGCCGGTCTTGGCCTTCACCCCTTCAGCGATGCCGTAGGTTTTTTCGGGTGTCTCGGTGCAAGTGTCGCGGTGGACCTCGAGATAAACTTCGGCACCTTGCTTCTCGGCTTCCGTCATCAGTCCTACCGTGAGTTCAACGGCATCTTCGATCGACGTGTCGTGATCGGCGAGCTGGCAGTTGATGGGGCCTTGATCGAGGGAAAGCGCCTTGGTGATACGAGGCGCGAAGTGCGCCGTTTCGCCAGCGTCGAAGAATCCACCGTAGCGCAGCCCCGTTTTGGTCAGACCTTCAGCGAGACCAGGAGCATTGATTCCGGTGGTGCAGGCGTCGAATCCCGCGGCCTTGATGGCGTCAAGCTTTTGGCCGGTCGACCAATCGGTGCCGTCAGCGTTTTGTTGGTTGGTGAGACTCCAGAGGTTGGCTTGAAGGACGAGAGTGGGTTCGGACATGAGGGAAAGCGGGTTTAAGATTATAGGTCGAAAAAGAGCCGAAGGTTAACCAACGGATGCATATTCTAACCAGAATTTGTCGTCCTCCACGATCAGTTTTGCGGCAAAGTTGGCGTTGGCCTCTTCCAGCGCGGCTTTGAGCATATCCTTGGGGTCCGGGCCTTTTTCGATCCGGCGCAGCAGGCCTTCACCTTTTTCGGTGCCGAGGGCTAGGGTGATTTTGAGACCGCGGCGTTTGGCGGAGAATTTGGTGCCGTCGGGCAGCTCGATCTTCTTTCTGAGCGGCTTGAGGTAGGCGTCGGCGTAGTGGACGCCTACTCCGGAACGATCGTTCTTTTCGGGGCGCAGGGCTTCTTCGACGTCAGGATTGAGGGGGGCGAGTTCAGCTTTCATGAGATGAGTTATAATGGGTCGGCGTTTTTAGATAAAGCGAAGTGAAGGGTTTGGAGCACGGCGTTCCATTTGTGCATGCGGCCATCGACGTGGCACAGACAGCCGGACGCAGATTTAGCGGGATTCCAGGTGATCGCGGCAGCCAGAGGCCCTCCGGTCAGCGGAGCATCGTGCGACATCCAGTCCTTTACCATGGCGGAGCTCTCGCGCCAGCAACACATGCGGGTGTGGCCGTCGCCGTGTGGGGCTGGCTCGCAACGTTGTTCCAGAATTGGCCAGCCGACGTCGGCGGAACCGACTTTTACGTGATAAAGTAAATCGAACTCGATGTTGCCACAGGTGCTGCCGTGGAATCGGAATTCGACCAGACTGCTGCCGTCTTCGCCCTCGGCTTTGAGTTGCAGATTCTTTTTCGCCCAGCGATCGAGCACGCGCGGCGTGAAGGTGTAGGCAGGAGCATTCACGGTGGCTTGAGTTGTAGCTGGGCTCTCCCGCGGCTGCGGGACCGGTGCGTTGGAGGCGTTCATGTTTGCGGGAGTTCGAAGACGGCGATTTGAGACTTTTTAGGCGTTAACATGCCGGAGTCCAAGGATTCCAGAGGCCGGGGGAGTTCGACCGCGTTCTTAATGGCGGCGAGTAAAGGGATATTCTCGGCGATGCTCCAGTCCGGGTAGCCGGGGCAGTAGTGTTTTTTGGCTCCCAAACTGTCGCGAGTTTGGGTGAGCAACTCGTCGACGACGGCCGACGCGAAACACTCGAGGAAATAGTAACGGTCGGGTTCGTCCTTTTCCCAATACGCGGCGGCCGCGAGCTCCGCCTCGGCTCCTGCGCTCGCGATGATCACGCCAAGCCGGGGAGCCTTTGGCCAAATAGCCGCACAAAGTTGCTGAATGGTTTCGTCGGCTTCGATCGCGACTAACCAGGGGCGTCCGTTTTGACTAAACCATTCCCTTGCCCAGGTGGCGTTCTCCGCCACCGCGCCTTCGAATTCGCGGGCCACCGGATAGCGAAGGAAGCGTTTGAATACGCGGTCGTCGACGGTCACCTCGGGAGCCGGTTCAAAGCGGAGTGGATTCAATCGAGATCCCCCGGTTCAATGCCATAGGGTTGAAATTGACAGCCCTCCACGAAGTGATCGAAGAAGTTTGGATCGGTCTCGAGTTCGACATGTTGGATCGTTTTTATCCGTTCCTCCAATTCGCGCCGGCGCGTGACCGAGAGTAACGCCAGACAGGCACCCTCAACGGCGGCGTTGCCGATTTGAACAATTTTCTCGGTCGGTAGATCCGGGATTAGGCCGATTCCCTTGGCGGCATCGATGTCCAGGTGGCGGCCGAAGCCTCCCGCGAGGTAGAACTTATCTACGTCGGCCAGACTGCGCCCGTAGGCCTGGGCCACGATCCGAATCCCGGCTACATTGGCCCCCTTGGCTTGAGCGAGTTCATTGATGTCGCTCTCGAGAAATTTGATCCCGTGCTCCTCATTCACCACGAAGGAAGATTCGCCGTCTTCGAAGCGACCGAACGCGTTCATCTGTTCGGTGCGTTTGAGTTCAGCCAGCAATGAAATAAGACCCGAACCGCAAATGCCCTCCGGTGCTTTGTCGCCGATGACGCTGATTTCCGACGGTCCCGAATCAGGCAGGTGCACCTTCTCGATCGCGCCATCGAGGCCCGGCATTCCTTGGCTGATGGCACGTCCTTCGAAGGCGGGGCCGGCCGGGCAGGAAGCCGCCAGTAGTTTATCTCGGTAGCCCATGAATACTTCGGTATTGGTGCCGATGTCCATGATCGCCACGAGCTCGTCGCTGCGATCAGCCGCGACGGCGAGTAAACAGGCGGCAGCGTCACCGCCGACGTGACCACTGATCACCGGCATAGCATAAAGCCGTGCTTCGGGGTGACAGGGCAGGCGAAGTTTGCGTGCCGGCATGCTGATCGCAGTCGTATCGGCTTCGCCATCTCGCCAGGCTTTTTCCGAAAGGGAGCGGTAGGGACGTTGACCGATTGAACTCACATCGTAGCCCAGAAACAGGTCCCGCATGGTCGGGTTGCCGGCGACCACGATTTCAAAAATACACTCTGCCTCGAACGGCAGCTCTTTGATGGCCCGATTGAGGTAACCCAGCAGCGTGCGTTGCAGGAGACGTCCGGGATGATCGGTGTCGAATTGGATTCGCGACATCACATCGGTGCCGCCGAAACGTTGCGGGTTCTCCAGTGACGTGCTGGCTACGATCTCACCGGATTCTAAATCGAGCGCTCGAACCACGACCGTGGTCGTGCCAATATCGATCGCCAAACCAATGATCGGACCGGTCGAAGTCGCGATCTGTTGGCCATCCAGCAATACCCGATCGCCATCTCGTGTGACCGCGGGGTCGATGGACTGCAGGGCTGCCTCTGGCGGCAAATTCATAGCCTGATCTTCAATGTGTATCTCAGCCCGGCGCATCGTGTGGGCCTGCACTTCGCCCGGCACTTCCGTGAGTCGAGCGCAGCAGGATAAACGAAAGTTGTCCTTAAGGTGGCTCTCTTCCTCGGACGGCGGGGTGAGGCTGTCCATACCCTCCGTGATTTCCATTAAACACTCGCGGCACTTGCCTTGCTTACGACAGGAGGATGGAACGCTGACATCTAGACTTTCTCCGACCTCGAATAGAGAGGTGCCCGCGGCGAATTCGCCGGCGCGTTGATTGATGGTTACCTTTTTGGACATGAGGGGATTTTTAGAGTCCGCCTTGCGTTTCGTTGTCGCCTTGGGCGGTCACGTGGCGGTCGAACACCACAACCTTGTCACCCCGCAATCGACTGACGTCGCTGAGCACATCTTGATCGGTGAGTAGGAATCGAGACTTAGCTCCCGGACTGAGCACGCCGAACTTCTCGGCATAATCCATCCGTTCTACGCCGGCGCCAGTCGCGGTGTGCAGGACCTGCGGAGCGCTCAGGCCAGCGGCCTGCATGAGTTCGAGTTCGCGTAAGAACCCCCAACCGTGCGTCACGCCGTGGGAACCGGAATCACTACCTGCGATGATACGAACGCCCAGCTCCTGGGCGAGCACGAGGCTGCGGGCATGGCCGTCGATAATACGGCGCAAGTGATCGCATACTTCGTTGCTCCAACCGATAATTTCGGGATGGTCCAACTGGAATTGAACCGGAGCGAACGTCGGCACCCAGACCATATCCAAGTCACGGATACGAGCTAGCTGCTGATCGTCGATGAAAAAGCCGTGCTCGATGGTATCAACCTGAGCCTCGATGCAGTTGGCCACGCCATCGTTGCCCGAGCAATGAACCATGGTGTGTTTGCCGTGTTCGCGTGATGCGGTGACAAAGGCAATCAACTCCTCAGCGGGCATCTGCGGCTTCGCGGTGACGGCGCCTTTTTCGAAATTGATGATGCCGGTGGCAAGCAGCTTGATGCGGTGAGCCCCATCGTTGATCCGGGCGGCTACCGTCGCGGCGGGGGAATCGAATTCCTCCATCGGGCGAGCCATGAACGACCCGTAACGTTTTTGGTGATTGATGGCGGCACCCGGAGCATCGACGTAGGGCATGATGCCGCGGCGGTCGGACCGGTAGCGCGATTGCAGGGCGAGACCGATAGCGGCTTTATCGCCAGCTTCGCGCACGGCGGTGATACCGAGTGCGACCAAGCGTTCGAGACGTGACTCGGCCGCGGCGAGTTGTTCCTCGGCGCTGAGTTTTAGGTGGGCCGAGCGTTTTGCGGTATCGGTTTCACCGCCCTCTAGAAATAGATGGGTGTGGGAATCAGTTAGGCCCGGTAATGCCGTGTGGTCTGGGAGGTGCAGGTCGGGCTGGGTTTGACCAAGCCGGATGAGGTTGGCGGGCGGCGCATCGGTCGAAGCGTAGCGAATACCGTCCGCATCGCAGACCAAATGCGCATCGGTCAGCACCGAGCTGCTGGTGCCATCAAACAAGCGGCCGACGCGCAACCAGCATGGTCCAACGATGTCGCGCAGGGTGTCAGCCAGCGCGGTTAAACTGGGACTCGAGTCGCTCATTCTTCGATGTAGTCAGCGCAGAGATCCATGATCTTTTCCGCTTGGCGGAAGCCGGCGTCTTCGGCGGTTTCATCGGGCAGAGCACGACCCTCTTCCAAGGCTGCTTCCAGTTCTGTGATCAGAGGATGATCGGCTTCGAGTGGGGTGGCGTTGACCTCAACATTGGCGAGGGCGTAGTCGAGACCGAGACGACCTGCGATCGTAAGGTAAGCCCGCTCCAGTAATGGTTTCGCGGCCTTGGGTGTTCCCCAGGCGAAGTTGGAAAGTCCGACGGAATAGTGGAGTCCCTTGAGGTCGGGATCGGCAGAACAAAGACGCAAGGTATCCAAGCCGATGTTGACCAACCCGTAGGTGTCCGCGCCGACGGGGGCGAGGCCGGGATCGACGATGATGTCGTCGATCGTGCGGTTAGCTTTGGTCACCAGTAGGTCGACGAAGTGTTTGACCGTTTCGTAGCTCTGTTGCGGATCGAGGCTTTGGCCGGTGCTACCATCTGGGCGAAAACACTCGGAGGCCATGACGATGCAGCGCATGTCGTGTTCGCCGATCATCTCGATCATTTCGTCGAGATCCTCGCGGGACGCCGCGAGGGAATTGAAGAGTGGTTTGCCGCGGCTCTTGCTGCGGTCGAACGCTTCCAGCGCAACGCGATGATAGGCGATATTGGGATTGTCAAAGCTCAGCGAAATATCGGTCGCCTCTTGAATGGCGGGGATCACTATGGGCAGGAACTCGAGCATTTCCTCGACTCGCACGGCGACCTTTTGAGTGCCGTCAATATTGAGATTCACCAAGTCGGCGCCGGCATCGGACTGGAGCTTGGCAAGATGCTGGAAGCCGGTGACGTCACGCGCTTCCCAGGCGCGACGAGCGCGGCCATAGGCGTTGTTGATGAGCTCGCCAATGATCTTGGGTTGAGGGGGGAGAGCCCCGTCGGTAGGCGCGGGTGTGGAGGGGGAGGTGTTCATTAGATTGGAAAGGGGAGAAAGTGTTTGTCTGAGAAGGGTGCGGAGCGGTGGGGTCAGCGGAGAGAACGAGAACGAGAAAGATTAAGAGAACGAAAACGAGTGGAGCGGGCGTTAGAGCCAGACGTGGTTGGTCGGGATAAGTTTCTTGTTACTTAAGCGTTAGTATTTTGTTATTTCGTGCCTGCGGCCCGACCGCGCCCGGTTACCGGAATTGGGGTGTCGGGGGTGGCGACTTTGATTGGGTTCGATAGGTGATCACGGCCGGCCCAGGCGTTGGCCCAGCTGGAGGTGCCGCGGAGTTGTTGGTCCTGCATGACGGGAGCGTGATCGAGTAGTTGGGCAGCGTTACCGGCGTGTTTGGCGCGATCATAGGCGCGGGACCAGATGCACTCGAAATCATCGACTTCGCATAGGCCATCGCGGGTACCGCCGCAGGGGCCGTTACGTTGATTTTTGGCGCAGGCGGATTCGGGACAGAGAAATTCGATATCAGGCAGGGAGCAGTCGCCGCAGTCTTTGCAGCCAAACATGGCGGCTTTGCTGGCATGTTCGATGGTGCGCATCCAGCCGGGGCCTTGCATGGGGTCCTTGGCACGGGTGGTGAGTTTCTTGCCGGTGTTCCATATCCCTTTGTCCTCTTCGAACATCAAACCGTGGATGAACTTGGAGAACCGATAACTGTAAGTGATATTGCCGGTCACGGGGCCGACGGCGGCGAGATCGAAAAGCGGGCGTTCGGGATCGGCCAGTCCGGTGGTCGCATCCGATTCGTAACAGAAATATTCGTTCGGGCGACTGAACTGAATTTCGCGGGCAAACTTCTTCCAGTCTTCCGGGCCAAAGGAGCGTTCGATTTCCAGCACCCGTTCGACATCTTCGATCCGGTGCACGCCACCGAGGTAAGATCCCCGGTAACCGAGGCCCCGAAAGATTGCGATTTGTTTGGCGGCGAGTTCGAGGAAGAACGCTTTCCCGCGATCAGGCATGGCGTTCTGTTCTTCGCAGATCGCTGACAGCTCATCCGAGATTACGACTCCCGGAATTTTGTGCGATCGAAAGAGTTTTGCGACGCGGGGATTGAGCACGTAAACGTTGCCGATGAGAGGAATATCGCTCCAACCACGCTGACGGAGCCATACGATGAGTTCGTGAATTTTGCGCGAATCGTAGCCGATTTGATTCACGATCCAGCGCGCGCCGCATTCGAGTTTCTTCTCTAGCTTCAAGAGCTGGGGAATGACTTCGTTTTCGTGAAGTTTGAAATTGGTGACGACGCAGCCGGTATTAAATTGGGTAGCCCCGAGACGGGCATTTTTCTTTGCTCCGGGCCGCGTGACATCCATGCCGCTATTCATCTGGGCGAGTAGGGTGAGCAACCCGACCGAATCGATATCGAAGACGGGTTTGGCCCCACCGTGAACCCCTCGGCCGGAATAGTCACCGGAGAGGGCGAGTAGGTTGTGCAGTCCGAGGCTGGCGAGATGCCAAGCTTCGGATTCGAGTGCGTTGCGATTGAAATCCTTGCAGGAGAGATGCACGACGACTTCGCGTCCTGCCGTTCGAATCAGTTCGCCTAGGGCGGCCGGAGCGAGTTGTGGATTGCCACTGGCGTTGTCGGTGATGGAGACCCAATCAACGTCGTCGTGGGCCGCCAGAGCCTCGGCAAAAGCCACGGATTTGGAGGCCCGGGTTTCGAATATGGTGCCGCGCGTGGACACAAGTTCCACGCCGAGCAGGAAACGCTGCGGATCAGCCAATTTCTCGGGCAACGTCATGGTCAAAAAGCGAGAAATTGGAGGCACAAACCGCTTAGGCGGCCGCTACCATTTCCAAAAACAACTCGACGCTCGAAGGCGCGTCGGCGCCGTAGCCATCGGCTTCGATTTCGTCGGCGAACATACGATTCACCGGCGCGCCACCCACGGCGATTTTGACGTGAGTCAGATCCTCTTCTTCACGGAAGGCATCTATCACCTTTTTCATGTAAGGCATCGTGGTGGTGAGCAGAGCGGACATGCCGACGATGTTCGCGTTATGCTCGCGACAGGTGGCCATGTAAGCTTCGACGGGTTGGTCCACGCCGATATCGATTATCTGAAATCCGGCTCCCTCAGCCATCATGCATACGAGATTTTTACCGATGTCATGGAGGTCACCTTTAACGGTGCCCATGACGACGGTACCCCGCGGTGGGTTGTTCTCAGCGTCGGCCACGAGGAGTGGTTTGAGCACGGACAGGCCGGCTTTCATAGCCCGGGCGGCTACGAGCACTTCGGGGACGTAGAGGATGTTGTATTTGAAGTCTTCACCCACGACAGACATGCCGGCGATGAGGCCTTCGTTGAGGACCACGTCCACTCGATTTCCTTCGTCGACGGCTTCTTGGACGAGGCGTTGGACTTCTTTGGCTTTACCCTCGTAGAGGAGTTGATTGATGAGAGCGTAGTCGGACATGGGAGAGTTTTTGGAGGGGGGGGGAGTTAGAAAGAGGCGCTGTCGATGCAGGCTTGTTTGATAGCAATAAGGTTGGCGGTCGGTGAACCGAACGGAACGACGGCGGTGCCGAGGATGTACCCGGGGATGCCCTTGCCGCGGGCAATTTCGCGGGCGGCGACTTCGTAGACCTCTTCCGGGGTGCCGGTTTCGATCAGGCGTGGGGAGATATTACGGCGGAAGGAACGGCCATGCTCCTGGCAAACTTCGGCCCATTCGTCGAAGTCGGAGGTGAAGTCGCAGAGCAGGTTATTCGCGCCGGACTCGGCTAGCAGTTCGGCGATCGGGGTGGTGTTGCCGCCGATGATGAGTGGCAGGTCGCGCACGCCCTGTTCGGCGCACCACTTCACGAGATCCTGGGTGATGGGGAGGACGAACTCCTCAAACATGTTGGGCGAAAGCAGTTCTGGAGAAGCCTGCGAATCGAAGACGACGAGGTCGGCTCCGGCGTCGATGTAAGCCTTGGAAAATTCCTTGATGATGCGTCCCGAGTATTCGAGCACCTCTTGAACCCAGTCGGGTTCGTCGAGGCAGGCCAAAAATAGGTCTTCGGCGCCGACGAGTGAGATCGCGAGAGAGAAGGGGCCGGAGATCGAGCCGCGGATCCAGTAGTCGTCACCCAGCTCGCGGCGGATGTTGGCCGTGGCAGTGATGTTGACCGGCATGCGGCCATCAGTGAGCGGATTGGGCAGGGGAGCGTTGGTTAGATCGTCGCCCACCTTGATCACGTGGTTACCGGGTTTAATACCGGGAATAGACGTATCATCGCCTTCGTAAAAGGAGACTTTGCAGCCTACGGTCTCAGCCTCGAGGTTGTAGACGTCGACACCCACGGCGAGAGCATCGGGGCCAACGGCCTCGTATTCGGCCAGCAGCGCTCGGGTGAGCAGATCGGCGTCACGAGAGATCGCGGAAGGGGTGCTGCCAATGAAGGCGGCTTTGTGCTCGTAGATAGCCGGGAGAAAGAGTGGGACCGGGCGCGCATTGGGGATGCAACGCAGGACTGATTCAACCTCGGTGCGAGTCGCGGTGGGATGGGGAGGAGTTGGCATGGCAAATGGGAAGTGATGTAGCCTACGTTAATGTGACGCGATTGTCTTGGCGGATGGAGCTTGCAAGGGTTGGCATATCGGGCAATCAGGTAGATCTGCAGTCACTCATGCGCGTTTCTCGTCCCATCACCGTTGAATTACCCACCCACGGGGTATTATTCGCCGAGAGCTCTCACTCCGGGGAGTTTCAAATGGAGCCACGGCAGGACGCCTATCACAAGCTGGTCTATGTCTTGACTGGTGAGGTGGCGTATCGGGAAATTAAGTCCAACGAGACCTCGGTGGCTAAGGCGGGCTCTTTGTTGGTCGTGCCCGGTGGTATTGCCCATCAAATAATCGATCACGAAACTTCGACCCTGCTGTTACTGTGCTTTCGCGAGGAGTATCCACAGAGCGAGGATGATCTCGCGCAATTGTGGCATAGCTTGATTCGGGTGCCTAATCGCACGGTGCGACTATCGCGTCCGGCTCAGCAAAGGCTCGAGAGTATGTGGCGCCGAGCCATGTTTGAATGGGAGCACGCCAGGGTTGGCGGTGCGACGGCGGTGCGGGCCATGGCGGCCCAAACCATGGTTTTACTATCCCGGCTGTCGGTTGAGAGTGGAGGCGTTTTGGCTCTCTCTCGCGTGCAAGCGGTGAAGGAGGAGATCGAGGAAACATTTTACGATGAGTGGGATCTGGACCGGGCGGCAGGGCGAGCGGGGTTGTCGCGGCGGCGGTTCACCGAGCTATTTCGGGAAACCACGGGCGAGACCTTTGGGGTGTTTTTAGCCGAGCTTCGACTTCAGCATGCCGCGAAGTTGTTGCGCGCAGGTGAGCACTCGGTAACGGGAGTGATGTTTGCGAGTGGCTTTAATGATGTGTCGCATTTCTATCGGCGCTTCCGCCAAAAGTTTGGTCAGCCGCCGCGGGCGTGGTCGGTCGACGTTTCCCGAACTTAGATAGATGAACCTCCTGATATTTTCCTGATGCTTGAAGACCTTTTACAGATTGATGACTTGGAACCGCCGATGGGCGATTTAGCTATCGGGCATCAGCTCGATACAGGACGCGGCGTTTGGACCGGACGGGTAGCGGGCGAGCGTGATCTGCCTGCGAGACGGATCATCCACCAACGGGTGTTGCGACTGCACGGCCCGGCGCGATTGAAAAAACTGGGGGTCCGGCCGGCTCTCGGATTTCACAAATGTGCCAGCTCGGGTGATCGAGACTGGGTGGTGGACTCTCGGGTTCGGGCGCGGATCAAGGGGAAATGGCAGGAGGTGTTTAAGCAGGTGGGATTGAAGAAACCGCGCTCCGCGGAGTTTCGCTGGTTCGCCCTACCGAACAACCTGATCGCCGATGCGGTGGTGATCGAGGTTCGCCGCAGTGGATTGGATGGCGCGTGGACTTCGTGGAACTTGGCGACCGGTGGATTTGCTTTAATGGGGGAACTGCTGACTCCGATCGGCCCCCGGCTCGAACGGCGTCTTGAGGTCGATAACATTGAGCTGAACAAGCTCCCGGCCGGAGTTGCGGCCGAGCACCGCGACGGCACCGTGCGTTATACCGCGAGTGATTTTTCGGTGGGTTTCAGGCTCGATCGGCCGGGTTTTTCTTTTCTCGGTCTCGGGATCGAAGACGAGGCGGCGCTCAAAACGAATCTCCTGCTCAACAATCCAGTAAAATGCGACCAAGGTCCGCAGATCCATGCGGTCGGCGCGCCGCCGCGTTTGGCTCCTTCGATTCGCTGTGACCTTACCGGAACCGTGACGATCAAGGGTGGCGACGTGATCTATGATGTCACTTCGAGTGAGCAGCACTATCGGTTGGCTTGGAAGGTGCGCCGTTCCGGCCTGACCCTCAACGTGGTCCGAGAATCTGCTCGCGCCGAGCAGTTGTGGCACAGTTCTGCTTGGACCATCGGCTGGGACAACGCGGTCTCGCCGCCGCACGCGGTGGGCGATTTGAACGATCAAGGCGAATCCGGTGGATTGCAGTTACCGGTTTGGGTCAATGCCCCAGGTTTCGGTTCGTGGTTGATTGAGTCGGAAGCTGAATCTGCGACCATGCGGTCTGACTGTCGACGGCACGCCGACCTGCATCAATTGGAACTCAAAGTGGGCGAAGTCGCGGAGACATCGGGACTGTATCGCCTGCCGGCGGGGAAGTTTGCCGCCACATTTAAGATGCGGCCTTTACGCCCGCCGCAACCCCTGCAACGCGCAGCGCCTGAGGTGGTGCGTCGGGCACTGGATCGCACCTATTTGGTCGCGCCAACCTTCCGAGCGGATATAGGGACGCTGGCCAACAGTGGGGCCTCGATGACGTGTCCGATTTGCATGGATTCATGGTCAGCCGTTTTGCCGCAGCAAGAATTGGCGGAGATTGCGAAGGGAGCACCGAGTGGGGCTGACCTATTGCGGATTTCGATTGAGCGTTGGTTGGCTGGAGGGCCGGGATACGCGGCCGGTATGCTTTCGCATGGAGGCAAAGTTCATGATGCGGACGACGAATACCTCATGACGGGGGCCGCGATCCTACGTGGAATCGGAGACTACCTGCGCACCTGCGCGACTCGCGAATGGTATCAAAAACACCGCACCGCGATTTTGCAGAAAATATCCGCAGCTGAAGCCCGTGACTTGGATGGCGATGGTTTGATCGAGAGTCCCCATCGCACGGGCAGGCGTGGCAGCGGACAGTGGAGCACGTGCTGGCTGGACGTGCTTTCATTCGGTTGGAAATGTGCGTGGAGCAATGCGATCCTTTACGGGGCATTGCGTGAGTTGGCGGCGGGTTTGTCCCGCTTCGGCGATCGTAAGACTACGACGCAACTGCGTGAGTGGTCGAAGCGACTCAAGGCGTCCTACCGTCCAACCTTTTGGAACGAGTCCTCGGGCTGGCTGGCTGGCTGGCGGTGCAAGAATGATCAATTGCATGACTACGCTTTCTTGCCCGTGAACGGTCAGGCGGTGCGCGAAGGGCTGCTGACTCCGCGGGAAGGCCGAGCGGTCATGGAGCGACTGCTGGTCGAGATTAAACGGGTCAAGATGCCGGATCCAGCGTTGGGATTACCGATGAACCTGTGGCCGATTCCCGATGAGGATCGGGCGGATATTTTGCAGGGTTATCCGTTTGGTTACTACCAGAACGGGGGACGCACCCATTCCCAAACCCGACACTTCGTCATGGCGCTCTATAAAGTGGGATTGGATGCCGAGGCCGATCAGATGTTGGAACGTCTGTGCGTCGGGTTCGCCGAGGCCTCGACCTTTGGGGGCAACCGCACGGGGGTGGATTGGCGAGATTGGAGTGATACACCCTGCGGTTACGAGGGATTGTTGACCGATCAATTCGGTTTACTGGAAGCGATTCTCTGGCGCTGGGGCAAAAACTCCGCCAAGGCTTAAACCATCATGATCGAAATTCATCACCTCCGCTGGTCCGAACGCGAACTGCACACCCGCATCCCATTTAAATATGGTATCGCGACGATGGTGAAGGTCCCGCACGTGTGGGTCGAACTGTCGGCTACGATTGATGGCGAACGGGTGACAGGGCAGGCGGCGGATCATTTACCGCCGAAGTGGTTCACCAAGGATCCGAATCGCGGCCTCGAAGACGAGATCGCGGAAATGCGCGACGTCCTGACGCAAGCTGGGGCCGCCGCGACCGGCGCGCGGGGTGACTCGGTGCATGCCGTGATGCATGGGGTCGCCCAGCAACAGGAAACCTGGGCGAGTGGTCAGGGCCATCCATCACTACTGGCGCATTTTGGCGTTACTTTTGTGGAGCGCGCGTTGATTGATGCATTTTGCCGTCGGTATCAAACGACCGTGGGCGCTGCGCTGCGCTCGAATGGACTCGACGTGGAACTCGGTGATCTGCACCCCGAGCTGGCTGGCATGAACCCGGCGGATGGGCTGCCGACCGAATCTTTGGCCACGGTGGCAAGTCGCCATACTGTAGGGCTCGGTGATCCGTTGGAAGATGATGAGGTCATCCCGGAGGAGAAACCAGACGATCATCTCCCCGTAAGTTTGCGGGCCGTTTGCCGGCACTACCGCTTGCACGATTTTAAGATCAAAGTTGCTGGCGATCCGGGCGCGGCTCTGGATCGATTGGAACGCGTGGTGAAGTTGATCGGCGAAGAAACGGGCGGTAACTTTGTCACCAGTATCGACGGCAACGAAACGTTCGAGACGATGGACGCCTTCAAGGAATTCTGGACCGCCGCCCGGGCGCGTCCGGGACTGGAACCGTTGTGGCCACGCCTGATGTTTGTGGAGCAACCCCTCCATCGTAATCACGCGTTAGGTGACGAAGTGGGCAAAACCGTGCGCGGCTGGTCGGAGCATCCCCCGCTGTTAATCGACGAATCCGGCGGTTCGGAATCCGACCTCCGTCGGGCACTCGATTTGGGTTACATCGGAGTGAGTCACAAAAACTGCAAAGGCGTGATTCAAGGTCTCGCGAATCGCTGTTTGCTGGTGAAACGCATGCGCGACGAGCCCGGCCGCACGCTGCAGATGAGTGCGGAGGATCTCTCCAACGTGGGACCCATTGCTTTGCCGCAGGATTTGGCGGTGCAAGCCGCACTCGGCAACGCATCCGTCGAACGCAACGGTCACCATTACTTCGCCGGACTCTCGGGCTGGCCGGAGTCGGTTTGGCCGCAGGTGTTGAATAAATACCCTGAGCTCTACGCTGGTGAAGCCAACGGATGCCCTTTCGTTCGGGTTCAGGACGGGCGCATCGATCTTACTTCCTTAAATGTCAACGCCTTCGGCGGCACCCCGATCGAATTCGGCAACGCGGGCCCCGTCTGGCTCGAACAAGGGGGTTAGATAGTCCGGCCAACCGGGGATGTCGGGCGTAAAGCCCGACCCACGTTCAGAGCGTTTATTCGGGTTGGTCGGGCTTTACGCCCGACAGTTTCACCCGAAGAGAATTTCACGGCGCATCATCCGGCTGGGCACAAAAAAAGGACCCCGAAATGGGGTCCTTTTTGAAAGAAACGGGAAAGACTATACTTAGCCTTTCTTAGTCACGGTAGCAGGGGTCAGCATCAGCTTGCCGTCCACTCTTTCGACGGTGCCGGTCACCCTGACGCCTTCGGTGGTGCCTTTGCAGAAGAGTTTTCCATGCTCCATGTTGGCGGTGAAAATGTAGTTGCGGGTCTTTTCGGTCTTCTTGTTCGTGACTTGCAAGACGTTGGTGCACGCGTCGGTAACACCGAGCTCACATTTGCCGCACATGGCGGTGCCAGTGAGTTTAACTTCTTTGGCTTCAGCGGCGTAGAGACCGCAGGACAAACCGAATGCGGCGGCGAGAATAAGTAGTTTTTTCATAGTGGGGGAGTCAGGGTATTCAGTTGTGAATTAAGTAGTCAGGTCATGGCTCAGGGACTCCAGAGCGATCGACTTAGGGTAGAAGGGTGAAGAGCTAGAACTATTTTCCGTAAAATCGCGAGTTTCAAAATACCCCCCTCACGAACTCACCCGAAATGGGTTCTGGCGGACCTTAGTCTTTCCGTGCGGCCCATCTGATGTCCTCGAGGATGTGCTGCCGGCCGAATGGTGTTTCGAGAGAATCTACTTCGTGTCCGAACTCAGTGTAGAGGAAACGGCCGTCGTTGAGGGTATTGGTCCAGGCAATGGGGTGGTCTACCCCCATGGCTTTGCCCCCGCGCTCGATGAAGAGTTCCCGCACGGGTTCGTAGGAGGAGTCATCGACCCGCAGCAAAACTTGGAACCCGGGTTTGCCAGTCACGGATTCGGTGTGATTAGTCCAGTCGGCCCAATACTTGAAGGACTTGCCGTGACCTTTGAACGCGGGATGATTCATCGCCGCCGGATCGACGACCACGCGCGCTTCGAGGTATTCTGAGTCACTATCGAAATCGCAGCCTGCGAGCTGAGTGAACCACGTATGATTAGGAAAGCGACGCAGCTGACCAACTTAGCTCCGCTCAAACAATTAATCCTCGAACTGAGAAATCGAAATTGAGGGATTTGAGGCTCAGTCGGAAAAGACGTTTTGAAAGAAAGTAACCATGCGGACTTTGCTGTCGGTGGGACCGCCGTGTCCGCCTGATTCACTGAGATGGATTTCAGCCTTAATCTCAGCATCGATTAAGGCCCGATACATGTTTCGCGACTGAGGCCATGGAACCGTGCCGTCGTTCCGACTATGGAGCAGTAACATGGGCGGGTCGGTCGAATCGAGATGAGTGATGGGGGAAGCGCGTCGCCAGTGTTCGTCGTCGATGGAATAGGGGGAACCGATCCACGCACCGTTCGAGATGATCTTGGTGTCGAGGTTGGGTTGGAGCGCACGCTGCTCGTCGTGTTCGAACCGTGCGATAAAGTCATAGACTCCGGAGATGCCTACGACTGCTTGGATTTGGCTCGGGTATTCCGCGTGTTCGCGGGGCCCATCCTCGTCGAAATTGGAAGTTGCGAGTAGCGCCGCGATCGTTGCACCCGCGGAACGACCCATGGCTCCGATCTGGTCGGGATCGATTCCGTGTTCAGCGCTGATCTTTCGCACAAAACGGGTCGCCGTTCTCAAGTCGGCTAGCGTAGCCGGGTAGATGTGATCCGGCTGCCCACGATAGCCGATCAATGCAGCGGCGATACCATGCGCCGCTAGGTATTCGGCGAACGGTTTGAACTTTTGTCCGTTCTGGGCACGGAAACCACCACCCTGAATGACCAGCACGCACGGCACAGCTGCGGTCGCACCTTGCGGTATGAAGAGATCCATTTGGCAGATGGCACCTGCATTCGAATAAACCAGTCCGGCTCGCACCTCAAATTCGTGATCACCCTTGTCGTCGGCCCAAGTGGGGGTGATGACAACGAGTAGCGTGAACAGGGTGGCGGTGATTCGTTTCATGACGGGGGTGTGATTTCTGACTCAGTTGGGGGGGCGTTCGGACTTGGTTTTGAACTCGGCCACCGCCTGCTGCGGCACCCACTGCGCGAGCTGTTTTCGAATCGCCTGATGGGCGGGGTCCTGAGCGAGATTGTGAAACTCATCAGAATCAATCCGATGGTCGTAGAGTTCCTCTGCACCATCGCGGTAGCTGATGTAGCGCCAGTCCTTTGTCCGGATCGCATGATTGCCGAAGTATGAGGATATGATGGCAGGCCTTGCTCGTGGTGTAGCCGGATCGTCGAGCTGCGGGACGAGCGAGATGCCTTCCAGACTTGGGTTGGCTGGCAGTTTGGTGAGTGCGATCAGGGTGGGGTAAATATCGAGCAGGCTGGCGGGTTCGTGGGTCGATTCGTCGGGCGAGATTCCTGGTCCCGCAAAAATGAGGGGAACCCGCGTCGACTCTTCCCAAAGGGTGCGTTTGGCCCAGTGTTGTTTTTCGCCGAGATGAAATCCGTGATCACTCCACAAAACCACAATCGTGTTTTCCGCGTGAGCACTCGATTTAAGTGCATCCATGACGATACCCACACAGTCATCCACGAAACTGATCGAGGCGAGGTAGGCGTGGGTGAGGGCCCGTTGCATGATTGTTTCGGTCACATCGGTTTGGGTCGGGGCGACCGCGTAGCTGTTGATGTTGAGAAAATCTTTGGGCAGGTCTTCCAGATCGACGAGCGGGTTGTCGGGCAGGGTGATGGTCTCGCGATCATACAGTTTAAACCACTTGGGCGGGACATGCAGCGGCACGTGCGGACGGAAGAATCCGACCGTCATAAAGAACGGCTGTTCAAAGTCCTCGGCCAGTGCGTCGGCTGCCTTATGGGCCAGTTGACTGTCATACATCTCGGCATCGGTTTCGGGCCACGCACCCGAGTCCCAAGCTTTGCTCCAGCCATCCGGGAGATTGAGCGGTTGAGGCGGACGCACCCCGCGTCGCCGTTCAAGTAACGTGTGATCAATCGCTCCGGCTAATTCGCCGGTGAAACCATGGTGCAGCACCTTGCCGCCAGCGAGGACGTAGTAACCCTCGTCTTTGAAATACTGTTGCAGGGTAGGAACGTCCGCGAGCGTTGGCAGTTCCTCGTATCCTGGCCCGAGCTCGTAGCTGCCGTGCGTCGTGGCCGCGAGACCTGACATCACACTCACCCTGGAGGCCGAACATACTGGGACGGCGCAATGGGCGTTGGTGAAGTTACGCCCTTGGATAGCCAACGTGTCCATGTGCGGGGTTAGGACGTCGGGATGTCCTCCCAGAAACCCTGTCCAATCATTGAGGTCATCGATACAGATCATCAGGACATTGGGCCGCCCCCACAGGGTTACCGGTAGGAGTGTGATGATCAGGAAAAGGTGACAGCGTTGGGCAAATTTCATGGAGCGGATACGATCGGACACAGCGAAGGTTAAGTGAACGGGTGGATCAGGACGCCGGGGAAGTTTCATCGGGACGGAGACGGCGACCGAGCCATGCGGCCAGCCAGGCCATGGGAATGTAAGCGAGCAAGAGGTCAAGGGCGATGAACCAGGCGGGAGCGGGAATCATGAAGGAAGCCGTGATGCCTCCGGCCAAAAAGAAAACTCCAATCACGTAGGCGAGGGCACCTCGACGAGTCGTGGATAAGAGGTTCGCGATTAAGGCTCCCGCCAAAGTGCCGACCGCATGGGCGAGAAACGGGAAAATGAGATGCGCGGGAGTCAGCAAATGGGCACCGGCGGCCAGACTATCTACATCGCTCATGTCAACCCCAGCGGGTGGCGCGATCACGTGAGGTCCGATCATGACGACCGCCATATTTGCCATGCCGCCGAGCATAAGGCCGGCGACGACTGCGAGGGAGTTTATGAGTAGGGTTTTCATGCGGTATTATTGATGAGGAAAGACAGGGCCGACGGGCACCAGTCTACTCCTCTTTGGGGGCATCGTCATTTTTGGGCTTAGAGGAGTTGGAGAGAATCGACCACATCACTGCGCCCCAGGCGACTCCGCTTAGGGGGAATGCGATGAATGGAATAACTATCTGTGCGGTGCTTAGATCTTCTTTTGTATATAGACTCCAAGCGACAAAGAGAGTAGCGGACAATAAACCGAACCCGAGCACGCCAAAATAAAGAATGAAGCGGGTTCTTCCGATCGATTTCCTTTGAGTGCTTGGTGATGTGGTCATGGTAGCTTTGCGGCTGAGTGGAGGAATGAGTTTAGATTGGCCTCTTGTGGTCCTAATTTACACCGATTGGTTCGGTGATATGTCGCTCGCCGAATCCCGCAATGAGAGGCCGACCTTTTACGATGGCTGCTTGAACGGAAGGTAAACTCAACGATGCCTGATGACTTGCTTGATCTTTCCAGACTTCGGTTATCCAGAGCGAATTTTCGTCTCCGGTGTCTTTAGCTATGACATATGAGATGCATCCGGGCATATCCGTCGTGCCCTCGAGCAGAATACTGATGAGATTATCTCTTTCGTTTGGTGCGGCATTAATTTTGACGATCAATCCATACATTTTCTGATTTCCTTCTTTTGCGTTGGCTAACGAGCACGCGGATACGGCCAAAGAGGCCAACCCGATTTTTTGGATAAAGTTTCGCCGATTCATACAGTTTCGAACGTTAGAGGACAGATGCGGCGTTAGCCGTTATCTGAATCGCCTGGTTCAGGTCTGG
>CAJXQX010000011.1 GCA_913058185.1 uncultured Verrucomicrobiota bacterium
CTCGGAGATGTGTATAAGAGACAGCCTACGTCTACCGCCACAGCTGAGCCTGCCCCGTTCACTTCCGTTCCGCTCGAACGCGTTGACCCAAAAACCGCCCGCATCGATGCCGAGCGCAGACAACTCGCGCAAGAGCTCAGCCAAGTTCGCGGCAACCTCGAACGCCTGCAGACTCCCGACTCCGGCACCGTAGCTGAACTCCGCAAACGCGTCGCCATCGCCGAAACCGCCCTGGACAACCGCCAATCTCAAGTCGCGGGCCTCCAAGCCCAACTCGACGCCGAACAGGCCGAAGGCCCTTCTACACGCGAAACTGAACTCCAGCGGGACCGAGCGCGCCTCGCCGCCGAAGCCAACGCCACCACCACCGAACTTGCTACTCAACGCACTCAAAACCTGCAGCTCCGCAACCAGCTCGACACCCTTGCCCAGCTTCGTGACGCCCAAAGCCAATCCGGCAACGACGCCTCCTCCGAGATCGCCGATCTTCAGACGAGCTTACAGAATTCCCGCGATCTGGCCACCACTGGCCAAAATCAAATCTCTGCCTTGGTTACCGAGCGCGACGCTCTGACGGCACAGCTCCAAACCGCAGACGACCAAGTATCCACACTCTCCACCGATCTGGCGACAGCGCGCGTCAGTCTCATCGAGCTTCGTGAAAACCAGGTGGCTCATATTGACGAAGCATCCACCCAGGTGGCTAAACTGCAGACCGAGCTCGAAACCCTACGCACCGAAAATACGGCCCTGACCGGCCAACTCGAATCCAATACGATTGCAGCGGCAGACTCCGCCGAATTGCTCGACCAGATTACTATTCTCGGCGGCGAACGTGACTCCCTCCAAGTCAGCCTAACCACCGCCCAAAACCAAAATTCGCAGCTCATCACCGAACTCGAAAACGAGCGTAACACGACCGACCCAGCCGTGCTCCAAGCGCAGACTGAAATCGCCGAATTACGCAGCTCACTCGAATCTGCCCAAAGCGAGTCCTCTCTCCTTCAAACCGAACTCGCCGCCCAAGTATCCGCATCTCCCGCTACCGTCGAAGTTGATCCTCAGTTGCAGAATCAACACGATGCCAGTCTGCGCGCCTTCGCCGTTCAGGAACGTGAAATCGTTCGACTCCGCGAGCAATTCGACGACGCCTCCGCTCGTGCCGATGCCGCCGACGCGACGCTAGGAACCCTCCGGGATGAGGTTTCCGGACTCCAAACCGCCATCGCCGAAACCGAGGGCCGTGCCGCCGCCAACGCTGAACGTGCAGCCACGGCTGAAAACGCTGCTTCGAGCGACACGGACTCCGCCACTGCACTCCAAACGGAACTGACTGGCGCTCAAAACCTGGCCGCCACTCAAGCCGCCGAGATCGAATCACTACGCGCGCAACTGGCACCCCAACCCACCGAGGAAAGCCCGGCCTCAGACCTCTCCGCCCAAAATATTACGTTCCGCGAGGAGGCCCGACTCGCCCGCGAACAAACGGCTTCGCTTTCACGTGAACTCAATGTCCTGCGCACGCGTTTAGCCCTCGCCCAACCTTCTCCTCTCACCCCGGTGCCAGGTCGAGCGCCCCCTTCTCGTCCTACTGCCGGACCCGCCACCATCAGGTATGGTGCTCCGGCCCAGGCTCAGACGACTCGCTCCGCTGCTGCTGATTCAGTAGCCATCGAAACTGCCGTGACCGAACGCGCTTCATCGCCCCGCGCCACCGGCCCGCAACGGCACACGATCCTTTCCGGCGAAACCCTCTCCTCCATCGCGGGCGACTTCTACGGTGACGGAAACCGTTGGCCTGAAATCTATCGGGCCAACCGGGAAGCTATCCCGGATGCCAATCGGCTCCGCGCCGGCACCCCGATCGTGATCCCTTAGGACCGGTCCAGGCCCAGTTGAGATTAGAGTGGGCGGTGGCCAGGAGATCGGAGTCGCCGACCCCGACAATAACGAAATGAAACCGTTGGATTGATGTAGCCGGGCTCGCTGAGCCCGGAGCAGTGAGTTTGTGAACCGAACTCAAACCGCGAACACTGCGATGACGACGCCGAGCGATATCGCGCTCGCGACCGCACTCAAAACCACCGCAGTCGCCGCCAGCGCCTCATCGCCACCCATCTGCTTCGCCACGGTGTAGGAAATGGCGGCAGTTGGGCAGGCCAAGCAGATCAACAAGGCGAGCATCGCGGCATCATCCAACCCCAGCCATCTCCCCAATCCGTATCCAATAATCGGCGACAATGCAACTTTGTAGATCGCAGCCAATCCCGCCTGCGCCCGATTGCCACTTACCGGCACGGTCATAAGCGCCGCCCCAATGCACAGTAGTGCCAGAGGAAGCGACATCCGCCCCAACGCCTGCAACGTCGTTCCGATCGCCTCCGGGATGTCCCAGCCCAGTTGCGAAAATACCATACCACCGACTGCTGCTATAATAATGGGGTTCTGACCAATTTGCAGCGCGGTCGTTGTCACCAAATTGCCCTGCCCTCTGGATTGACTGACCGCGAGCACGACCACCGTGAGGGCATTATTCAAAATGATCATTGGCGCCACCGCCCACATGGCTTGAGCCAACGGAACGCCGGGAACCGTCAACAGCAAGGGCAGAGCAATAAACGACAAGTTCCCGCGAAAAGCCGCCTGCACGAAGGTGCCCCGGCCGGCGGCAGATATGCCAGCAAGCGGTGCCGACGTCCATCCGATCGCAGCCGTGATCAGGGTTGCCCCGACCAAGGCAATCAACAGCCCACCGAAGCCTGTGCCCCCCGAGCCCGCACTCACCAACGTATGAAAGACAGCCGCCGGCAGACCGACCCAGTAGAGCAACTTGTTCACCCCCACAATCAATTCGGCCGTCATCATCCCTCCCCGCTGCAGTCCCGCGCCCAGCGCAATCACGAGGAAGATAGGAGCGAGCAAATTGATAACCGTCACATTCAGGACTGTCAGTGATTAATGCGTCGGGGTCTAGGAGCTTTTCGAGACGCGTTTATGCATGCTGGGGTTTGATTTTCCTCCCGCAATGCCGCACGATCTACTTCTAATGCGCACGCTCCTCGTTCCCGCCCTCTTCGGCCTCATCTTGCTCATGATCGCAATCGTGACCCGCTCCGGCAAATTCGCGCGGGAAAATCCCGGTGCACCGATCAACAGCGCGATGCGAGAAGCCATGGATATGATGGTCCTGCCGCCGGACCAGGAAGCCATCATCGGTCAACTCTACCCCGGAGCCGAAATCACCAAATCCGGCCTGCGTTACCTCGTCACGCAGGAAGGGGATGGCGTGACCATCCCCGATCGCGGGCAACCCGTTGCCATTCACTATCGCGGCACTTTTCTCGATGGCACTTACCTCGACGACAGCTTCAAACGCGGCGACACCTATAAATTCCCCGCCGGCAAAGCCCAAGTCGTGCCCGGCCTCGACGAGGCGGTGCTCACGATGAGTAAGGGAGAGAAACGTATTCTCATCATCCCCTACTGGCTCGGCTACGGCGAAAAGGGCGTGCAAGGGAAAATCCCTAAAAAGACGACCCTCGTCTTCGAGGTCGAATTGGTCGACGTGATCTGAGCGAACCACGCTTCGCGGTTAAGCATCCATTGCCGATGAATGAAATTATCGCGACCAATCGTCTCGACCTGATTCCCCTGACTCCGGACTTTTTACGGAGCACCGTGGCCGGAAAATTAGCCGACGCGGAATCTATGCTAAAACTCAAGATCCCCGACGAGTGGATGGACTGTGCCGATTTCGCGGCCATACGCCTACGGGATTTTGAAGCCGGGATAACATCCCAACCTTGGATGCCCCGCGCCATCGGCCTGCGCTCCACCGGAGCCATGACCGGTCGCATCCGATTTCATTCCTCGCCGGGCCCCGAGGACTTGGCCGACCTCAGCCCCGAGGGCGTAGAACTGGGTTACGGCATTTTCGTTGATCACCGACAACAAGGCTACGCCCGGGAAGCCGTCAGCGGCTTGATCAAATGGGCGCATGATGTCCACGACATCAGATCGTTCATCGCCTCGGTGAGGCCCGACAATACCCCTTCATTCGCGATAATTTCGAAAATGGGTTTCCGTCGGATCGGCTCGCACATCGACCACGTCGACGAATACGAAGGTATTTTCGGACTCACCGTGGGCTAAAAGGTAGGGACGGACCGCCGGGCCGTCCGCCTCACTTTGCCTCGCCGATTCGGCCACCAGTGTCCCGCTCTGCGGGACACTGGTGGCCGCCTTAGCGAAGGAGGGTGCCACTCAGGCCGAGGGATTATTCTTCTCCCGCTTTCATAAGGTTTATCTCCATACAACTGCGGACGGCCCGGCGGGCCGTCCCTACCTTCCCACAGCATTACTATCCGTGGGAATCGCCCCAATCGATGTAACGAACGGGTCTACAATCCCAGATACGAGCCGTGCTCGTTGAGCCAGGCTTCGCCCTCTTCCCAATCGGGACAAACCTCGGCCACCGCCGCCCAAAATCGCTTCGAGTGATTCATCTCCCGCAGATGCATGAGCTCGTGATAAATAACATAATCACTCACCGATGACGGAGCCAGAATCAGGCGCCAGTTGAGCGAAATCACTCCACCTTCGGTGCAGGAGCCCCAACGGGTGCGCTGATTGCGCACACTGACTTTTTTGACGTCCATTTTTGTTAAAGCCGCCAGCTCCCAAGTGCGCGAAGTGAGTTCGATACGTGCGCGTGATTTGAACGCCGATTCCAAGGTGGGGCGTAGATCTGGACTCGCCAAATCCACCACGCGAAACACGTCCGCGCCCAAACACACTTGCGGACGCTCGCCGGCCACCGCCCGTCGAATTGCTAGCATTTCTCCGCGCCACATGAGGGTCGTGCCAACCATCCATCGGTCCGCCATACGCGGTTGTTTCTGGTGCCGATCCTGCATGCGACTCAGCCAATCAGCGTTTTCCCGCACAAATTTACGGGCGGCCTTTTCAGTGCCACGCGCCGGGATCGTAGCAATCGGCACCCCATCGCGCCGCAAAGTCAGACGGTAGTTTTTTGCCCGCAAATTGCGCACAAACAACACTTCGGTTTGAGGCACCGGAGCCGGTTCAGGATCCATCTGCAGTGGCGGAGCTTCGATCGTCGGCACAGCCCCGCCGAAGTCAAAAAAGTCCAATTGCGCCCCAATATTCTCGATCCCCAACCCATAAACGATCCGACCGGTTCAACACCAGCCCCGTCTCCTCATTCCCCTAATACCCTACCATAAAATTTAACCAATATGGTTAAACTTTTCCCTATAATACTCAATTACAAATATTTAAGAATAGCTTAGAGGAATACTATTTCCCAGGTATAGGGAGCGCTGTCCTGGGTTTCGTCGATGGTGAGCCACGCGAAGCTAGGAGGGCCTTCGTAGCGGGGCTCGCTGACGGAACCGGGATTGAGCCAACGCACGCCGAGCGGGTCAGTGTCATCGCGGGGGACGTGAGTGTGGCCATGGAGAATCGCCGTCATCCCTGGAATCGACCGGATCGGGGGAATGTGCTCCAGGTGAAATTTATGCCCGCCCCGAGTCAGTCGTCGGGTTCGCGGCCAGGGCCAGGCATCACAGTTGCCTGCGACGATCTGCATGGGTTTGCCCAGGAGCTCCAGCTCCACGAGTTGGCGCGGATCCATCACGTCGCCGAGGTGCCAGATTTCATCGGCCCCTTCGAGCAGACCCGGCAATGCCGTCGGCGTGTCATCGTGGGAATCTGAAATTACAGCTATGCGCATGGGGTAACGGTCAGGCATCTCCTGAGAGATCCTCGGCAGGGGTATATTCCAAAAACTGGAGGGCTACTCTTCTGCGTCGAGCGCCGCGACGACATCTTCGGCCAACTCTTCATTGGAGAAAATGTGTTGCACGTCGTCGTTCTCATCGAGGACGTCGTGGAGCTTCTGCACCGATCGGGCGAGGCTGAGTTCGGAAACCGGCGTCATCGTCGTTGGGACGTAAGCGATCTCCGCACTCGCAGGCTTAATCCCCGCTTCATCGAGGGCATGGATGACGTGGTCAAATTCCGCGATTTCGCACCGCACTTCGTATCCATCTTCGCTGGTTATCACGTCATCGGCGCCGGCCTCGATGGCGATCTCCATCAGCGGATCTTCCTCGATCTGATCCATAGCGATGAGGAACTGACCCACGTGCAAAAACTGGAATGCAACCGCTCCGGTGCTCGCCAGATTACCCCCGTGTTTGGAAAGGATCGACCGCACGTCCTGAGAGGTGCGGGTCTTGTTGTCGGTCGTGCATTTGATGATAAACGCCACGCCACCCGGGCCGTAACCTTCGTAAGTGTTATCCTCGTAAACGACGCCGGGGAGATCACCGGTGCCTTTTTTGATCGCGCGATCAATGTTATCGACCGGCATGTTCTCGGCCTTCGCCTTGAGGATGACCGTGCGCAACCGCGCGTTGGAGTCGGGGTCGCCGCCGCCAGACTTGGACGCGAGCGTGAGATCGCGAGAAAGGCGGCTGAAAATCTTACCGCGCTTGGCGTCGTTTGCGCCTTTGGCGCGCTTGATGGTGGACCACTTGCTATGACCTGACATGGGGTAATCTCCTTTTAAATTAAAACGTGTGCGTAGCGATCTTGCCTCCGAGAGAGGCGCTTATTTTTTCTTCTTACCTTTGCGCTTGTTGGGATTCCAGGCCTTCTCTTCGACTTCGGCTCCGCCGGGTTTCACGAGAGGAGTATCGTCCTTGGTCGTCCGGTTGACAATGACTTGTTGCGCAATTGTGAACACCCCGTTGATCGTGGAATACAGGGCGAGCGCGGCAGCGAAGTTGTAACAGATCAGCGTGAAGACGATCGGCATATACTTCATCATCTGGGCCTGCGCATTATCGGTGGTCGGAGTCGGCGTGAGACGCATCTGATAAACCATGGTCGCGCCCATGAGGAGCGGCATTATGTTCAACGGCAGATTCATGAACGGCAGCCGCCAGATCGTATCCGGAGCCGATAGATCAGAGGTCCACAGGAAGCTGGTGAAGCGCAACTCGGCTGTGCCCTGGAGCATGGCGAAGAAAGCCACAAAGAGCGGCATGGTGATGAGGATCGGCAAACAGCCGCCCATCGGGTTGACCTTGTTTTCCTTAAAAATCTTGAGCGTGGCTTCGTTCAGCTTCTGAGGCTGGTCCTTATACTGGGCCCGGACCTCTTTCATCATCGGTTGCAGCTTGGCCATCCGCTTGGCGGATTTGGAGGCGGCCAACGTGAATGGCAGTGTGACGATCTTGAGCAGCAAGGTCATCAAGATGATCGCGACACCCCAATTGCCGACCCAACCGTGCATGGTCACCATCGTGAGATTGAGAATCGGAGCGACGATGCCCGAGAGGAATATCTTGGAGAAGAAATACGGGGCAAACTGCATCACCTCGCCCTGGTCCTGCTCGAACTTGCGGAGGCGGTCGTATTCTTTAGGACCGACATAGAAGTCACCGCCGAGGACGGCCGCGCCACCTGAAGCCATCGCTGGCATGGCGTAACTCACGACACCGTTGAGGCCCTTATTGGCTCGGGAACTACCCTCAAATGGTGGCAGCTCAACCCGACGTGTCGTGGTGCTGAAGCCAGCCGTGTCACCAGTATAAATACTGGAGAAAAATTGATTTTTGGCTGCGGCCCACACGACGGTGCCGTCTTTGGTGACGGATGACTTGGGCGCGCCGTCCTTTACGCCGACCATGGCGAGGAATCCGCCGCCTTCGAGTTCACCGGACTTGGTGAGCACCTCGTCCTCGCCGTCCCACGACATGATGTTAAGGAACTGACCGTAGTCGTTGGGCGAAATGAGCGAGGTGGTGCCGAGGCTAAGCGCGGCGACCGTCTGAGGAGCACCGTTGCCGGAAAGATCCTGCAGCGTGGTGTCGTGACGGATCAGGTAGGGGTCGGAGCCTTCCATCTCATAACCAAGCGAGAAACGGCGCACCACCTTGAGACGGCCTTCCAGCACAGCTTCGTAAACGACCTCCGAACTGGTGGCACTGACGAGTCGGTAGGCCGTTTCGGGCCCGAGACCGGGGATATCGGTGATAGCCAGCATCGGCTGCACGCGCGGCTGATTGAAGACGAACGGCAGGGGCGAACCCTTGGTCAGCCCGTATTTCATGAAGGCGACGTTGCCGATTGCTCCGCCAAAATTGGTGAACTCCACGCGGATGAATTCGTTCTCCAAGTAGGAGACGACCTCATCGGCATTGGCCCCGGTGAGGGTGGCGAATTCGGTATTGAGCGGAGCTGAGCCAACCGACTGGACCAGCGGAGAGGCCTGGTTTGGCGCGGTGGGCATCGGAGCCTGAGCCGGAGCAATTGCTGGCGCGGCCGGAGCTGGCGGGGCAAATCGATTGCCGAGATACAATGAGGCGAAGGCCGCGAGGAGCAGCATAACGCCGATGACAGTATTCTTTTTATCCATGCGGAGAAACGGGAAATAGGATTAGCGGGCGTTGGCCGGATTGGCTACGCGTTCGCAAACGGGACGGGAAATAGGTTGGTTGGGCGGCACCGGATCGAAACCACCGGAATGAAGGGGGTTGCACCTAAGCACGCGCCAAACGCTGAGCGCCGCGCCTTTGATTGCACCGTGAGTGCGCACGGCATCGGCGGCATATCGCGAGCAGGTCGGATGGAAACGGCAACCACAGTTGGGGCCGAACACCACCGGCAATACGGGTGATAGGGTCAGCTGATACAGCCGGATAAGCCCCAAAAGCACATTCGCCGGAATCGAGGCGATGGCACGGAAGATTGGGAACTGGGTGGAATGGGTCATCAAACGGAAGGCGTCGGGAAAATATCGGCGCACGCTTTCAAAAATCTCCGCTCGATCTCACTATACTCAAGCCCATTGAGTGATCGGCGGGCCTGTAATATGAGATCGGTGCCCGGAGAAACAAGATTTTGGTGGTGGCGATACACGTCCCGGAGACGTCGTTTGGCACGATTTCGGGCGACGGCGTTACCTACAGCCGCCTTGGAAGCGACAAACCCAACCCGAGGGCCGGACTCCGTGACGGTGTCGTCAGAGCGAGAAGCAGCCCACAAAACAAAACCGCCGCAATGATAGCGGCGGCCTTCGGAGCGAACCTTCATGAACTCCCGTGGCCGTCGCAGATGCGATGCAGCTCGGAAACGCATGGTAGGCCAGCAGTTAAGCGTGACGCCGGGGCGTCAACTTAGGCTACAGAGAGACGCTTGCGGCCTTTGCGGCGGCGGGCATTGATGACAGCGCGTCCACCACGGGTAGCCATGCGGGCACGGAAGCCGATTTTGCGGAAGCGTTTTTTACGGTGTGGTCGAAAAGTGGGTTGCATCTTAGTTAGTCATTAAAAGGGCCAGCTGAAGTGCCTGACGCAACACCCCGTGTCAAGAGTCCAATAAAATAGGCCACATTATGCCTCTCAAATAACTTTTGATTCGGGCCGCACGCACCGGGGCGAAAAATGGGGGTTTTAGCGCACCATAGCTCGAACTGCGGCCAGATAGAGGCCATTTTCATCCGGCCACCGACTCGCCGAACGGAGCCGCAAGTAGGAGATTCCGTGCGGACTTGGGTTCCGCAGCGGGAGTATCAAGCCTATCGGTTGCTGATCGAGGAATACCTCACCGTGAGCGGAATCGGGGTTCTCCACCTCGTGCCACTCGAATCTAAGGGTGTGCCACTGATCTGGCTGAAGCACGGCGTTAGGGCCAATACGACCGCTTTCGGGGATATCCAAAACATACATCGCCGTTTCGCGCCCCTGATTGTCGATCGGCTGAAACCAGCGATCGTTCAACGCGATGCTGGCGCCCTTGAATCCCTCGTTCAGGCGAATCGTGGTTTCGACGAACCCAGTGCGGCCGGCCGGGAAATTCCAGACCGCTCCATCTCTTTGACTGAAAACCGTTTCATCCGGCGGGCGACGCAGGTGTAGAACGTTTCGCTCCGCATCGTCAGGATGAGGCACCACCTCGGCGCCAGGTTTGCGTTCGAAGTTGTGGTGAAACTCGCGCGAATACGTGGCCGGACGAATCAGCAGCTTCTGCCGACTCCACTGCGCGGTGCCGGCGGAGAAGTCGTCCTGACGAGACCGCTCATAAATCCAATCTGGATCCACCAACACGAAGCTGCGGTGTCCCGGGGCCTGCCCGAGTGCCATGAGCAATTTGCCGGTCCGCGTCTCGGCGACTTTGGATTCGTTGAGCCCCTTGTCCCCCGGATAATTGATGAACACTCCATCGCGCAGGCGATCGAGCATCAGTTCCCGGAAGCCGAGCCATGTTTCACCGTCGTCCTCGGAAATCGCCATGTGCAGCACCTCTCGACCCGTGAAACTCCATTTATCCAATGTCGCCTCGGGGCGAAGGGACTTAGCGTTGTTCCACACCAACACAATCCGACCATCGGCGAGCTTCTTCAGCGTGATCCAGCTGTTGTCGCCGCAATAGAGGTCAGTCTTCACCGGGACCGTCCAAGTGGCGCCCTGGTCCAAGGAATAGGATTTCCAGATCTGGAAATTGGAGTTGCGGATAAACATCAACATCCGTCCATCGCTGAGTTCGACTAAGGTCGGCTCGACTGCTCCGGTCTGCCAGATATTGGGGACCGTATTGGCTACCGTGATTCGAGGAGAAACCGACCAAGTCCGCCCATCGTCATCGGAGTAGAACGTGCCGCTACCGAGCCCCTCCTGACAATGAAAGCCGCAGATCACCCGTTTGCCCCCACCCGGGAGATCCACCCAAACGGCATTGGCGTAACTGATGGTGTTGATGGGCGCCTGATCGGCGGTGGACATCGCCTGGATGGTCCAGTCCTGCCAGCCAATGAATGATCGGGCCGATTTTATGCCTACGCCACGATCGATGTAGAAGAGGATCACTTCACCCGATTGGGGGCTGATGGTGGAAAAACACTGGTTAGGGTTGCCCGGCGTTTCCAAGAGCGTCTGAGCATCAGACCACGTGCGCCCCTCATCCTCCGTGCGTCGATAAAACACCGTATTAGAGAACCCACCCTTATCGTGATCACCCTCGCGATAAATGAAGACGATCGATCCATCCCGATCCGCTAGCAAAGACGTCCCGGCATTCGATGCGGGTTCACCCAAATACAAAGGCGGAGCCACCGGAGACTGTCCTATGACGAGCAAGGCACCGCCCCAAAAACCAACGGCTGCCAGAACCACCCTGATCAAATCGAACCGAAGCCACATAGTGCCATCAAAAGTCGGCCATATCCACCCCATGGTCAAGTAGCTCAAGGGGGTCAGGTCGTGTTTTATATATTAATTGGGCAATGGCTCAATTTGTAAAAAATCATAGAAACACGACCTGCCCCCCCTTCTAGGAACGTCTACAGCGCCGGCGCATCCCAAACCGGGATGCCGCGCGTTGCGAGTTGCTGGTGATAGCGCACGGCCTGCGGCTGTTCGGGAGTGAAGGGGCGATCCTCGTTAACCATGAGCGGACGCGTTTCGGCCCACCACGTATCGTAGGCCTCGCGCATCTCTGCGACGACTTCGGGGTGTTCTGCCGCGACGTCGACTTTTTCGTAAGGGTCGTTGGCGATGTCGAATAGCTCGGTGTTATTGACGAAGCGCCACTGCTGGCTGCGCACCGCACAGTCTTTGAATTTCCAACCTTCGGGATCTTCGCCTTTCGGCCAGCGACCTTTGTGGATAAACAGATGGCGATCCTCCCAAGCGGCGTTCGAATTCTCTAACAGGGGCAAGATTGAGCGCCCATCAATCGCCTGAATTCCCGCCGGCATTTCCGCTCCGGCCAACTCCGTCATTGTTTTGAAGAAATCGATGTGAGCGACGAGCGCATTGATATCCACGCCTTGCCCCAGCACCCCTTCCCAATACCAGAATGAGGGCACGTGCGTGCCGCCTTCATAGGGACTTCCCTTCCCCGTTTTGAAACCAGCAGTGTAATGTCGGACTGACTTACCGTCCTTTTTGCCAGCGCGTCCCGCTTGACCGTTGTCGGTCATGAAAATCACGAGCGTATTCTCGAGCGCATCCCACTCGCGTAATTTTTGAATAAGCAAACCGAAGTTGTCGTCGATGTTTTCGATCATGCCGTAACGACCGGCCGTGTTGGCATCCCAGCCTTGGTCCAGCCATTTATTCCGATAGCGCTCCGGCGCCAGCATGGGGCCATGCGGTGCGTTCAATGTGATGTAGGCGAAGTAAGGCGTCTGCGCTTCATGCTGCTGTTTGATCCAACCGAGCCCGGCCTGGAAAAACACGTCGGTGCAAAAACCCTCCGTCTGCACGATGGTATCGTTGTGCAGGATCACGTTATCAAAATAACGTCCTTCCGTTTCGCGATTCGGCGGGAAGTCAGCGCAACTGCCTTCATACGCTTGCCCGATGCCACCGGCACCGTGAATGAACGTCTCGCTGAACCCTCGGCTGTAGGGTTGATGAGCGTCCTCGTCACCTAAGTGCCATTTGCCAAAAATACCTGTTTCGTAGCCCGCGCGCTGCAGCAGTTTAGGAAACGTGGTGGTCGAAAGTGCCATAATCTCGCGCTCGAGAATCGTATGAGTCACACCGTTTTTGAATTCGTGCCGCCCACTGAACAACGCCGACCGCGTCGGCGCACATGTCGGGCTCACGTGCATTTCGGTGAACCGCGTCGATTGGGCATAGAACTTATCCAAGTTGGGCGTCGAGATGATCGGATTCCCGAAACAGGCCAAGTCCCCCATGCCTTGATCATCGGTGAGCACAAAAATGATATTGGGCCGAGATCCTTCCAGCGACTTGGCGGAGAGCGGGAGTGCGGCACTGAACAGCACAACCAGTGAAAGCAGGAACAAGCGAAAAGCAGGGGTAGGCGGTTTCATGGGGTTCCCCAAAGTCCGTCCATCATCCTGCACCGTCAAGACGCCATCCCACCACCACCCATCACGGGTTTGCACTCGAACTTTGAGAGATCCGCCTGAAGACTAGGACGCTCCCACCCCAACCCCCGTGCTTACCCTACTCCCCTCCTCCATTCGCCGTTCCATCACTGTCTGCGTCACCGTTCTCACTTTCGCGACAGGCTCCCTTCTACCGATGGTCGCGGCGGAACCTCGTATAGAGACCCATGAATACGCGCGCCCCGAGGGGATTCCCCTTACCCTCGATCTCTATCGACCTGAGATATCCTTCGGCGAATTGCCCCTAGTGATTTTTGTGCACGGCGGAGGCTGGAAAAACGGGGACAAAACCGTGGTCCAAAAAAAGGCCACCTGGCTAACCGAACACGGGTTCGCCGTCGCGGGCATCGATTTCCGCCAGACCGACGAAGCCGGATGGCCCTCCCAAATCAACGACTGCTACGCCGCTGTGCGTTGGCTGCGTGAAAACGGCCAAAAACTCGGCCTCGCCACCGAACGCATCGCCGCCGCCGGCACGTCCTCCGGCGGACACCTCGTCGCTTTGATGGGCACGCGGGCTTACCCAGAAAACGAATCTACCTCCAGCCGGGTTCAGGCGGTGTTGGATTGGTTCGGACCCGCCGATCTATTGACGATGCCGCCCAACAACGTCGGCAACGGCCGCTCCGCCGAAGACGTTGCCAACTCCAACGGCGCCAAACTCCTCCGAGCCACCGTGCGCGAAGTGCCCGAGCTCGCGAAGGATGCCAGCGCGCTGTATCAAGTCAGCGGAGACGACGCGGCTTTTCTCATCATGCACGGTGATGCCGACGAAGGCGTCCCCTTCGACCAAAGCCAACGCCTCCACGCCGCCCTCATCGCTGCGGGCGCCGAGTCCGAACTCATCATTTTCCCCGGAGCAGGCCACGGCGGCAAAGCCTTCGAAACCAAGGAAGCCCGCGGCAATGTCGTAGCTTTCCTCAATCAACACCTGCGCTAGATCATATACCTGATTACCTATCGCTGAGAGAAACCATCGCCGTTGCGCATGAATTCAATTCTGTTGCCAAAGGGATCAGTCACATAAAATCGCTTTCTATCCGGCAGGGCCTCATCCCATTTTACGTTGTGTCCTGCCGCCATCAGCGACTCCGCTAGACTCGCCAAATCATCCACTGTGAAAGCAGGGTGCGCTTTGAGTTGTGGCGAAAAATCGGCTTCAGCCCCAACGTGTAAACGAACCGAACCACAGCGAAACTAACACCCTCCTCTACTCGCCAAAGGCTCCGGTTTCGGTTCTTCGGTCATACCTAAGGTATCGCCGAAAAATGCTCTTGCCCGATTTTCCCCACCCGACGGCATCGCCAGCTGAATATGATCAATTCGGAAGGTGTTCATGGTGGTAATTATAGCCACAAAAGGCACAGAAGGCACAAATAAAACCAGCCTGAGTCACTTCCCCAGCCATCGCACTTTGCCTCCCCGTTTTGTGCCTTTTGTGGCAACAAACCACCCCATGTCTCGCCATAGTTCTACTCCGCAGAACGACGGCGGATGCCTCTGAGATTTCGTGTATTGTCAGCCCATTCACTCCGTTCATAGACGTGGTTAAAACCGATCCTACCTCTCCGCCGCCTTCGTAACCCTACTTCAGCTCCGACAGGATCCGCTTCGGCTTCAACGTCGGATCGATGCGTTTGGCCCATTCGGAATTCTTGTCTGCGTCCGCCAGTTTTGAGTTTCGCCCGGTTGGGGCGAAGTCGGCTGGGATCACTGCCGCCAATCGGTTCACGGCCGCTGCTACTTCCGGTGAGCGTCGAATGTTCAGATTGTCCCATTCCATCGGATCCGCTAACAGGTCGTAGACCTCCTCGGTGCCGTCGTCATAGCGGATATAACTCCAGCGTTCGTCTCGCAACGAGGCGCCGCCTTCCCTCAGCACGGTCATAGTTGGGTAGTCCCAGGCGACCGTCGGATCCGCCAGCACGGGTCCGAAGCTGCGGCCGTCTAGTTCCGGTTTCTCCGGGAGGTCACACAGGTCGATCAACGTCGGATAAAGATCTATCAGGTTAACCGCCCGCGAGCTGTCCTGCCGACCGCTCATCCCCGGCAATCGCACCATCAGAGGCATGCGGGTCGCCTCAGTCCAGCCGGCTGCTTTGCGAAAGCGTAGTTTCTCGCCCAAGTGCCAACCGTGGTCACCCCAAACTACGACAATGGTATTGTCGGCGTGCGGGCTCGATTCGAGCGCTTCTAGCAACACGCCCAGACAGGCATCAGCGTAACTGACGGCAGCGAGATAGGCGTGCGTGGCTTCGTCGATCAGATCGTTTTCCTCCAGCCACAGGTAGTCATCCGTCGGCTTAAACTTAGGCTTCCCATCGGGTCGTAGAATGTCGTCGAGGTCATCGCGTTTGATCGGATTGGCCTTCACATCGACATCGGCATACAGATCAAAAAACTCCTGCGGCACGTAAAATGGCAGATGTGGTTTACTAAATCCAATCGCCATAAAGAACGGCTGATCAAAATCCCGCTGTAACTGCTCCGCCGCCCATTGGGCGTTGCGGTAATCACCGGTTTCTTCCTTCGGACCCTTGGTCGGTCCCCACGCAAACTCCGATCCCCCACGTCGGGTGTATTCGGACGGAGGACCCGGTTGTCCCGCGATGATGTTTTGGTTGCGCGAATAAAGACCATCGCGATCCACTCCCACGCCCTTGGTGCGTGGCAACCATTCCTCAAAGGCCCATTGGCCATCGTCTCGACCGGTCTTCGACGCATGCGCGTGAAAAATCTTCCCGCGAGAAATCGTGTGGTAGCCATTCTTCGCAAAATACTCCGGCAACGTCGCGTGCGTTTGCACGAGCTCCGAGTGCAGCATGTTCTGACTGTTGCCATACAAGCCCGTCGTGCTCGGCAAAAAACCCGACAACAACGCCGACCGCGACGGACCACACACGGGGCCCGCACAGTGCGCGTTTTGAAAGATCATCGCGCCCCGATTGGCAAACGCCTCGAGGTTCGGCGTGATCGCCTGCGGATGGCCACCAAATGGCGTGATCCAATCATTCAGGTCATCGATCGCGACGAACAACACGTTCGGTGGCGAGGAGGATTTAGCGGAGGCTAGATTCAATGCTACCGAACAAGTCAGCGCAGTAATCAACAGAGGTAGAAAGCGAATCATAGTCACAAGCCCGCACCCCACCAAAACCGCTCCCGCGGCGCAACGTGAAAGCTACATCTCGGGCTGAGTAGCCTACGGCGGGGCGGGACTTCGGCGGACATGTTCCTGAGCCGAAATTCAGTAGCCTACTGCATGGCCGTCTTTGCGGCTTTCGGTGGCGCCGATGAAGACTTTGTTTTCCGCATCCCAGCGGATGGCCTGGTAACCCCCGTAGCCGCCGGTGTCGGTGCGCATGTCATGGCGGAGTTTTTCGAGCGCTCTCACAGATTCGAAGGGGATACCTGATTCGGTCGTGACGTAGCCGCCATCCTCCATTTTTGGCGTGTCGTAATCCGTCGATCCGTGGTGCTGCCAACGCGCGGCATCTCCTGCCTCCTGAAGGTTCATATCGAAATCGACGAGGTTCATCACGATCTGCGCGTGACCTTGCGGCTGCATTGCGCCGCCCATCAAACCGAAGCTCATCCAGGGTTGTCCGTCCTTCATCACGAAGGCGGGAATGATGGTATGAAAAGGTCGTTTGCCCGGCGCGTAGACATTGGCGTGATCACGCGGATCAAAGACGAACATCTCGCCGCGATCCTGAAAACCAAATCCCTGTCCCGGCACCATCACGCCGCTACCCATGCCGCGGTAGTTGCTCTGGATCAGCGACACCATGTTACCTTCGGAATCGACCGTAGTGAGATAAATCGTGGCGCCTTGTTGTAGCGCCGGATTGCCTGCATCGACCCGGCTCGCTGCGCGATTAAGATCGATCAGCGCGCGGCGTTCGGCCGCGTATTCTTTGGACAACAACCAATCGAGCGGGAAGTCCGAAAACTCGGGATCGCCGTAAAATTTAGCACGATCTTCGAAGGCGAGTTTCTTCGCCTCGATCATGACGTGCAGCGCTTCCGGGGAATTCCAGCCCATGCCGCGAAGGTCATAACCCTCGAGAATATTCAACATCTGCAGCGCCGCGATACCCTGCCCGTTCGGGGGTAGTTCAAACACGTCGTATCCGCGGTAGTTTACCGAAACCGGATCGACCTAGGTCGACGTATGCGCTTCGAGATCGGCCTTGCGCAGAAACCCTCCGTTGGCGCGCATAAATGCATCGATCTCATCCGCGATCTCACCGCGATAAAAGGTGTCGCGCCCTCCCGCTGCGATGCGGCGGTAGGTGTTAGCAAGGTCTGGGTTTTTGAAAATCTCCGCCTTTTTCGGGGCAACCCCACCTGGCATCCACGTTTCGTAGGCGGCGCCCGGAACATCTTCGTAATAGTAGGCGTATTTCCAATAATAGGCAATGAGCTCGGTGAGCGGAAATCCCTCCTCCGCGTAGCGGATGGCTGGCGCGAGAATATCAGCCATCGGCATTTTCCCGAACTTGCCGTGCAGTTCATACCAACCATCGACGGTGCCCGGCACCGATATCGGCAGCATGCCGCGTGCCGGAATCTTATCGACGCCTAGCTTCGCCAGCTCGGCACGCATCTGATCATAGCTCAACCCCAGCGGCGAGCGGCCGGAAGCGTTAAGACCGTAGAGTTTTTGCTCCTTGGCGCTCCACACGATGGCGAACAGGTCACCGCCGATACCATTGCCCGTGGGTTCCATCAACCCGAGGGCAGCATTAGTCGCGATAGCGGCGTCGATGGCGTTACCACCTGCCTTGAGCACATCGAGACCGATCTGGGCGGCGAGCGGTTGGCTGGTGGCCACCATGCCGTTTTGGGCGATAACTTCGGCGCGGGTGGCAAAGGAGCGACTGGCGACGCGATCGATTTGTCCGTTAAGTTGCATGACGAGGGCGAGCAGCCCGGTGAATAAGACCATGAGTCGGGCGAAACGTAGCATGGGCGAACCCTAGGCATCGTCTCCCCTCTGTCAACGAACCCACCACCCTCTCACCTCTGACTCTCACCTCATACTCATACTCATACTCATACTCGTTCCCGTTCCCGTTCTCGTTCTCGTTCGCAACTGCAGCCAAACCCTACCTACCTTTCACAATTTTCCCGATGACAATAAAGAGAACAAAGCCACTCCGCCGTCGGCGCGCCCAGCGGTCACGCCCTAACCCCGAGCTCAGGTAGCGACCGACCGCCGGTCCGTTCTTCAAAACTCATCGCCCTTATTCTCGCGCAAAACACATCTGCGTAACTTCTTTCTTCTTACTTCGGCCTTCTTTCTTCTAACGTCTCTCCTCCAACCCATGAACGACTCCGATCCCGACAGCATCGATGCCCTGCCCGCCGAACCCGGCGAGGTCGGACTCGTCGCGCCGGTTGACTACGTTTCGGATGAGCCGTTCACGTTCGAGTCGGGTCGCACGATTCCTGGATTCACGTTGCGTTACGAAACCTACGGCCGCCTCAACGCGGCCGGGGACAACGCCATTCTAGTGTGCCACGCCCTTTCCGGCGATCATCACTGCGCGGGTTTCCACAGCCTGTCTGACCGTAAGGTGGGTTGGTGGAACAACATCATCGGCCCCGGTAAGGCGCTCGATACTAACCGCTACTTCGTCCTAGGCTGCAATGTGCTCGGCGGCTGCCAAGGTTCGACCGGACCGCTCTCGGTCGACCCCGAGACCGGCCAACCCTACGGCATCAATTTCCCGATCGTCTCGATCCGCGACATGGTGCGCACGCAGGAGCGTTGGTTACGCGCGATCGGCGTAACCCAGCTCGCCGGCGTCATTGGTGGCTCGATGGGTGGCATGCAAGTGCTCGAGTGGGGCATCACCTTCCCCGGCTTCGTGCGCAAGTTACTCGCCATGGCCACGACCGCTCGCGAGAGCGCCCAGGCCATCGCGTTCAACGAAGTTGGACGTCAGGCCATTCTGCAAGACCCCGACTGGAACGAAGGCAACTATGCTTCCGGCGAAGGCCCTCGGGTAGGATTGGCCATCGCCCGCATGATGGCCCACATCACTTATCTGAGCGATGCATCGATGGCGCGTAAATTTGGCCGCCGCACCGTCGCGAATTCAAAGGAGTCCACCGGCGCGTTCGACGTGCAATTCGAGGTGGAGAGCTATCTCCGTTATCAAGGCAAGAGCTTCACCAATCGCTTCGATGCCAACTCCTACCTCTACATCACGCGAGCGCTCGACCAGTTCGATCTCGCCGCGGGCCCCGGTTCGCTGGAAGCAGCGCTCCAACCGGTCACCGCAGATGCTTTGGTGGTGGGCTTCACCAGCGACTGGCTCTTCCCTCCCAATCAAAACCGCGCCATCGTCACGGCACTGTTGCGGGCCGGCAAACAAGCCAGCTATGCTGAGCTTACCACTGACCTCGGCCACGATTCCTTCCTGCTCGAATCCCCCGAACTCTACGCCCTCGTCCGCGACTTCCTCGCCAGCTGAATTTGGCCCACGAAAAACACGAAATATCACGAAACCACTCCACTGCCGATATTCACAGGAGAGAGCAGAGAAAAGCAAAGCCCTCCATTTGTAACTTCTGATTCAGGTCTCCAATAACTCCGCTTCCTCCTGTAAAAAAATCCTGCCTCTCCGTCCGAATTTTCGTGTTTTTCGTGGGCTCTTAAATTCCCTGCCTCTTCGCCTCCCTCTCAAATCCAAAATCGTAATTCGTAATTCGTAAATCAGCTCTGATGTCTCTCCGATCCAACAAACGCACCGTCGACCTGCAGGTCATCACCGATTGGGTGACCCCGTCTTCCTGTGTGCTCGATCTGGGTTGTGGGCGCGGGGTATTACTCGAGGAACTCGCGCAGCAGAAGTCGATTCGGGGTATCGGCGTCGACCTGCATTTTGATAAGATCTCGGCCTGCGTGAAGCGCGGTCTAAGCGCCTACCAAAGTGACATGATGGGATTCATGGCTGAATTCGATGACCACCATTTCGATCACGTAATTTGTTCGCGCACTTTGGAAGAGGTCGACCGACCCAACGAGGTGATTGCGGAGGCGCTACGCGTCGGCCGTAGCCTGACGGTCGGCTTCGCGAACTACGGCTATTGGAAAAACCGACTTGATTCCGTGTTGCATGGCCGCAAACCGCAGAACGAAGTCCACCCCACGACGTGGCAGGAAAGTCGCCCCGCCAACCCGCTCACCATCGCCGACTTCGAGGCTTTTTGTGCCGACCAAGGCTATCAGATCACGCGCCAGGTACACCTACGCGGCGACTGGAAAACACCCTGTTCCTTTGCCCGCAATCTCCGCGCCGGTTACGCGCTCTACGAACTCAGCCGTTGAGGCGAATGAGCCAACACCGCGGCGACCGTTATCCGTCGCGCTCGTGGGAAAATAACCAGTCGTAAAACTCCGCCGTGGTGTAGACCAATCGGCGCACATTGTGTCCTTCTTCGGGATAGGTTTTGAGCTTCACCTGCTCGCCACCCGTTGCACGAATCGCCGCCACCATGCTTTCCGACCGATCCGGCGGGACGACCGTGTCTTTACCTCCGACAAAAGCGTAGACCGGAACTTTCGCTAGGTTGGCCGCCCAAGCCTCCAACCGATCAGTGGTGTCTTTCGGTCCCCCCGGGCCGAGGCCGCCGGACAAAGGAGCCACCGCCGCGAAGTGCTCGGGGGCGTTGCCGCCCCACATCCACGCGCCGTATCCGCCCATGCTGTTTCCGGTCAGATAAATTCTTTGCGCATCGATTGACATTGTCGCTTTGAGGTGCGTGAGGAAAGCGTTGAGATCATCGAGCTGCCAACCCCCACGCGGTCCGGCACCCCCTCGGGCCACACATTGCGGCGCGACCAAATAACACGGCGTTTGTCCAAATCCCTGAATCCCACTCCACAGCGGATCGGTTTGCCCCACAATTTTCTTGATGTCCTTGCCAACCCCCCCCGCGCCATGCAGATAGATGACCAACGGAAGGTCGCCCAAAATTTCTCCGACGGGCTGATACGCCAAATATTCCGAATTTAATCGGAGCGCGTCTTTATGCGCGTTCGGAGAGATTTTGGCGATACGCGGTTCACCCTGCGCCGAGGCGTTGGCCAAGCATAGTAGGCCAATCAAAACACTTATCGAGGTTCGTAGAGGCATACCTCTAAAGAACCATGATCTCGCCCTTTTGAAAAGGGCATTCTCGGATCGTCCAGCCTCACCGACCGTGCTCCCGATACTTCGTCGGCGTCATGCCGGTGCAACGCATGAAGGCTCGGGAGAACACCTCCGCACTGCGGTAACCTACCTGGGGAGCGATGGCGTCGAGTTTATCATCGGAGGCGGCCAATAGATCCTGTGCCCGACGGACGCGTAGAAAAGTCACATGCTCCATCGGAGTGCGACCCAACTCATTCCGGCAGAGTCTCCGCAAATGTTCGGCACTCACAGAACACGCCGACGCCAGTGACGAAAGCTTCCAGTCCACCGTGAGGTCACTCGCGACCGTTTCCCACATTTCCGCAATGCGCGAACTGCTGCGCCAAGCACTTGATCGGCGCAATGCCAACCCATGCGCCAGCGCGACCCAATGACGGACCATGTCCGCATCACAATCGCCTTCCCACTCCGCGCGCAATCCTCGCAACACCCGACCAAAATCTTCCGCCCCTTGCTCCAGTCGCAAGGGAGACCCCGCCCCGACCAGTGGCTTCGTCCAGGGCGCCTCATCATATCGAATCCAGGCAATTTCCCACGGCTGATTTTGGGAGGCGACGGCGTGAAACGCATTGAGACCGCGCGGTGGAGCCAGACAGAGCGAACCCGCTGTCACCTTTTGCCAACGGCCTTCCAGCCACACCCGCCCCTCTCCCGCCAGCGTGGCTAGAAAGTAACTGCCCGACGGGGCCAATCGCACGCGGCGGTAAGGCGAAAAAACCGAATCGAGACCCAACCACGCGATATGACACGCCTTCAGCTCGGGGCACTGCCCGGCATCCAACGACCAACGCCGGGTGCGGGCGCCATCTATCGTGGTCTCTTGCCAGTCTTGGTTCATGAATGGAGTCGGGGATATCATCGCCTGGGGCGAGAGGCCTTCCATTGCAGGCTAAAACATCCACCTCGTCACGTGGAAATTCGTCGGTTGAATGTGGGAGACTCGAGCTTCCCCTCGGCCAGGGTTGCCGTAGAGTGAGCAACCTCACTTTACCCCTAGCTTAACCCAGCCAGACTATGCCCAACCCTTGGACCGGAACCGGAAATCCTTACACTCGCGAAGAAGTTCGCGAACGCCTGCAAGCCACGCTCGATAAAAACGACGCTATCATCGCCGCCGGCGCTGGCACCGGAATCAGCGCCAAGTTCATCGAAAAAGGCGGCGCCGATCTCATCATCATCTACAACAGCGGCCGCTTCCGCATGATGGGCCACGGTTCCACCGCCGGCATGATGGCCTACGGCGACGCCAACGCTATCGCCATGGAGATTGGTGAATACGAAGTCCTACCCGTTGTAGAAGAATGCCCCGTCATCTGCGGCGTTCACGCCACCGACCCCCGCCGCCGCATGTGGCATTGGCTCGGCAAGGTGAAGGAAATGGGGTTCTCCGGCGTGAACAATTTCCCCACCCACACCATCGTCGATGGTCACTTTCGCGGCGTCCTCGAGGAAACCGGAATGAGCGTGAAGAAGGAATACGAGATGGTGAACCTCGCCCGCCGAATGGACCTCTTTTCCGTCGTCTACGTCGGCTCCCCCGAGGAAGCCATCGAAATGGCTAAGGCCGGTGCCGACGCCATCATAGCGCACGTCGGCACGACTGTCGGCGGCAGCATCGGCGTGAAGGATGCTCTCGTCAGCTGGGACCACACCATCAAGCGGACGCAGGACATCATCGATGCCGCCTCCACCGTGCGAGATGACATCTTCTTCCTCTGTCACGGCGGCCCGATTAATACCCCGGCCGACGCCAGCCGCGTCCTCGCCGCGACGACCGCCCAAGGTTTCGTCGGAGCCAGCAGCCTCGAACGCATGGGCGTCGAACGCTCCCTCACCGACCTCACCCGCGAATTCAAATCCCTCAACCCGAATGGGGAGTTTCGGAAAAGTAGCGAGTAGTGGGTAGCGAGCAGCGAGCATTCCGCCGCGCCTCCTCCCGCTTTCCCTGCCATTTCAGTTCTTTCTCTTTCTCCCAATCCTGCCTCCCCGCCAATCCGAATTCGTAATTCGTAATTTCAAAGAATGACAACTCCCGCCCGTTTCGTTCAAAACGCCGACGCCATTCGTGAAGCGAATGCGTGGGCAGACATGGAATGGCTTTGCCGCCCCGACATCGTTGCCGCCGACAAACTCCTATTGGTTCGCGTCACGATGCCTCCGCATCACTGCCACCCGTTTCACACCCACCCGCATCGCGAAGAAGTCATCTACGTCGTTTCCGGTCAGGCTGAACAATGGGTCGACCAAGATCACCGCAACCTCACCGCTGGTGACACCGCCCACATCCCCGCCGGCACCGTGCATGCGACCTACAACCCGCACGACGAACCCCTCGTTTTCCTCGCCATTCTTTCCCCCGCCAACCTCCCAGAAGATCAGGCCGCCGTGACTGATCCTCAAGACGTTTCCACCGAAGCTCCATGGTCCACTGTCCGCGCCAACCTCCCCCCGTGTAAGATCCGCGATTAGCCCCCCCTTTTTTTCCATGTCCGCCATAGTCTCGCACAGCGAGACGACGGCGGATCTTTCTCTTTCTTCTTTATCTTTTTCTTTCTCAGAGTGCCAACCCGCCTCCCCGCATGTCGGACATAAAAGCCGACCCACCTTTTACCCCCCATGTCGGGCTTTACGCCCGACATCACCCTGCCCCTCTGTGCGACCTAATCCCATCCTCTCTCTTCCCAAACTCTGTGCTCTCTGTGCCCCCTCTGAGTCCCCTGTGACTTAGACTTAAAACCCTGCCTCTATGAAACGTTACCTGAGCTTCGTAACCCTTCTCGTCCTTGCGTTCACCACCACGCTCTCCGCTGCCGACCCGCTCCGTGTCTTCGTCCGCTCCGGCGAAAAAACCCACGGTCCCGGCCAACACGACCATCCCCGTTTCCTCGCCGAGTGGGTGCCCCTCCTCAACGAGCGCGGAGCCACGGCAACCGGTGGCAACGAATTCCCTACCGTCGTCCAGCTCGCCCAAACCGATGTTCTCGTCCTCCACCGAGATCACGGCGGCGAAATCGCTCCGGCAGACCGCGTCAATCTCGAAGCCTACCTTTCCCGCGGCGGCGGCCTCGTAGTCATCCACGCCGGTGCCGTTTCCAAAGACCCCGATTGGTATAAGACGATCATCGGTGGCTCCTGGCGGCACGGCACAACCAAGTGGCTCGAAGCGCCCATGCACCTTTATTTCGCCGACCGTCACCACCCGATCACGACGAACGTTTCCAACTGGGCCATGGACGATGAGATCTACTACGACATGGATCTCTCCGACGACATCCACGTTCTCGCCACCGCCTACACGCCGAAATCCCGCGACACGGGTGGAAAGGGCAACAAGGAGGCCCAAGCGCGCGCGGCCGAAGCCGTAGCCACCCAAAAAGCCGTTAACATCTACGATCATCAACCGCAGATCTGGACCTACGAAAAGACCCGCCCGAACGCCCATAAACCTTACCGCGCCTTCGTATCCATTCCTGGTCATCACTACGAGAATTTCAACCGCCCCAACTACCGGTCCGTCCTCCTCCGCGGCATCGCTTGGGCCGGTGGTCGCAACGACGTCGACGAACTCTGCATCCTTTCCGAGCTCGGGGATGCGCTCATCTATCCCGTCAACGGTCCGATCCATCCCACCAAGGCCGCTGCCAAACTCGAGGTCCATCCGGAGTTCGACATCTCGCTCGTCGCCTCCGAACCCCTAATCGAAAAGGTCATGAACATCACCTGGGACGAAAAGGGCCGTCTCTGGGTCTGCGAAACTCCCGAATATCCCAACGGACGCCGCATCTCCGAATCCGCAGTCTGGCAAGACTCCGGCACGCTCAAGCCAACTCAACCCAATCGCCCCGCCGAAGACCGTATTTCTATCCTCACAGATACCGATGGTGACGGCATCATGGACACCAAGAAGGTCTTTGCTGATGACCTTGAACTGATCACGAGTTTCGTGCTCTACCGCAACGGTGCTATCGCCGCGACCTCTCCCGATATCTGGTTCCTCGAAGACACCACCGGCGATGGCACCGCCGACAAACGCACCAAGCTCTACACGGGGCTCGGAGTCCGCGACACGCATTCCCTCATCAACAACCTCCGCTGGGGTCACGACGGCTGGATCTACGCCACCCACGGCTACAGCACCGGGGACGTCACCTCTCCCGATGGCAAAACCGCATTCGGCCGCGACAGTTCCGGCGTCGTTCGTTTCAAACCCGACGGCTCCGCGTTCGAGCAATACAATAGCCGCAACGGCAACTCCTGGGGGCTTGATATCACCTGGAATGGTCAGGTCTTCTGGACCCAACCCACCAGCGGCACCGTCTTCTTCCATTCTGTAGTGCCTGAGTCAATACTCGCTCAAGGTAAGATCCCCGGCACCACCTCCTGGAAGGGAATGATCAGTGATCAACGCTCGTTCCCCGCCATGGAATGGACCGAGCAGGCCTACGTGCAAATCGACCAAGTCGGCCGCTTCACCGCCGCCGCTGGCACGGCCATCTACGAAGGCGGCACTTGGCCCGCCAAGTGGAACTACTCCTACTTCACCACCGAGCCTACGCTGAACATCATCCACCACCAATTTGTGAAGCCCGATGGCGTCACTTTTACGGTCGCCAAAGAAAAGGGCCGCGAAGAAACCGAATTCATCCGCAGCACTGATCTCTGGTTCCGACCCATCGAAAATCGCGTCGGACCCGACGGTGCCCTATACCTCATCGACTTTTACAACCAAGCGGTGATTCACAACGACACGCGTGGACCCATCCACGGCCCCGCCAACGCCGCCCTACGGCCTGACCGCGATCACTACCATTCCCGCATCTGGCGGGTGAATCACAAGCAGGCCAAGACCCTGCCCGCCATCAACCTCGACCGCAACGATCTCGATGGCCTGCTCACCGCCATCAAGACGAGCCCTAATGCGCACATTAAAAAAACCGCCCTGCGACTCGCTCGGGAGAATCACAGCGGAGACGATCGTGTGGCGGCCGCAACGCCTATGATGGGTAGCCGCGCCATGGTAGAATATCACACCACGGCCAAAGCCGATACGGCCAACCGTCGGGCCGAAGTCTTGACCAACTACGCCTCCGCACGAGACGACTGGACTCGCTCGGCCATCATCGCCGCCGCCAGCGAAGATCCCGTGACGTGGATCGCCGCCGCTCTGAATCGTCGTAACCCGAATGGCCTCCATTCCTTGGTCACCACTCTCGCCGAAAACGCTCCCGCCGAAACGGCCACTGTCCTGACTCTCGCCACATCGCGCTCGTCCAGCCCTTTGCGCGTCGAGCTCCTCAGTGGTCTGGCCGTCCACGGAGAAAATCTTCCGAAACTGAATCGTAATATTGCCAACTCCCTGCGGGAACTCATCGGCGAACCCGACGTCAGCACCGCAGCGCTCTCCCTCGCTGCGGTTTGGGACAAGTCGGGACTGCTCACTAAAACCATCACCCCTACCGCAAACCGACTGCTGGCCGAACTCGGATCGGCCGCGTGGTCCGATAGCCAACGCGCCGCGGCCGTCGCCGCTTTACTCGCCATCCCGCAAACGCGAGATGCGGCCCTAGTCAAAATCGGCGCCCTACTCACCGACCCAAAAATCTCCATCGCTGATCAAAAGGCCTTGCTCAATGCCGTCGGTCGCTTGTCCGATCCTGCCGTCAGCAAACTCCTCGTGGATACCTATGTGACCACCCAATCCGCGCCCGTTTTTGAGGAAATCATTAAACGAGAAGAGTTCTCCCTCGCGCTGCTGAAGGCGCTACAAGACAGCCGCCTCACCCCACTCGCACTCGGTCCAGCCAACATCGATCGCCTGCGACGCCACCCCGTCCGTAAGGTCAATCGCTTGGCTGCCGACGTGGTCGCACCCTCCATCCAAACCAGTGCCGAGAAGGATGCGCTTATCGCCAAACTCTTGCCGGCTGTCAGCCAACCGGGCGACATCACCAACGGCCGCAACCTCTTTGCCACCGCCTGCGCGATCTGCCACAAGTTTAGCGATATTGGCAGTATCGATGTGGGCCCTCCCCTCGCTGGAATCGGTTCGCACGGCGCCGCTGAATTGCTGCAAGCCATCGTCGATCCTAATCGATCCATCGAACCCAACTATTGGCAGTGGAATATCACCACCAAACAGAATCAAACCTACTCGGGCGTGATCATCCGTGAGACCAACGCCAGCCTCACTATCCGCAATCAGGGTGGTGACACGGAGATTAAATCTGCCGATATCACCAAGCGTGAAAACACCCGTCGCTCCCTCATGCCCGAAGGTTTCGCCGCCCTAGGTGAAACCGGCCTGCGAGACTTGATCAGCTACATCTCCGACAGCGCCAAAGCCCCGCAGGCAGCGGTCGTCCCGGCCGTCGATGAGACGCCCAAATCCGGCGGTAAGCGTGATGCTCCCCTACCCGAAATTGAACCCATCGTCTGGGAACCTGGTAAACCCCGCGTGCTGATGATCAGTGGCGGTAGCTCCCACAAGTTCGACACGTTCTTCAGCGGCACCGATCGCGCCTTCCTCAAGGCCGCCGGCTTTAGCGTCAACTACACCGAAGATCGCGATCAAGCCGCCGCCGCCCTCGCTTCCGGTGACGCCGACGTCGCCCTCATCAGTGTGAACCGTAAGTTCCTCGATACCCCGGAGTATCGGGAAGCCCTCATGGCCTTCGCCGCCTCCGGCAAAGGTATTATCATGCACCACCCTGGCACGTGGTATGGCTACAAGGAGTGGCCGGAGCTCAACGCCCAGATCGTAGGTGGTGGCTCCCGCGGGCACGACAAGATTGACGCCTATGCCGTCAACGCGGTCCGCCCCAGCCACCCCATCATGCGTGGCGTATCGGCGAGCTTCACCATTGAGGACGAGCTCTACTACATGAACTCGGGGCCACAAGAAATCCCCGCCGGCACCTCACCCATCACGGTCCTCGCCGAAACCTCACCTTCGAAAAAGTTCAGCAAGTCTCATCCGGCGGTTTGGATCACGGACCATCCCGAATCACGCGTAGTCGGTATCACCATCGGCCACGATGAACGCACCCACGACCACCCTGACTTCCGAACCCTCCTCACCAACGCCGTGGAGTGGGCCAGCGGAAAGAAGTAGAAATAAGTAGCGAGTAGTGGGTAGCGAGTAGCGAGCATTCACCGAAACCCACACCACCGATATTTTCATCGGGGCTAACCGAATTTCATTAACCACAGATTACTCAGATTCGAACTTTAGATTCTACGGTCGAGTAGATTTGCGGTTAATGAACAACTGCCTCCAAGCTTTCGTGTGTTTCGTGGTTAAAAAATAATTCTACCTCAACTCTCGGCCAAATCTGAAATCGTAATTCGTAACTCCGAAATCCAAAAATGAACTCAACCATTGCGATTCTAGGAACCTTCGACACCAAAGGCGCGGAGCATGCCTTCATCGCTGAACACCTGAAAACTCAAGGGTTCGCCACGCTCCTGATCGATGTCGGCAGCCTCGCTGATCCCGCGATCGTCCCCGATGTCTCCCGCACGGAAGTTCTGGCTGCACTCGATGATTCGGAAACCGACGCCATCCTCGCCCGCCAAGACCGTGGTGAATGTGTGACTCTCATGGGCCGCGCCGCCGCGGTGATCGTGGCCCGACTTGAATCCGAAAACCAGATACACGGAATCATCTCCCTCGGCGGCGGCGGCGGCACTGCTATCGCCACGACCGCCATGCGCGCGCTACCTCTCGGTTTCCCAAAGCTGATGGTGTCGACGCTCGCGAGTGGGCAAACCGCTCACTACGTCGGCACCTCGGACATCACCATGATGCCCGCCATCGTTGATGTGTCCGGTATCAATCGCGTTTCGCGACTCATCTTCAGCAACGCCGCCGGAGCAATCGCGGGCATGGTCAACTCCGCTACCCGGCGACAATCCACTTCGGCTCCTCTCGACGAGAAACCCCTCATTGTCGCCAGCATGTTTGGCAACACCACCGAGTGCGTAACCGAAGCCAAGCGCATCATGGAAGCAGCCGGTTATGAAGTGCTCGTCTTCGCTGCCACCGGCAGCGGCGGCCGAGCCATGGAGTCCCTCATCGACAGCGGTCTTATTTCCGGTGTGCTCGACATCACCACCACCGAATGGGCCGACGAACTCGTCGGTGGCGTGCTCAACGCCGGGCCCGATCGCCTCAGCGCCACCGCTCGCGCCAAGATTCCGGCCATCGTTGTTCCCGGGTGCCTCGACATGGTTAACTTCGGCGAACGCGACAGCGTGCCCGCTCAATTCGCAGACCGAAATTTCTACGTGCACAACGAACAGGTTACCCTCATGCGGACCAACGCGGCAGAGTGCACCGAGCTCGGCCGCATCTTGGCGGAGAAAATCAACGCCTACTCCGCCCCGGTCACCGTGCTCATCCCCGGCGGCAGCATCAGCGTGATCAGCGCTCCCGGCCAGCCCTTCCACAACCCCGCCGCAGACACGGCCCTGTTCGAATCGCTGAAATCAAATCTCCGCGACGACATCCCCGTCATCGAATCTGAGGCCAATATCAACGACGACAGTTTCGCTCAACTCTGCGCGGATGCGTTGATTGAAAAATTGGGATAGCCTCCGACAAGGTAGGGACGGACCGCTGGGCCGTCCGATCCTGCCCCCAAGGCCGCAGGGTCTTTAGGTGTCCCCAGCGCCCACGGCGATCTCGACTCAAAGCTGCTTTCTCCTTCAAACCGCGGACGGCCCGGCGGTCCGTCCCTACCTTGCTGAACGCGCCATGAATTTTCATCTCGCCTGAACGGCTACCCGTTTTAGAAGGTGGTCGTTTGCGTCGGGGGTTGCCCTCCCGGTGTTTGTTTCCGTCGTATGCCCTACCCCAAATACCTCCGTCGATCTATCGCACTACTCGTTTGCCTCAGCGCATGCATCTCCGTCCATGCACAGGCGGATGAAGAATTCTTGGGCGATGACGCGCTGATGATGGATGCGTTCAAAGTCTCGGTCTACGGCGGCAAAATCCCGATTAATGATGGCCTGACCGGCAAGAAGTATGACGGCGATAATCAGGTCGTCATCGATTTCGCCCTCTCGTTCAACAAGCTGCTCCTCGCCTACCACCAAAAACTTGTGATTGATGAATACAAACACATGGAGTTCCGGCTCAAGCTGGGGGACGAGTTTGAATACGAAATGAATACACTTTCGCTAGCATTCAACTTTGATAAATTTGAGTTGGATCGCTCCCAGTGGATGACCCGTGAACGCGCCATCGTTTCGCGGCTCATCAACAAACCGTTTTTCAAAATCAGTTCATTGATCGCGTGGGACATCGACCGCCTGAACGAGATGGCCCCAGCCCGACCGAAATCCAAATACGTCGACGACATCCACTTCGACCCGGAGTCCCAAAGTTGGCAGCGGCGCGTAACCGCCAAGTGGGAGGTGTTTTTTCGCCCGAATTACAACAACCCAAAAAACGCATTCCACACCCAAAAGGAGCAGGGGCTGAACTTGGACACGCTCAAGGGATTCCACTACATTGAGCGGGGACTCCCCGGAAACGTTCCCTCAAACGCATTCCTCGATGTAAAGCTCACTTACCCAATTTTTTATTCGGATAACAATATCAGCGAAGAGGAACTCAGGCGCCTACAGGAAGCCTTCATCGCCAACCTCTATTACATCTACGACCCGTTCAGCTGGATCGCACGTCGTGAAACCCGCTTCCGCGGCGGATTCCGCCAAGAATGCCAGAAACACATCGAAGGCGAACGTATCTACGTCAGCGACCGCAAATGGTTCGACGCCAACTTCTCTCGATTCTTATCTGATGCGATTACAATCAAGCTGCAAGGAGTCGAAGAAATCCATGCCCTCCAGATGACGAGTAAGCACTTCAACGAGTCACCCCAAGTGCTCGGTGCCGGCGTGGATTTACTGAACTGGAACAGGAAGGAAAAACGCGAGGCGACTAGCAAGCCCGAAGCCCCGGTCCGCATTAGTGCCAAATTTCGTTACGCGATGATCGATGCTTATCTGCGTTTTGGGAACGCATTCATTGGCCAAATTCAGGCACAGCTCGCGCAGGCCAAAGCATCGCGAAACAAGATCAATGGTCAGCAGATGATTAAGACCATCATCGCAGATCAATCCGGCATGTCCTTTAATGCGTTCTCCAAGCGGGCCGTGAGCATCCATGAGTCCCTTTTGCTTAAGCACAAAGTGACGGGGTAAGTTGTCGCCCCCGGGAGGGACCGGCTCCGTCCGGTCCGCAGATCATCGGTTCCATAAATCCTTAGCACCAGACATACCACTCAGCGGACGACACGGAGGTCGTCCCTCCCCAAGGCCCGGTGTCTCCTATATCCGGACGAACAGTTTTTGGCGATACATCCACCAACAAACCATCCAGAAGGAAAGACCGATAAGAATCGCCTGAGCCATCGGCGCATAAACCGGACCCGCCACCTGAAAAACCTGGTCGCCTAGATGCGTTTTTAGAGTCTTCCCCATCCACGGTTTGAGCAGCATATCCATGACGTAGATCGCGATCGAATTCATGCCGACAACCACCAGTGGAAAGGTCCATCGGCGACACCCCTTGATATCAATCACCCAATAAAGAGATGCCAGAATCAAACAACACAATCCGGTCGAAAACAGCGTCCATGATGGGGTCCAAATCCGCTTCACAATCGGGCTGATTCCGGTCACCCCAAGCAGCCAACCAAACACCAACCCACTCACCCCGGCGGCGAGGATCAGTTTCAGTTTTTCGGATTCAGTTCGTTTGGATTTCAGCAACTCTCCGATCATGAGACCAAAGAGCATCGTCACCAAAGAGGGTATAAAATTGAGGGTCTGATAACCCCCGGGATTGGCTGTAAACTCGGAACGGGTTGGGGAATCCTCACCCGAGAACATCCCGCTCTCCGGCATCAAATTTAGCAGCCACCCATCAAAGGCATGGGCAACATTCGCGTTCTTATGCCACGAAGGATCCACATCCACCAAATACTCCTGCGCCCACGTCGATGAGACGCTCACGTCCGGCCCACCGCGTTCCAAATCCAAACCCGCGGACGGATACAATACAAACATCAGCCAAGTGCCCACCAATACACCTCCCGCGACTATCGACTGTGTTTTGATCCCACGTCCCCACAACAAAAACAAGATCGTGTAACCCAGCCCAATTTGCGCGAGCACATTGGTGAACCACCAGCGCGTCAGCGGTCCGGGCGAAGTGAGGAAAATCCCCAGAGCCACGAGAATCAACGAACGGACAAACGCATGACCCAACATCCGCTGGTAGGAGTGTCCTTCCCGTTGCCGCTTCACATAAGAATAAGCCATCGATAGCCCGACCATAAACATGAAAGACGGCTGAATCAGGTCCCAGTAGCTGCAGCCCAACCACTCGACGTGCGACATTTGATATTTCAAAAATGACCAGACCCCGGACTCAGGATTCTCGGCCAACTTTAAAGCGGCGGTCTGAGCGATCCCAAATCCATGAAATGCCAGAGAGATCATGATCAATCCTCGGTAAGCATCGAGGGATAGAAGTCGGACGTTTTTCTTCGAACCAGCCGGGGAATCTACACTCATATTAGTTTGGGGGTTAAAACTGCTGAGGCGGAGCAGACCTCACCCTCGCCCCCGTTGCAAGCATCGCCCCGTGCATCTCCTTCCGCACTCTAAGGCAATGTGTGATCCAACATGCAAAACGGCGCGTTACTAGTAGGCTCACCCACCTGATCAACCGGGTGGGTGTAGAGGTATCGCCACACCTCTTCGTAGCGATAATCCCCGTTCGCCGTTTTCGGCGAACTGCTCTTCGGCTGCACCGCGCCATGGGCTCGCTTCGGGTCACCACCCACATCGGCGGCCGAAACCAATCGGCGCGTATTCCCATACGGCGGTGATGCTTCATCGACATTCACGACCGGTCCCACTCCCTGCAGTCCGAGCAGTTGCCAGGAACGACAGTAATGATGGCCCGTCCAACCTTCATCGAGCATGTGGGTAAATCCAAAGAAACGCCGCGGTGGTGTAGCCGATGGTCCGGCCTGCCAATTCTGATCTTGGTCGCGGGGGCCGCACAACATGACAGCGCGGGCGACCTCCTGATGCTGCGCAAATCGCGCTGCCGTCGTCGAACCATGCGACGCCCCTGAAATGATCACCTTGTCCCAACGCACCTCCGATTTATCCGCGGTGAGAAACTGATCCCATTGGCCGGCCGGATGTTCTTGCGCGAGCCATACTAAAAACTGCCGCGACCGTTCCATCATGCCATCCGCCGGAGCCAAATTAAGTTCGGGGCTGAAATCCTCTCCCGTCGCCGCTTCCAGTCGCACATTCCCCCGCGCGGCGTCATCCATCGGGCTGGGCTGACAAAGCAAACCAAACCAAGCCCGCGCGTAGTGCGGCTGAATCACATGCAGACCATAGCTATTCAGTCGTTCAAAAAACTCATCGTTGGCGCTCATCAACCAAATCACCAATTCACCTCGGGGAGTCACCGCCGGATCAACCGCTGCCCGTTGCAAGTCTGCTGGTTTTTCCGTCGATCCAAAAACGAAATTAATCTCCGGATATTCTCGCGCCGCTGCGTCCAATTCACTCGCTCGCGCCTGCACCAAAATGCGCTCCGCCGATAAACCGGAAACACCAACAGAAACCATCAAGGTAAAAACAAGGGCGCGGGATTTCATCACCTCCCACCGATACGCGCTTCCGATGACTCACCACAAATACATTCCTTCGATCGAAGATACCAGGCTCGGGTTGGACCCGTGCTTCTCCATCTTGACCATACAATCACCGTCCCCTTCGCCCTTCAATGTCGTCTAGCGATTTCGGAACGTCTCACTGCTCACCACGGCGGTCACGAGGTCGCGTAGTCCGAGGGATGTATTCGGATCAACGGTCGCGATCTCCGAAATTTCGCGGCGATCCCGAAAGGTCATTTCTCGGCCCGTCGCATAGACCAATAACTTCTCGGTCAGGGTATGCGCGAACCGATCCTTACGTGCGAGTAATACCTGTTTCAATCCGTGCGCCGTATCGAAGAATTCACCACTGGGCAGTTCACCCGCCCCGTCGATCGGTTGGCCAATCTTACGTGCCCCACCGGTCCTAGGCCCGGGATAGTTTTCGCGGTATCCGCCGATCGGATCGAAGAACTCGAGCGCAAATCCGATCGGATCGATCTTGGCATGACAATCCGCACACGCCTGCACTTCACGATGTTTTACCAGCTGCTCCCGAACGGTCGTCGCACCTCGAGTGTCCGGCTCGAGCGGCTCCACATCGGGTGGTGGTGGTGAGGGAGGAGTGCCTAGAATATTCTCCAGCACCCAAACCCCACGAACCACCGGCGACGTTTCCACCCCATTCGCTGTCACCGTCAAAACACTGGCCTGCCCCAGCAGCCCCCCTCGATTCGAATCCACGGGCAGGTTTACCCGCCGAAATGTTTCTCCATGGACGTCAGCCAAACCGTAGTGTTTGGCCAGCGGGCCATTCACAAATGTGTAGTCACTATCAAGGAAATCTTCGATCGCTCCATTGGTCGCGAGCAGGTTGGAAAAATACTCCCGTGTTTCGACCCGCATCGCCCGTTCCAGTCGCTGGGTGTAGTAAGCCTCAAACTCCTTCTCGTCAGGCAGCATGCTGCCGAGCGTGTTCAGCCGCAGCCACGCGTCCGTAAAACGAGTCACGAACGCATCCGCTCTGTCGTCCTTCAGCATGCGATCAACTTCCGATTGTAAGACCTTGGGTTTCTTCAGCTCCCCCGTCTCCGCCAATCTAAACAACGGCTCGTCGGGCATCGAACTCCATAAAAAATACGATATACGCGACGCGAGTTGATAGGCATCCAATTCCCGCCCGGTCGCTTCATCCCCTTCGTCGAGATAAAGAAATTTCGGTGAACTTAACATCGCTGCCAAACCCAGTTTCAACGCCGCCTCCGGAGTCTTTCCCGCCTCCTCCTGCTGCCGCACGAAATCCGCATAGTGTTGAATATCTTTCGTGGTCTGCGGACGACGATAGGCCCGGCGACCAAACTCCACCAAGGTCCGTTCGATGTCGACGCGAGCCACGTTGGTTTCGCCGCCGAAGACCATTTGGTGGCTGCGCTGGGGCCAAGCGTCAAAGGTGGGACCTTCGATCTCCATCGCATGCACACGCATGCGCGGTCCTTCGTAAACTTCACCGATAGTGGGGTTATCCAGATTTTTCGCTTCCTCGAGCCCTTCTTGCAGCAGGTAGTCCTGCGTCCGCACCACCTCGGGGTGATACTTTGCCGCCACGCGAGTAATCGTCGGCTTGCTGGCGACGCCGTTGATCCAATGGAAAAAAGGGGTGCTGCCCTTCTCCAGCCAGACCGTCGCGCTGTAATCAGTCGGCACTTCATCTACCAATTCAAACACCGCCACCTCACGTCGTCCTTTGTAAGCCGACTTGGATAGCAGTCGCGGTTCCGGAGCGATGACTAAGCCCATTTTCATCGGCTCCGAAAAATCGATTTTGAAATCCTTCGCGGTGTAGGGATGGTCCAGCCGATTGACCGCTTCGGCCCGCACCATGATTCGGTAGTAACCATCGGAAGGCACGCCGTCCTTCGAGAATTTTTGCGGATAATTGGGGTGACGTTCAACCGACTCACCGTGCCCAATATCCATATATTCGTCGTGAAAGTTGACCCGCCAGGTAACAGGCGCTCGCGTCCGATCCTTCGGCAACACTCCGCCAAAATCGTCCGCCGTGAATCGATAGAGTTGTGATTCCGGCTGCTCAGGCTCGAACCGGATCGCCTTGTCCAAATATTCCTCGGCGACCTCCAGATAACGGCGTAACTGAAAATCGGAGAGCACCAGCGCCTCACCGACATTATCAAATCCATCAACGATCACGTCTTCGGGGAAATCCGCAGTCGCTTCAAACGCCTCGGCATGCACCCCCAACAAATCACGGAGCGTATTCTCATACTCGTCTCGGTTGAGTCGGCGCATCACGGTCGAATCCGGCACCTGAGTTTCGGCTGCGACCGTGAGGGTTTCCGTCAGCCAATCGATCATCTGCCGGGTCTCGCCGATGTCCGGTTGTTTCACGTCATCCTCCAATGGTGGCATATCCCCGAGGTTCAGCATATCGAGCACTTCCTCGACAAGCGTGAGGTTGCCTGATTCGGAAAAATCGAGCGACAGACCGTCCAAGCGACGATCCCCCTTCTGTTTCTCTTCCCCGTGACAACCTACACAATATTCCGCGACGAATGCATCCGCCATCGGCGGCAACGCGGTGGAATGCGTTAGCGTGGCGGCCATCGCTCCTGATGAAAACAAGCAGGCCGCGAACAGACCGGCCTTCATCCTGATCGAGTGCGTCATGGCGAACATCAGGCGATTTCCAAACCGGTAAGACTTCCGGACGAGCTAGAAAATTGATCCAACTCCAAGCCGAACTGCTGCAACATCGAGACAAACAAATTGGCCGCCCGCGTTTCAGTCCCACGCCCTTTGTCCTTCGCAAAACGCAGGTGATTCCCATGACGAAATCCGCCACCAGCGAGAAGCAGGGGCAGGTCTTTGTTGCTGTGAGAACTCGCATTGCCCATTCCGCTGCCAATCAGCGACATCGTATTATCAAATAGCGTCTTACCGTTGGGCTCGTCGACCGCCTTCAGCTGATCAAGAAACCGGGAAAACTGGGTGGTGTGAAAACTCTCGATCTTGGCCAACTCGTGAAGGTAGCTCTCAACCCTACCGTGATGGGTGAGTTGATGATAGCCGCGAGTCACACCCAATCCTCCATTGTCAGATCCGATATCGTTTGAACTAAACGTGATCACGCGCGTCGAATCGGTCTGCAGCGCAAGTGTCATCAAATCATAGTAGAGCGGAACCCGTTCAGCAAAAGTCAGCCCGTCCGCGCCCTTCGGCAGTTCGTAGTCCACCACCGGCTTGGGCTTGTGCAGCCAGGCTCGGGATTGAGTGAGACGGTTCTCCACCTCGCGAATGGTCGTGAAATAGCGGTCCAGTTTTTCCTTATCGCGATGCCCGACCCGATTCATCAATCGATCAGCGTCCGTTTTCACGAGATCCAAAATACTGAGGCGATCCTGATACTTCACCTGCAACTGCTCTACTTGGGAGGCGTCCGTGCGTTGAAAGAGCAGCGCGAAGAGCACGTTCAAATTCGCCACCTGCGGCAACGCCACCCCGGAATTCGACCACGAAAGCATGTTGTGAGAATCCACCGCACCCGATGCCAGCTGCAGGGACTGAAACCGCGTCCGCGCGCCCACCAACTGCGCCGCCTTTTGATCGACCGAGATATTCGCTTCGGGCCTGCTTTTCGAATTCTTCGATAATATTCCGGTAAGAAACGCATGCACTCCACGGTGCCCTTCGATGCCTTCGGAGCCGTGATCCAGTTGCGAGAACACGGTGAAATCATCGCGATGCCGGGCCAGCGGTTTCAGCAGTTCCGGCATGTCGTAACCGCGGCCGGTCTGAGTCGGGAAAAACAGCTTGGGCACGAAGCCCAGTCCCACCCCCACACACACCATCCGCGTGGGGACGACCTGTGCTTTCCCTTTCGCTCCCCCCGCCATCGCTTCAAGAAATGGCAACGACAACGTCGCACCGGCGATGCCTTTTAAAAACGTCCGCCGTTCAAGCGGTTGGGGGCTGACATACATAGGGTAAAATCGATCGAGTTAATCTGCGAACAATCGAAAACAAGAGGGGTAAGATCCACGACGTTCAAACGGGGCAATCGCCCGTAAGAAACCACACCTCCACACCTCCTCCAATCAGAAAATACCGAACACCCACCCTTCTGTCGTTATTACGCATTATTCTGTCGTTTTTAGAAAAAATGAAGAAATTGAAGCACCCTCTTGGGTTTCAGTGCGTAGTTGGTAGACGACTAATGCCGCCGAAGCCTTGGCGAAGGAGTGAGCCTTTCGTATGTTCCATGGGAAAAAGCAATCCTGCCTCCCAGCAATGCAGCCTCGAAATTCGGCACCATCTCATCCATAAACTTAATCCACCCTGCCCCTTTCAACTCCATCTACTAACCCCATGAAGACCCTCATCGCAATCACAGCCGTGCTTCTAACAGCCGGCCTCGCATCCGCTCAGCGCCTGCAAACCCCCACCCTGAGTCCAATCACCAAGATCACCCAACAGGTAGGGCTCACCGAAATCGCCCTCGAATATAGCCGTCCCTCCGCCAAAGGCCGCGAGGTGATGGGCGCGCTCGTCCCCTATGATGAAGTCTGGCGCACCGGCGCCAACGCCTCGACCAAGGTCACGCTCAACGAAGCGGCCGCTATCGGAGGGCACCCGATCGAGGCCGGCACCTATGCCCTCTACTCCATTCCCCACGCGGAAACCTGGACCATCATCATCCACGGCAATACCAAGATGCGCAGTCTGGCGGGCGACGTGTATAAGCAGGCTAACGACATTTTCCGATTCGAGGTCCCGGCACGTAATTCCGCCGACTACGTTGAGTCCTTCACGCTACAATTCGCCGACGTCAAAACCGACTCGGTAAACTTGGAACTGCGTTGGGCGAACGCCGTTGTGAGCATTCCGTTCACCGTGGAGGTGAACCAAAAGATCGCCGCGCAGATGGCCAAATTGCTCGAGAATCCTGACAAGGTTCCCCATCGCACCTACTTCCAAGCTGCCGAATACAATCTGCACAATGACGGAAATCTGACCGAGGCGCTCACGTGGATAAACGTCGCCTTGGAGCAGAAAGCCAAAGAGCCGCGTTACGGTCTACTCAAAGCCAAGATCCAGGAAAAGCAGGGCGACCGTAAGGAAGCGCTGAATACAATCAATCAAGCCCACGATTGGGCGGTAAAATCCGACAACGCCAACTACACTGGCCAAACTGCCCTCTTCCGCGAATCGCTGAAGTAGATCGCCGCGCAACGCATCATCCCGCGGGTCCTCCTGAACTCTGGATTAACGCGACCTTATTTCGACCCACTCCACCGAGCATGAAACACCTGTTAAAGCTGTTGGTTTCGACCGCTTGTTTTGCGCTCTGCGTTACGGGGGCGGAAGACTCCAAGTTGGCTTCCCTTGAAGTGGCGTTGGATGAGGCCATGACTCAGACCGCCATGAACATGGCCTCGTTCGAGATCAGCGAATACCTCAAGGAGGAATTGCAGAGCGCCGAACAACAGGTTCGAGCCCATTTGTTTGATGATCAGTCGCGCACACTGTTCGACTCTGCCGCCTCCGCATGGATCGATTACCGCACCGCCCAAGTGAAATTTGAAGGCAACAGCTATGCCGGCGGTAGTATCCAACCGTTGATCATCAATCTGGCCTCCGCTCGCATCACTCGCGAGCGCCTCAACCTCCTCAACGAACACGCCCGACTCTCCGGCCCCTAAACCCTGTCGGGCGGATTTGGATCTAAGCTCCGGTCCGGAGCGGCCCCCTGAGTCTTCGTTAATCGGCAGCCACCACCACCAGGTCGCGCGGACCACTGGGCAAGTCGATCGCGGCGGTGCGTTTCAGTCCGCCACCGGACAACACTTTATATACCGCCAAACGCGTGTCCCCGGATTCGCTGATGACCAGATACTTGCCCTCCGGAGAGACCGCCAATCTGACCGGGACATCTCCGACGCGGGTTCGGTTGAGCAGGCTGAGCCTGCCATCCGCTTCAACCCGAAACGTGAAGACGCTGTCTTCGTCGGTATTGAAATCACGCAGCGCGACAAACAGTCGTTCGCCGTTGGGCGAGATCACGATACTCGACGCACTAAGGTCGCGTTTCCCTTGTTCAAAGGGCTTGCGACGCGGGATGGTTGTCGCGTGCTGACGGGCGGTGAGTTGGCCATCGTCGCCGATGCCATAAACGCTCACCCCGAGCTGTTGCTCATTACTGAAATAGGCGATGGGCAACGTGGGATGATAGATCACATGACGCGGGCCAAACATCGCCGGAGGCTTGGCATCAAACGGCTCGAGGGGACTCAACCGACCCGTCTTCTCGTCGAACGCATACTGGAACAGCGCGTTGTTGTTCTTCACGCAAGGGATGTAGACGAATCGATTGTCCGGCGTCGTGATGATACAGTGTGATTCCAAATTCGGGGTTTTGGTCGAGGTGATGACCGCCCCCACTGCCGCATCTTCGCCGAGGGCATGACTGGCCACCGCTCCGCTTCGATAATGCGTGGACAAGAAATACTGCCCCGTCCGGTCCACACTGATGAAGCCCCCGGGTTGACCGACGTCCGCCTGCGCCGTCTTCCGTAAACCGCCTTTGTCCATGATTTCGATCGTGGCCGCCACCGCCTGTTGCGATGCCGTTCCTCCGACAATCAGATTTTTCCCATTGGGATGCGCCGTGACCGTGTTCGGCGCGAATCCGAGCTCGAGCGGCACTTCAACTGCTAGGTCTATCCCATCATCCGCGATGTTTACCGTAATACTCATCAGCTGCTTGTTTTTCGTGTCAGGGGCAAAAACGCGAAATGCCTCGTTCCCCAGCAAATCGAATCCGCCAATGAGTAATAAGCTGCAGGCCGCAAGTCGTCGCAGCCGAGCTGAAATAGGAGCACGTGAAGAAGGGGGTAAATACATCGTCATCCTTGATAGGAGGGCCGGCCCACCGACACAAGAGTCCGCTCACGCGCTCCGAAGCGGTGGTGCTTTCGCATTTGCAGAAGCCCGGACGCTCTCGCGATACTCTGCATTCGGTCGGGTTCACCCTTCCCCGCCCCAACCCGTTACCCCATGAAACTGAAACTGCTTTCCTTGATCGCCCTCATTGGCGCTACCCTCCTGTCACCCGGTCGGGCTGACCAACCCAATTTTGTCGTCATCTTCTGCGATGATCTCGGCTACGGCGATCTCCGTGCATTTGGCAATCCCACCATCAAGACGCCCCACCTCGATCGCATGGCCGAGGAGGGGCAGAAGTGGACCCAGTTCTACTCCGCCGACCCCATCTGCACTCCCAGTCGAGCCGGGCTGCTTACCGGTCGATACCCCATTCGCAATGGCATGACGTCCCCCAAACGCGGCGTGCTTTTCCCCGACTCGTCCCTCGGTCTCCCGGCTGTCGAAGTCACCATTGCCGAAGTCCTCAAACAACGCGACTACGCCACCGCCGCCGTCGGTAAATGGCACCTCGGCCACCTGCCTCAATACCTCCCCACCGCTCAGGGTTTTGATTCCTACTACGGCATCCCCTACTCCAACGATATGGCGAGAATCAAAGGTGCGCCCAACTACCGGCAACAGACCGACGATCCCGACTACTACGCCGACACCAACGATTTCGACGTGCCCTTGATGGAGAACGATCGCGTGATCGAACAACCCGCCAACCAGAACACCATCACCCGACGCTACACCGAACGCGCCGTGGAGTTTATCGAGGCCCACCAAAAGCAACCGTTCTTCCTCTATCTCGCCCATTCCCTACCCCACATCCCATTGTTTGTTTCAACCGATTTTCGCGGTCAAAGCCGCCGCGGTCTCTACGGCGATGTGATCGAAGAAATCGATTGGAGCGTCGGCCAGGTGCTCGAAACCCTGCGTCGGCTCGACCTCGCTAAAAATACCGTCGTCGTGTTCACTTCCGACAACGGTCCTTGGCTTTCTTTCAAAACCCACGGCGGATCCGCCGGCCCCCTCCGCGCCGGCAAAGGCACGACCTTCGAAGGAGGCCAGCGTGTGCCGACTGTCTTCTGGGGACCCGGCTTCGTGAAACCCGGCGTGGTCGATGGCATGGGGTCGACAATCGATCTGCTTGAGACCTTCGCTCACCTCGCTCATGCCGACGCACCCACTGATCGCAAGATGGATGGCTACGACCTGACTCCAGCCCTAATCGGCAAGGGGCCAAGTCCTCGGGAAGAGTTTTTCTACTGGACGATGGGGAAACTGCATGCCGCGCGCTCCGGCCCCTGGAAACTCCACTTCCTCCAACGCGAGGCCGTTCAATACAGTCGGCTGGTGCCCATGGATCACCCGGAACTCTACCACCTCGAGAAAGACATCTCGGAAGCCTACGAAGTCTCGACCACTCATCCGCAGATTGTGAAAGATTTGACCGCCAAAGCCGAAGCTCACCTCGAAGACACCGCCGATTCCCTGCCCGAACAATTGAGCGCCCGTATTCCGAACTTCAAATACCGTCGCTAAGCATTCGGACGATTCGCCTGCATTCAGGCATTTCAGCCCCTTCCCGATTATGTCACTTTTTCGCCGAATTTCCCCATGGTTTTGCGGCATACTGACCGCCGGCCTGTCCGTCGCAACGGGAACTTCGCCGGCCGCCGGGCTGGCCGATTCCGATATCCTCATCGCGGCTCACCGCGGTGGATATGAAACCGACCAAGCCGACCGCGCTCCAGAAAACTCGGTCGCCAATATTCGGGTGAGTCAGCGTAAAGGTTTCGCGCTCTACGAAACCGACATTCAACGCACGGCCGACGGACACTTCGTGATCGTGCACGATGCTACCCTCGATCGCGAAACAACCGGCACCGGTCATGCCAGTGACCACACTTTGGCCGAGCTTAAACAGCTGCACAAACGGTATCGCGACCGCTCCATATCCCCAAAGCACGTAGCGACCTTGGCCGAGTTTCTACGCGAAGGGAAAAACCGCACGGTGTTCAAAGCCGATTTGAAACCGGGCGTGAGTGCCCACTTTCCCACCATCATGACGCAAGTCCGGGAACTGAAAGCCGAAGACGGTATTATCTTTCGTGTGCCTTTCAGTGAAGCCGATCTATTCGCCCAGTATCGCGACGCCGATGTCTTCACTTCGACCAACCAACTGATGTTCAAGGTCTCCAATCGCACGGAGGTCGACGACATCAAAGCCCGATTCAATCCGCAGTGGGTGCAGATTAATGTATCGAAGACCGAGCCCGCTGATCCCGAAACGCTAGACCTCATCCGTTACGCCGTCAGTCAAGGCCTCGCAGTCGAAACTCACGCCGAAGGAACTCCCGACGATTGGGCCCAATTAATTCAAGCGGGCGTCCGGATGTTTCACACTAACCACCCCACCGCCTTCCAGACATTTCTAGGCCAACCATGAATCGCCTATCTAAAATCTTCCTCATTGTTCTAGGTCTCTGCTCGCAACTCACGGCCGCCGTTCCCGAACGCGTTCTCTTTGTCGGCAACAGCTACACCTACTACGAGAACATGACTCAAGTGGTCGCAGCGTTCGCGGCGAGCCGGGACCTCGCGATGCAGACCCGGAAGTCGCCCCCGGGAGGAGCGACCCTCGAACAGCATTGGGCGGGGGTAAAAGGCAAACATTGATAGCCTCAACCAGATTAGGACCGGTCAGTTCGACGCGGTGGTGCTTCAAGAGCAAAGCCTGCGCCCCATCACGAACTCCGCCAGAATGGCGAACTTCGCGGATAAACTTTGCGCAGCTATTAAGGAATCCGGAGGGCATCCCTACCTCTACCTAACCTGGTCACGTCAACAGACCCCCGAAACCCAAAGCAAGCTGACCGAAAGCTACGAAAACGTGGCGCGCGAAACTGGCGCAACCATCGCACCCGTCGGCCTCGCATGCGAACTCGCCCGGACCCGCCAGCCCGATCTCATTCTTTACAGCGCAGACGGAAGTCACCCATCGAGCGCCGGCAGCTATCTGGCCGCATGTGTGTTGTTCTCAACGCTCACCGGTGAACCCAGCGCTGATTTACCGTTTCGGCCTTCCTTCACCGATACTAACGGCAAGGCGATTACCCTCATCCAAGTGAACAAAAAAGATGCGATTTTTCTCCAAACCATCGCCGACGAAATCATGGCTAGCTACGAACAACCCTTCCATTAAACGGGACCTCTTAAATTAGGGATACCTCCCCCCGATATCAGGTTGATCTCGGTGCTGCCCGAGGAGCGGAAGCGGGAGAACTATTCCAGCGAAGGGCATTCCTCCTATTTATCTCGATAAGGCGGACGACCGTCACCGATGAGATGTTCAGGGTTGGTCGCCGCCTAAAAAGGTGCGTCACCAATCTATCCCTACACGGGGCCCAAAGCTCTCCAGACTGGGAACGCCTTGCTTTGATAGCCTCAGCCCTAGGGAGACTATCCATGAAGATTTTAAAGCGTTGGCCCGGGAGCAGCAAAATCCCCTGAGGGCACCGGTCGCGAAGATCCGGCCTCGCTAAGAGGCAATCCGGTGACTATTTTGACCCTCAGTCATGAAGCGAACTGCGAAGCCACCGCAGTAAAATGATCGTAGAGAGTCACCAAGACTCACCGTTCATCGCCACTGTTCTGATCTTCAAATCACTTCAATCACACCCTAAGGAAACAAATTACAAAAAATACCGCCGAGCCGAGCACGTCACCACCAACCATTCTTTTTCACGTAAAAGACCTGCCTAATTTGTGTTCACTGGCCGGGTTGGCCTGCACGGTGACGGCGATCTACTGCAGTATTATTGGTAATTTTTCCGTAGCGATCATCGGCATGGTCTGGGCGGTTGCATTTGATTGGGGCGACGGACTCATCGCCCGCCGCATGAAGGGACGCACCGGGCACGACCGTGTCTTTGGCGGCCAGCTCGATATCCTTATCGATATCGTGAGTTATGGGGTTACGCCGGCGATTCTCCTCATGAGTTACGGGGGATTTGATCCTCTGTTTCTCGTCGGGGCGTTCATCATGATCGCGGCCAGTGGGATTCGGTTGAGCTATTTCAGCACCTACGGACTCGCTGGCGGCACCCACTACACCGGCCTGGCGCTCGACAACAACAGCCTGATCATGGTGTTCGTATTTTCGTTCGAAACCCTGTTCTGCACCGCTGCCTTTACTCCCATTCTTTACGCAACGGGCCTCATATTGGCCGCGTTGAATGTATCATCGCGGATCAAGACCCCGAAACTGTCGGGCAATCCTATCAATGTATACCTGCTGGGCACTTACACCGTGCTGATTACCGGGATCTTTGGCTGGAAGCTGATCTAACCGATCAGCGCCATTTCCGAACCCACCTATTTATGAAAAAAGAACTGACAGCATGACCGTCTATACGGTCGGAACATTTGATTTACTCCATGTAGGGCACCTCGCCTTGTTGGAATATTGCCGGACCTTGGGCGATAGTCTAGCGGTAGGGGTGGCCTCCGATGAGGTCGTGAACTCCTACAAGCCTAACGTGCCAGTGATCCCGCTCGAACAACGCGTGACCATGCTCAAGGCACTCCGCTGCGTCGATATTGTGCGCCCCTACCACACGCTCGAATACGTGTCTGGCTGTCGGGAACTAGACGCGGATATCTTCGTAATCGGGGAAGACTGGGGCGCCAAACCGCACAACCTCGCGGTAGAAGAATATCTCAAATCGCAGGGAAAGCAGATTATCCAAATCAAATATGACGCACGGACGTCATCCACGATAATCAAGAACACCGTGGTAGATCAGACTCGCGCCTCGACCCGTTCCTCTCGAAGCCAGCTCGTCGGCAACAACGAGAAGCGCTAAACGGGTCGCGCCGCGCTAGTGGCGAAACCGCCAACCTAGAGCGGGCTTCAGCCCCAATGTTCGTAATACGAACATTGGGGCTGAGAGATGCCGGAGATGTCGGATGGGTTTAATCTATAAAATACGACCTGACCCCGTTGGTTGGACGCCGTCCGCTCCTGCCGCGCTGCTCTGTGGAGCAGTCACTACGGTGAGGGACTGTGGAAGCTTCGTTTTTAACCCGTCGCTTTTGGAAGCCGCCAACGTCTCACCGAGATCCAAATGCCGGTTACCACGAGCACTGTGCCGCCCAGGGACATCAGTCCCCAAATAATGCGGACGAATAGAGGATAAGGCCCGAGGGTGTGAAACCGGCCAAAATTCTTCCGAATCAATCCTACCGGGCCTGTGCCCGAACCGTCATAAAGAGACAGCTCCTCGCCGGTATAAGGGTCGATAGTGAGCTGCAGATTCTTTCCATTCGCATCGAGAAACGCCTTATACGGGCTATCATTCCTGTTCCCGGGTTGTAACCCCGTTATCCGCTGGTCGGGATGATTCACTCGAATTTTTCCTACTATCACATCGAGCGACACCTTCTCCCCATTTACCGGAACCATAATAACCGGATTGGGCGGCAAGGAAGAGGCCCCTTGAAACGTCTCAAGCATGGGCCATATTTGACGACCCCACGTGAAAGTGACGCCAGTGACCGCCATCACGATGAGCGGAATCAAAGTAACCAGTCCCAGCGCGTTGTGCCAATCGATGGCCTGACCTCGCTGTAAAGCGCGGATGAAGGTGCGGCCTCGGCGGGGCCACCACAACACCAGCCCGATAGTCCCGGTAATCGCCAACACGACAGAACTGATCGCCACGATCATTTGCCCCGTTTTCCCCGCCACCAAATGGCGATGAAGATCAATCAAGGTGTGACTGATGGAGAACCCTTGGCTCATCCACGTAAGCTCGCCGGTGTAAGGGTTGAGGAAGACTCGCGCACCTCGGTTCCCTTCTGGATGAATCTCAGTGCAGAAGGCGCTGTAGGAGTGATTCGAAGCTTTGGGGATACTCAGGTGATTCACGCGCAGCCGGGGTTCGGCGGATCGGTATTTTCCCAAGACCTGTTCGATCGAAAGTGGTGATCCCGTTTCCCTGAGTTGAAATAGCGCCTTATGCTCCCACTGGAAAATATCTCGCTCAAAAACGAGCAGAGCACCGGTGAGACAGACCAAAGCAATCGGCGCAGCGGCTATCCATCCGAGCCAAAAATGAAGATGAAACCAAATACAGCGTTTCCTTCGATTATCCTCAGAAGTGGGTAGAGGTTGAGGCGAGTTATCCATGGGCGGGGTAATCCGGGTAGCGTCATTCCGAACGAGTCAGCTTAACACACGGTGTCAAGGTCACGGGCAATCGCAGGGCCTCCTCTGAGGCAGGGACGGACCCCGCTGGGCCGTCCGCGCCTGACCCTCCGCACGTCGCTCGAACGAAGCAGGTTATGACCCAATGTTCGTATTACGAACATTGGCTTGAGGGAGATTCCATCTAGATATCGTTAATCATCGGAGGCTTAGAGAGGCCGCCCTACCGCCTCACTTTTTCCCTCAGCCGCAGGCCGAGCTCGACCACGATGGTAAGGGGAATCGGTCGGAATCTTTACGTCGGCAACTGCACCTCGGGGTAATTCTCCAGCGAGGCGCGCTTTCACTGCCGCATAGTTCGGATCGTCGGCGAGGTTGTGAAATTCGTTTCGGTCCTTTTGCAAATCGTAGAGCTCTTCGAATCCGTCTGCGTATTGAATATATCGATACTGAGTATCACTTAGCCCGTGTGACGCCTTCGTGCCGTCACCGGGAAAGACAAACGACGTGAGGGATACGCGATCATCGAACTTCGCAGGATTACGCACTTGGGCCGCGATCGAAGTGCCCGTGCATTGCGCCGGGATGGGTAGGCCTGCGAGTTCACAGAGCGTGGGATACAGGTCGGTCGTGGTGGTGGGTTGAGGCGTGCGTTCGCCGTCGCGAGACACGCCCGGGGCGTGGATAAAGACGGGAGTGCGAGTCGTCTGTTCCCACAACGCGAACTTCTCCCAGTTTTCTTTTTCCCCAATATGAAAACCATGATCTGACCAGAGCACGATGATGGTGTTTCCCGCGAGAGGTGAGGCATCCAGTCCATCTAACAGTCGGCCCAACTGATCATCCACGTAGCTGATCGAGGCCAGGTATCCCCGCATGAGGTGTTTCCATTGCTGGTTATCGGTCACCCATTTGTGCCAGCGTTCGCGACGATGGCTGCGCGCATCGTCCAAGTCCGATTCGAGGTATTCCGGCAGGACCACACGGTCTTCTGGATAAAGATCAAACCACTGCTGCGGTACTTCCCACGGGATGTGCGGCCGGAAGAGCCCCACTCCTAAAAATAATGGCTGTTCCCGCGATTCATTCAACTGCTCGATCGCCCAGTCCACCACCGGACCATCACCTTGATCCGCGCGCAACGCGACGGGCGCGGCGCCAAAGTAGTGATCGCGCAAGGGACGTTTACCCACGAATCCCGCGTTTTGATCGAGCGCGGTGATGGCCGGACGCGGCCAGTCGGGCGAAATGGGATCGAGCGGATCGCCCCGATATTCATCCCACGCCGTCGGATCGTTTTGGGAGTCACCGGAAGTCCATTGCAAAGTGTGAAAAATCTTCCCGGCCCCCGCTGCATAATAACCATGGTCGCGAAAGTGCTGGGAGAGCACCACGGCATCCGCCAAAGCCACAGACTCGTGACGCCAACGCGGCCCATGAGCGCCAAACAGATTGCGATAAATACCCGAAGTCGTCGGATGCACGCCCGTCATGACTGCGACCCGCGAAGGATGACACGCCGGGGCCGCGCAATGCGCATTGGAAAACGTCACCGAACGCTGCGCCAAACGATCAAAGTTCGGCGTCTTGATCCCCGGATGATTATCCAACGGTGAAATGTAGTCGTTCAAATCATCAATGGAGATGAACAACACATTCGGTTTTGGATCCGCGAACGAGCTAAGGACAACCAACGAGAGAACTAGGGGTAAGCGGATGAAACGAAACATGGGTCGAGGGGCTTTTGAGAACCCTACCCTGACGATAAGGGGACCACATGGAAAACGAAACCACGCACGCCACTACTCAATTCTCATTATTCGTCTTGGTGGAAAGTGATCCGGAGGAGAAGTCCCAGCTTTTGCCCTCATCGTTCGAAACAAACAGGCGGAAAAAATAACGCGGCCCCGGATTCAGGTCGGTGAGGCTCCATTCCACTGAGTTGTTGCTTACCGCGAGGGGCGCAGTGCGATGGGACCAGGTCCGATTATTCGCCAACAGTTGTGAACTGACGCCTTTGTGTTCCGTGCCATGCAGATCACGTTGGACTGAGGTGAAACAATCCGTTTCACCGTAGTAAAGCGTCGCCATTGCATTGGGTCCCGCATCGGCCAACTGATAGTTGATCGTAACAGAAGATGCCGCGACGTCGGTGACTGATTTTGATTCGAATTCAACCGGCAGGGAGAAAAGTTGAGCCAGATGAGTAGGACCGAGATAATCCGGTCTGGTTGAAGGGCTGTGTAGTCTCACTTCACCGGGTGGCTTAACGAAATCCATACCACCGGTCGCCATGGTCAACCAGCCGTCAGCGGTGGTTCCAATCTGTTTACTCACCGGGTTGCCATCGGTGCGAAAATGCTGGGTGTCGACCGCGTGCCAGTTTTGCTTTTCGTCGAGAACCCATCCCCGGCGCTTCATGATTCGCTGGGTGTCGCCACTGCGTTGTCGAACGGCGGGTCCAGGGATTTCGCAGAACGACGATAGGCGCAGCGACTCGAGTGGTTTTCCTTCGACGATCGGCTTACTCCCCACCGCAAACAGCACCCATTTTCGGACACGCTCATCGAAAAAATAGCCGTAAAAAAAGTTTCGATTTCCGATGGTCTCAACTCGCAAGGCTTGAATGACCGACTGGGGGTGATGCAGGTAAGGCGACCAATTGCGGATTTTCACTCCACTGCCCTCGTGACCAAATCCGCTGAAATCAGCATCTGGATTTCCGGTGGCCAAAAGATGAGGGACGGAGTCCAACGGTGGCGCCAACTTTGATTTCGCGGAGGCCGCCCACATCGAAAAATTCACGTTGCCTGCGGGCCGTCCATCTGCACCGAAACCGGCCCCGAAGTAACCGAATTCCGTGGTCATGGGAGAGTAGCTCGATTCGGGAACGAGACTTTCGGTCTCGAATACCCAAAGTTTCGCCACCGGACAGGTAGATGCGGAATAGCTAGTATGAACCGCGGCGGGACGCCACCTCGTGCGCAGCAGCCGAGCCGGTTGATCGAGGTTCAAGTCGATCCCCGTGATTTGAGGAACTCCGTTTCCCGTGATGCGTTTTAGGGTCACTGAAGTTTTACCGGCTGCGATCGAGAGGTGCCGAAACGTGAGGACCTGCGAGCCGACTGAGCGGGATGCTCGCACCGTGAAATCCCTCATCTGGTGATCGCCAATCGTGAGTTGCCAATCCGTAGCCGGAGTGTCGGGTGGAAGTTGGAAACGAAGGGTGGCGCGGAGCTCTTGATCGGTCTCGCTCCACACGTGCCAGCGTGCAGAGGCACGCCCATCGGTGCCCTTGGGAACCAGAGCGGTGAAGTGTTGCCGAATCAAATGTTGTTCATCAGCCGGCGCCTCGGATTCACCGATTGCCTGGAACGCGCCAACCGTGAAAAAACCGTTGGAGGCCGTAAGTTGAATTTCGCGCGTGGCGGACTCGCCTTGGAAATAGGTTTCGGTGTCCGCTTGCGTCGTATCCGGGAAAACTTCGGCGCCCTGAGCCGGGGTTAAAAGTCCGCCTGACAATCCAGCCATTAAGAGGAAAACTCGAGGGGGCGAGAACGAGAGCATGATTGGACATACGTCTTGATGCTCAGGGTATGTCGAGAAACAACCTGTATTGAGATGCAGCGGGTGTGACTTGATCCCTGTATTTTGGACCAACGCTCCTGAGTTCGGCCCTATTTCAGGTCCCTCGTTACCCGGCATCTCGGCCCCAGCGGAGCAATCCAGCACATCTCAAACTAACCGACATCCCCCTCCGTGACGAACTTCCGGGAAGTTTTTTTAGGGTTTCTGCAACTTTGCGCCACTCTCGTGCGTCCTCTCTACATACAGCACGTAAAATTTAAAAAATAAACCATCATGAAAACCTCCCTTATCCTCTTCGCCGCCGCTACCCTCACTCCCTCCTTGATCCTCGTAGGCCTCGGCATCACCGCCGCCTTCAGTATCGCCACCATCGTCGGAGTTTCCGCCATGGTGGTTCAGGACTACGGGCCTAAACTTTCCTACCACCACGAGCTGGCAAACGTGAGTCACGCCAAGCGCGTCGAAACCCACCCGTTGGCTGCGTAATTACTCTCAACTGGCTAGTCCAGTCGTTCATAACCCCGGGTCGATCTCTCATGAGGTCACTCGGGTTTTTTGGATCCGGTCTTCGCACTGCTAAACAATGCCCCGACCCCGTGAATCCGAATCTCTATTTTTTGCGTCCGACCTACCTCAGTCCAAAATGATCCCACCGTTGCGTTGCTCCGACTCAACCCGGTGATGCGCTTCAACGACTGCGGACATGGGAAATACCGTATCGACGATCGGTCGAAGGGAGCCCGCTTCGACTAATGTCTTGAGTTGACCCAGTGCCTCGCTGGTTTTCGGCGCGAAGGCGAAGATCACCTTTCGCTGGGAGGTCCATTCGGTCATAACCGAGCGGATCATATTAGCTAGCTGAGGATTTCCCATCACGTAGCGTCCCTCCGGTTTGAGAACCCTAAGCCCCATAGCAAAAGGATCGCCCGGCACCATAGTGAATACCACATCGTAACGTTCCTTCCGGTCTCCATAAGACTCCTGAGCGTAGTCTATAAATACATCCGCCCCTGCGCTCCGGACCACCTCCGACTTGGCGGTTTTATCGACCACCGTAACCGTGGCCCCCCGTGCCTTGGCGATCTGGACGGCGGCCAAGCCGATGCTGCCGCCCCCGCCCACGATCAATACCCGTTTCACGCGTCACCTCCCGGCAACTCGAGCACCACCCCGCCCTGCTCGCGACTGCGCCATGCGGTTTCCATGAAAGCGATGGTTTCAATCGTTTCCGCCAATGCGACCGGCGCGGGACCACCGCGATAAAAGGCCAACGCGCTGGTTAGAAATGCGGCGTAACGATCGTGCATGCCATCCTTCACCTCAATCGGATGCGTGCCTTCCGCATCGGCCACCCAGCCGCCGTAAGTCAGCCCTTCGTCGTGATTCGTTGCGATGGTGCCGATCCGCCCGTCGGACCAAAACCCGGTGAGCACTTCGGCCGCGCCGTCGCGCGCACAGGACACGCGCTGACAACCCACACCCAACGCCGCGTAAAGCAGTTCCACTTGGTGAATCCCATACCACGCCCAGCCATGCAGTCCCGGGTGCACCGGCCATTGCCCGTGCAACGACATGTGGCGCACAGGTCCGGCGACTTCCGCCAGTGCTTCGCGTAACCCAACGGCGTAACGCCAGACCGAAGACGAAAAAACCCGGGCGGATGTGCTCTCGGCGATCTCGGCCAACTGCCGGGCATCGGCCGTCGTAGCGGTCAGCGGCTTGTCGATATATACGGGCTTACCGGATGCCGCCACCGCACGAAATTGATCGAGATGGACGCGCCCATCGATGGTCAGAATCATGATCGCATCGGACGCCGCCACAACCTCCTCAATCGTAGCCCTCACCGGAATCGAATACCCGTTCTCAAGCTCCTCCTGGAAACCCGCGACTCGCCCATGACTCAGCTCCCAGTCCGGAGAGCCACCGGCATAAGCCGCGACGATGCGTCCACCCGAAACGTGGTGACTGTGATCTGCTTCATGGAGCAATTTCGCATACTGCACGGCATGACTCGAATCCAAGCCGACGATACCAATTTTGATAGCCAGTTCACTCATGATGGCAGGTGCAAAAGTTTACTAGCCGTCGGGATGAGCGGGCCGTCGGACGTGACCACCACGCGGGCCCAACGCGCAGCCGCAGCCCATCGCGCGACGTGGCGGAGTTCACCTGCAGCATCATCACGCTGCACAAGATGGCCGACCCCGGCTTCCAGCCCCACTAGATAACCGTCCGCCACTCGATTGATCGACTGCACCTCCGCCGGCAGCGCGAGGCGCCCGATCGCTTCTCCGGAAAAACTAAATACTACGACCAGCCCCAAGGAATTGCCTACCAGCACGCGTTCGTTCGTGGAATCGATATGCACCGCCGTCACTGCGCCGGGCATGCGTTGCATCCATTGGACCTGCAGTGGTGCCGCGTTGCCGGGTTCGGTTTTCAAGAAATACAGGTTACGCCCCCGGGTCGCTCCAAACGCCAAATACGTCTGCGCACCTTCCGCGACCGCAAATGCGGTCATGCGGCTGGTCCAACCCTCGACTTCCACTTCCTGAAGTTGTTGGCCCGATGCATCGACCACGCGGTAGTGACAGCAGTTACTCATCACTTCGCCACCAACCACGATCTCATCGATCCCATCACCATTCACATCCAGTAATCTGATCGTGCCGGGAATGCCGTTCACGTAGCGGTAGTCCCATAGGCAGTTTCCCACCGCATCGAAACGGCGCATTTGAATATCGCCGCAGCCTACGACCACACCGTCGAAACCAGAATCAGGCTGAGCTGCCACCACGCAAAAGGCTGCCGGAGTCGGCCATTCCCACCACGAACACGAGGAGGGAATACGCGCGATCTCATACGTCCACGCCACCGCGCCATCGCTCAACCCCAACGCGGTGAGACTGGAATCGCCGTGACCCACAAATATCAGTTCTGCTCCCGCGTCCGCATCATGAATCGAACCCGTCAACGCGGCTTGCCAACGCATCCCGCCCGACGTTTCGAGCACACGCACCGCGCCCGTTTCCATGGCGACGACCACACTGCCATCGGGAAGCTGCACGAGTTTTTTGATTACACCCTCTATCGTCTCGTCCACCGCTTGAGCCGCGATCAGCCACGGCGCGTTGGGGCCGGGTGAGACGATCGACGTCGGTTGCAATTCAATCGGCCGGTGGGTGTTCAACTCCATCGGTTGAGCCAATCCCAACAAACGAATCGTATCGGAACCTTCTACTTCGAGAGTCGGATCCGGGTCGGCCGCATGACGCGCATGCGCGAAGTGGATAAATGAAACGCCTTCGCCTTTTCGGAGATGCGTGTGCGAACGCATCCGAGTGATATTAATGACGGTTTCCTCAATGCCGTAGCGACGTTCCCAAGCGGCGACGTTGTCGTCTTCCGGAAGCGGATTCACCACGTCGTGCCTTTGACGAATGTGCACAGAGTGGTCTCGCTCGACCACGTGCGGCGGTGCACCGTCGGGGCCAATCGGTTGCAGCGCAAACACCACCTCGACGCCATCCTCCTTGCGGCGATGGGCCACGGTGCCGTAAGGATTGATGAGCGTGCGCAACTCGTGTCCGCCCACACCCGGGTAGCGCAGATCCGTCATCACCAGACACTTGAAATACAGCTCCCGCACCGCATCGCTGTTGGCGAGGTTCCCCCAGACCACCACCGGATCACTGAAATCACGGAGTGATTGTCCTTCTGCGCCGACGGAACCAATACGCGGCACCGCACCGATCTCGCTCAGCCGAGCCACGACCGCGCGTGTGAATAGACTCTCTTCCTCACCGCGCGGCGGAATCACGATCACTGAACTGCCCGCCAATTTCGTGGAGAGAACAAGCGGGCGGGGGCTCAGGGAAAAGGGAGCAGACATCGAGGGGCAGAACGGATTTAAGAAAGGAAAATCTGATGATGCTACGCGTCCTGAAAGCCGCGAATAAAATGCGCAGAATTTCATCCTATCCCAATGAAATTTCACTAAGTAGTTGATCCGTCCCCCGGGTGAGCAGAGAGGCAGGATTTCTTTAACGCAAAGGCGCTAAGACGCAAAGCCCTCAGCCCGCTTATACTTTTCTAAAGGAAGACCCTGATTTTGAATCCCATCTGATTTGGCTTTGCGCCCTTTGCGTCTTTGCGTTAAGAAGCTGCTAGGTAGTGTTCGATCTACGCGCCGACCGGATGCCAGGTGGTCTTGTATTCGAGGAAGTCGGCGATGGCGTAGAGGGAAGCCTTCGGGCCTTCGCCGGCATACCAATCGATTGCGTCGGCGGTATTGAAAACTTTGACGCGCTTCATGCTTTCGGCTCCACCGATTTCGAGCGCTTTGCGATCGGCGGCGTTAACCACGCCACCGATGCCGCGGATGTGTTCGTGCGTCGCGAAGGTTGGCACCATCTCCTTCCGGAATCCGGAGAGAAGATTTACTACGCCGCCAGGCAGATCACTCGTCGCCAACATCTCGCCCAACGCAATGGCCGGATAAGGAGCTGTCTCGGAGGTAATCACGACCACGCTGTTACCAGCGGTGACGGCGGGCAGGATGCAAGTGAGCAGTCCGAGCAGCGGCGCTTCGTCGGGAGCGACCACTCCGATCACGCCCATGGACTCCGTGACGGTGAAATTGAAATGAGGTAAGGCCACCGGGTTCACGTTACCCAAGATTTGCTCAAATTTGTCGGTCCAGCCGGCGTAGTGCACGATACGGTCGATCGTAGCAGCGACTTCTTTTTTCGCTTCGGCCACCGTGGCGCCACCGAGAGTCAAGGCATTGACCAGTTCGGCGGTGCGGGGCTCAAGCATCTCGGCGAGGCGATAGAGAATCTGTCCGCGGTTATAGGCAGAGCGACCCGCCCAACCACCGCCCGCTTTAGCGGCGACTTCGACAGCGTTGCGCACATCTTTGCGCGTGCACTGTGGCATGTGCGCAAAGAACTCGCCGGTCGCATCGTTGAGCGGAAACGTGCGGGCACTTTCCGAGCGGATAAACTTACCGCCGACATAACACTTGGGCGTCTTGGAAATAGGGAGTCTTGGCATGGGAAATAATTTTCAGCGTTTCAGTTTTTCAGCTTTATTCGGCGCGAAGCGCCTCAGGTCAGTTTGACGTAGTCGGCTAGGCCCTGTTTGCCACCTTCGCGGCCGAAGCCGGATTCTTTGTATCCGCCAAATGGCGACGTCGGATCAAACTTGTTGTAGGTGTTGGCCCAGATAACTCCTGCCTTGAGCTCGGTGCTCATCTTCAGGATGCGCGAGCCCTTCTCTGTCCAAACTCCGGCGCTCAGACCGTAGGCCGTGTTGTTCGCTTTCTCCACCGCTTCGGAGACCGTGCGGAACGTTAGAATAGACAGCACCGGTCCGAAGATTTCTTCCCGGACGATGCGGTGGCTCTGCTCCACCCCACTAAAGAGCGTGGGTTTGAAGAACCACCCTTCCCGCGGTAATTTACACTTCGGCTGAAACATCTCGGCGCCTTCGGCCTGACCAGCTTTCACCAGCCCAGCGATCTTATCGAGCTGTTCCTTGGAATTGATCGCACCGATGTCGGTGTTCTTATCCATCGGGTTGCCGACTCGCAGCACTTCGACGCGGTTGCGCAGTCGTTTAAGCACGGCCTCCGCGATACTCTCCTGCACCAACAGACGCGAACCCGCACAGCAGACATGCCCCTGGTTGAAAAAGATACCGTTCACGATGCCTTCGACGGCCTGATCAAGCGGCGCATCTTCGAAGACAATGTTCGCCGCTTTGCCGCCCAGTTCGAGGGTCAGCTTTTTGCCGGTGCCGGCAGTGGACCGCATGATGAGTTTACCCACGTCAGTAGAACCGGTGAAAGCGACCTTGGCCGCCGTCGGATGGTTGACCACCGCCGCGCCCGTTACTCCCGCACCCGTCACAATATTGATCACTCCAGGAGGCACGCCGGCCTCCTGCACGATCTCGGCAAATTTGAGCGCCGTGATCGAAGTGGTCTCGGCCGGTTTGAGCACGACGGTATTGCCTGTAGCAATGGCCGGCGCGATTTTCCATGCCAACATAAGTAGCGGGAAGTTCCACGGGATCACCTGGCCCACTACGCCGTGGGGTTGCGGAGTCGCTCCCGGGAACGCGTAGGCTAGTTTGTCCGCCCAGCCCGCATGGTAAAAAAAGTGCGCGGCGGCCACGGGCACATCGAAGTCGCGCGACTCTTTTATCGGCTTGCCGCCATCGAGAGTCTCCGCCACGGCGAACTCACGTGCCCGATCCTGTAATAAGCGAGCAATGCGGTAGAGGTATTTACCACGCTCGGCCCCGGGGAGGTTGGCCCATGCTGGTGCAGCCTTGGCGGCCGCTTGGTAAGCCGCATCAACATCTGCAGGTGAGGCCATCGCAATCTCGGCGATCGGTTTGGCGGTGGCCGGATTGAAGGACGGGAAATATTTACCGCTTTTGGGTGCCACAAATTTCCCCCCAATAAAGAGACGGTAGCGGGCTTGCAGCTTAGGGTCCGCCGACTCGGGGGCAGGATCAAACTCCCACAGATCACCGAAAATTAATTCAGGTTCGGAGCGGCGGCGCGGGGACGACTTGGATTTCTTATGAGCGGCGGTAGGCATGGGAAATTGGTGAATTCGGATTAGGGATTTCGGATTGAAAGTCGGAAAGAGGAAACGGGATTAAAATGACTATTTCAGCGTTTCAGTTTTCAGTATTTCAGCGTTTCAAAAACAACTCAGTAAGCTCCGGCGGCTTCGCTGAAAGTATAAGGAGCTTGATAAGCCCCCGTTTCCATCTTCACCAGTTGGCGAAGCAAATCGTTGAGCAACGATGACGCCCCAAAACGATAACGGCGATTCGTCAGCCACGCGTCACCGAGCGTCTCTTTAACCGCGACAAGGAAATGGAGCGCCTGCTTGGCCGACTTGATGCCGCCCGCGGGCTTCATGCCGATCGCCATACCCGTCTCAAAATAGTGATCTCGGATCGCATCCAACATGACTTGATTGTTGGCAAGCGTCGCATTGGCCGAAGTTTTCCCGGTGGATGTTTTGATGAAATCTCCTTGGCGAATCACCCGCATCGCCAAAAATGAGGCGGCCCGGATATTGTCGTAGGTCTCGAGTTCGCTGGTTTCCAAAATGACCTTGAGCACGGCCTCGCCGCAGGCCTCAGCCACCGCCGCGATTTCGTCCTGCATGCGGTTATACTCACCCGATAGAAACGCTCCCCGGTTGATCACCATGTCGATTTCGTCCGCACCATCAGCGACCGCTGCTTTCACTTCGGCAAGCCGAGTCCGGAGGTGGACCTGACCGCTCGGAAACGCTGTCGCCACGGAGGCGATGTTGACGGGCGACTTGTCGCCCAATGCGGCGCGGGCGTGCTTGATCATCGCCGGATACACACAAACCGCCCCGGTGGGCGGGCAGTCCAAATCATCATGCGGCCGCACCGCTTTGGCGCAAAGTGCCCGTACTTTGCCGGGAGTATCTTTGCCTTCGAGGGTGGTCAAATCCACCATCGAAGCGGCGAGCTTCAATCCCTTAACCTTGGACGCCGTCTTGATCGACCGGGTCCCATATTTGGCCGCACGTTCTTCGACGCCGACCGCGTCCACGTTGCCAATCTCATTCATCAATCGACGTAATACGGTAGGTTGAGCTGCGGCCATGGAAGCACCCTTCAATACAATCAGCGGAATTGCAAAATACAAAGCACGCCCCGCTTCCCGTGGTCTTGCATCGACCCTACATTTTACAATCCTTGTCGACTTGTCCGCAAACTTCCTCCCGTTCCTAGCCGCCCTGACCCTAGCCTTCACGGCGTGCTCCACCCTTCCGCCTATTTCGCAAGCCTACGAACCGGCGGAAACCGTGCTGCACATTCAAGATAAGCGACTGTCAGAAATAAGCGGCATGGGGTGTTCGCTACGCCAACCCGGCGTGCTGTGGGTGCACAATGATAGCGGTGACAAACCTCGCCTATTTGCCATCGGTCCCGATGGGGAGACCATGGGAGTTCTCGAAGTCACCAACGTCGGTGCCCGCGACTGGGAAGAGATGGTGATGTTTGAAATGGATGAGAAAAAATTCATGCTCATTGCCGATGTCGGCGACAACGGGTCCGTTCGCCAAGATACCATTATATACATTATAGAGGAACCTGACCCGGCCGAATTCGCTCAAAATCAGACTCAACAGATCGAGGCCTGTGCCGTCATACGGTTTCGCTATGAGGACGGACCGCGCGACTGTGAAGGCGTTGCCGTGGATGTGCCCAATCGCGAGATCCTACTGATCTCGAAACGGACGGAACCACCCGTCCTCTATCGCTTGCCTCTCACGCCTACCCGCGACGACGACCCTCCTTTGGTCGCCAAACGATCCGTTCCATTGACCGGAGTTGCTCCCCCCACCGCAGTGGAACGTGCCATCCCTGGACGTCTCGGCGAATATCGCTCCAACGTTACTGGTTTCGACATCTCTCCCGACAACAAGATGGCTGCCGTGCTCACCTACGGAAATGTCTACCTCTACAACCGAGTGGAAGGAGCCACGTGGGAGAACACGCTGGCTGGCACACCCACCCGCATTTCGGTGAAAGGCCTGCCCCAATCGGAATCGATTTGCTTCGATGAGGGAGGCGCCACGCTGCTACTCAGCACCGAAGCGGATCAACCACCGTTGATCCGCTATCGCCTGCGCTAGAGCTAGCTGACCTTTTCCGGCCGACCGCTGGCGGCCGATGCATACAGCGCGTTGATCAACGCCACCGCATTACGAGCTGCCGGACCTTCAATCGCGAGCGGACGATCCTCCGCCACGGCAGCTACCATGTCGGCAATCTGACGACGGTGACCTTCGATCGAAATACCGGCAGGATTGGCGGCGCCCGATCCGAGCCCCGCATCCCCTCCCGCGCTATTGGCATCATCCGCAGCCTCGTCGCGAAACTTCCATTCCGTGATCACGCCGTCTTCCAAACGCGCCGATCCGTTTTCACCACAAATTTCGATACGCATCGCCCACCCCGGCCACGCCGCCGTGGTCGCTTCGATCGTGCCGAGCGCACCATCTGGGAAACGTAGGCTGGCCACCGCCGTATCCTCAACTTCGATACCTTGGTGCACCCGACGGGTGGTGTAACCCATTACTTCCTCGGGTAGACCCACCAGCCATTGGAGTAGGTCTACGCCGTGAATCCCCTGATTCATGACTGCACCACCGCCATCATACTTAACCGTGCCTTTCCAGTTGGAGCCGGTGTAATAGCTTTCTTCGCGAAACCACTTCACGTAACAACCCGCCGAAGTGAGACGACCAAAACGTCCCGCCACAATGGCGGCCTTCAAAGCCTGCGCCCCTTCGCTGAATCGTTGTTGGAAAATAGGTGCCACCCGCACGCCCACGGCCGATGAGGCGGCCAACAACTCATCGACCCGCGCCGTGGTGATCTCGATCGGCTTCTCCACCACTAAGTGTTTACCCGCCGCAATCGCCACCAAAGCCGGCTCAAGGTGAGCTCCGCTCGGCGTCGTGATGCAGACCACATCGATCCCCGGCTGGGCGACCAACTCCTCCACCGAGGACGCCACCGTGTCACCACCGTGTTTCTCGAGAAATGCTGCGCCCCGCTCGGCCGAGCGACTCACCACTCCGACCAGACGCGCGCCTTCCACCGCCCCAATCGCCTGCGCATGCACGCCGGCAATCATGCCTGTTCCTACAATACCAAAACCGATGTTCCGCGAACTCATGCCTCCAGTCAGAGCACCCGAAACAATCACGTCGAGGACAACTCCGCCCTTTAGGCACCCCCGAGCCGGGTGCCCGGACCCACCCCTCGTTTCAGCATCGCACGAATAGTCAAATCCACTCGGCCCATGAATAACTTAATATATCCTCCGAAGGATTGGCCCGATTCTCGCCGAATTTCTCCGTGAGATCGCCGCTGGGTTATACCCCCGGTAAACGACCTACTGCCGCTCCCCAGTTTAAAGAATAGAACGAAAATATTGCCGCCGCCCTGTCCTCCCCTGATCGTCTCGTTCGTTTAGAAGGTGAATCCTATAAATATTATGAGTGAAACCAACCTATCCCAATACCTCCTTCTCTTCCGCGAATCCGATGATGCTCCTGACGTAGCACCCGAGGAGATGCAGGCCATGTTCGCGACTTGGTTTGCCTGGTCGGAGCGTCTCGTCACCGTCGGCAAATACGTCGGAGGGAACCCCCTCACCGAGGGCGGAAAAGTCGTGCGGGGCGACACCGGCGAATCGATTACCGACGGCCCCTTCATGGAGGCCAAAGAGGTTCTCTGCGGCTATTTTCTAATCAACGCAGAGAGCATGGAAGATGCCTGCAAAATCGCCGGAGAATGCCCGGGTCTTTCACGGGGTATGTCGGTCGAGGTGCGGCCGATCATGGAGCATTGAGCACCCCTGCTTCACCGTCCGCCGAACCCTCTTCGGAACAATCTGCTTCTGCTACCCGGCAGACGATGGACCATCTATTTCGGCACGAGTATGCGCGACTCGTGGCGATCCTCACCCGCCAGTTGGGCTCAGCCCGATTGCCCCTCGTCGAGGATGTCGTGCAGGACGCCCTCCTCCGCGCGGCGCAGGTCTGGCCGTGTCGCGGACTGCCCGCCAACCCGACGGCATGGCTGCTCACCACGGCCCGTAATCGAGCCCGCGATATCTGCCGGCGCGATCAAAGGTGGAGAGGCTCCGAAGCTACGATCAGCCACCTCATCGAGTCCACGGCCGCTCAAGCCGAAGGTGCTGCCGCTGCGACGTTTGAAAACGAGATCCGCGACGCCGAACTTCGCATGATGTTCGTCTGCTGCCATCCGGACCTTTCTTCCGATGCGCAACTCGCCCTTATTCTCAAAACGCTGGCGGGATTCGGTGAACAGGAGATCGCGACGGCGTTTCTCGTTTCTCGGGCCACCATCGCCAAACGCCTCGTGCGCGCCCGCAAATTTCTGCGCGATGCAGATGTCTCCACCGAACTGCCGGTCGAGTCCGAATTGCATGACCGATTGGGCACCGTGCTTCACGCCCTCTATCTACTCTTCAGCGAAGGCTTCGAAGCCTCAACCGGCGAACGCGTGATCCGGAACGAACTCTGTCGCGAAGCGGATCGTCTGCTCACGGCCTTGGCTACCTGGGGTCCCGGCGCCAAGCCCGAGACGTTCGCCCTCGGCGCACTGTTCGCTTTTCATCAAGCCCGCCTTCCGGTTCGCTTGGATTCCGACGGGGATCCTGTCATCCTCGCCGACCAAGATCGCCGCCAATGGGACCAAGGGCAACTGCGCCGCGGCATGAAACTACTTTCCGCATCGGCTCAAGGAGAGCGACTTTCCCGCTACCATATCGAAGCCGGGATCGCCGCCTGCCACAGTCTCGCCGCTTCCTACGACCAAACCGACTGGCCTCACATTGCAAAACTGTATGGCGATCTAGCCACCATCGCTCCCTCGCCTGCCGTTTCGATCAACCGCGCGATCGCCATTGCCCGAGCCGAAGGAGCGGGTTCGGGCCTGCAACATCATGCCACCGATGTGGACGCCGCACTCGTGGACGACTATCACTTGTTCCACGCCGCCCGCGCCGATATGCTTAGCGAAATCGGCGACCCCGCCGCCGCTGCTGCCTACAAACGCGCCATTGAACTCGCTCCCCTTGCCGCTGAACGACGCTCCCTGCGGAGCCGCATCGCAGATCTCTCCAAACCTAGGCGGAAAAACCAAAAATAAGATTTTTTACAAATAATCTGCATTTTCAAGGTCGCACGTATGAAGCTTCGTTACCCCGCGCTCCTTTTGGTCTCCGCTGCCTTACTACCCCTTTCCAGCCAAGCCCAGTTACTGGCCGATTGGGAAATCATCAAGGGCATCGATTACGTGCAAACCTCAGCGACCGACCCCATCGTGAAAACGGGGAATTCCTACTTCTGGGAATCACTCTTCAAGGCAAACGGCGGTGACACGGTGCTAACGTCTCCAGCACCGAACACTGCAATTCCGAACGGCACCGGAGGAACCCAGACCCACACCTTCGACTCCGGCGATAGCGAGTGGGGCGCATCGCTCAACAACATCAGCCACGGCGGCCTCGATACGTTGGTGGGCAACGGCACCTTTACGACCAATATCACGTTCGGCACCGCCGGAGCCCAAAGTGGCACACTCAATCTGAATACTGACGGCAGTGGTATTGATTATTTCGCCGCCAATCCAAAATTAACCACGCTGACCAACGCAGCATGGTCGGGAGGCAAACTGTATGTCACGGCCGGCACCATCGCCACCATCGGTTTCAACGGCACGTCGGTCATTGGTTTTACCAACGCCCAGGATGTCATGGATGTCTCCATTGATGGCCAAGGTTCGAAAAATCAGACCCCCAAGTTCGGAAGCTTTACCATCGGCTCAAGTGGCGACTTCAATCTGGTTGCCGGCACCTATAAACCAGAGATCGAATACGTGAACTACACGGATGTGCATACGAGTAATTTTCCCGGATCCACGGGTAGAGCGGGATTCCTCAACAACGTGCTCGTCGAACTCGTCGTCGTCTCCGCCGTGCCGGAGCCTTCGTCCTATGCCCTACTCGGCGGCATCATAGCACTCGGCTTTGGAGCCACCCGTCGTCGCCGCACGGCTTGAGTTCAGTCCCGCCAGGATTCGACTCCCGCACGGGAGGCATCTGAAGAGACACTCAAGGGCATGGCCGTTCGCAGTGACTGTCATACCTTTTTTATGGACTCTCGATAAAAGAAACGAGACGGGACCACCCGCAACAGTTGCGCGAAGCCTCGGGAGTGGATGATTGACTGAGGGCTAAATCAAACGTTCGGTCGTGGAGCCTCTTTCACTCGATTCGACCCTTCACTCGTTTCATTACACATGAATACCCCTCATCTCTCCCGGCGCGATTTCAGCCGGTCCCTCTTGCTAGCTGGTGCCGGCCTCGCCCTACCGCAACTCCGCGCTGCTCATCACAAAATTCCCGTTCCCTCCTTGGGCGTGCAGACGGACCTAGCCAACGCAGCCGCCGTCAAAGCAGCGGGTGGATCGTGGATCGGTCTGAGTGTCGCAGGCTGGCTTCAACCGGATGGGCTCGAGAGCGAATTTCACGCCCGGCTCGAAGAAGCCGCAGCCTCCCCCCTACCCATCTACGCCTGCAACAGCTTCATTCGCCGCAAAGACCTGAAATGTAATGGTCCCAACGCCAACCACGACGAGGTCATGGAATATGTGAAGCGGGCCTTCAGCCGCGCCGAGCGGGCCGGCGTCCGATTCATCACCTTTGGCAGCAGCGGATCACGCCGTCTGCCGGAAGGATACGATTACAATCACGCCCTCGACCAGTTCACCACGTTACTGGGTCGCATGGGGCCAGCCGCCGCTGATCACGGTGTGACCGTGCAGGTCGAGCAGCTGCAAACCCGTGAGGTCAATTTCATCAACCGTATCGGCGAGATGGAGCAGGTGGTGCGCGGTGCCAATCACGCCAACATCCGCGGCGTGGCTGATTTCTACCACATGGTCGCTGAAGGCGACACGGCGGACGATCTGGCCCAGGCAGTCGATATTGTTAGCCACGTCGAAATCGCCGAACTCGAGGGACGTCGCGTTCCCGGCACCGGCGGCCAAGACTTCCGACCCTATTTCAAAGTGCTCAAAGAATCCGGCTACTCCAGCCGCATCGGCATCGAAGGAAAATTTAAACTCGAAGAGTTGGCCGGAGGGTTTTCAACCATCGTAAATCAATGGAATACCGCCTGATCCCCCTCGCCGCCACCGGCATCCTCCTCGCCGGAATTTCCGTCGACGCGGATGACGCGATAATCCAACAGGGTCGCCAAACGTTCTCGACCTACTGCGCGCCCTGTCACGGGCCCGAAGGTGCCGGCTTGCTGGCCCCCAACTTAACCGATGCCGAAGTGCTGCACGGCGAGTCTTTGGCGGAGATTACCAAGATCATCGGCGAGGGCGTGCCTGCCCGCTCAATGCCGCCATGGGGCGGAGTGATGGACGACGCGACCATCGAAGCGACCGCTCACTACGTGATGAGTATCATGGACGACAATCTGCCTAGCGGCATGGTCGCCACCCCCGATACCACCGTCACCCCCTTCCCATTCGGTTCTGCCGAAGAGCCCTACGTGTTGCGCACCTTCATGCCGACCATGGGCGTTGGCGACGAGGTCTTTCCTCATCACGGCAACGGCATGGCGACCCCAAAATACGACGCCAAGGGAGGCACGTTTAATATCGAAAAAATGCAGGATCCCATCGATGGCGTCCCAGGTGGGGTGACGGTCAACTTTGGCGAGGCATTGTCCTATTGTTTCGATACGACCGAGTGCCGCCTGCTCTACACGTGGCAGGGTGGCTTCATGGACATGACCGATTACTGGGGCGCAGGCCAAGGTGGTCAGCGCAAGAAATTCGGCTACGTCCCCACCGTGTTGGGAAACATGGTTTGGCGGGCCGACGGACCGGCGGAGTTCAACGGCACGCCCCGTTTTCGGGGCTATCGTAAGGTCGAAGGCGCACCGGAGTTTTTCTACGAAATCGGTGATTACCAGATTACCTTGCTCGTCACCCCTTCCGACGAACCGGGCGTCGCTCACTGCTATTATACCGTCACCGATTCTTCCGGTCAGAAACGCAGCTTCAGCCGATTTTTGCACCAAAACATCGAGGAGGACTCATCATGAATCGCCGTAAAATAATCAACGGACTCCTTATCCTCGCCTTGGCAACGGGACTCAACGCGGAAAGCTATCGCGTCGAGGCGATCAATATGCCCGGCGATGTCGCGCCCGAAGTGGGCGATCTCGACTTCACCCCGGAGGGTGAGCTCGTGGTATCCCTTCGCCGCCATGGTATCCTAATGGCGAAACCCAACGCGAATCCCGCCGCGTTCGACTGGCGCGTTTTTGCGGCGGATTCACTCCACAACCCCACCGGTCTCGACGTCGTCAGCGGCAGTGAAGTACTCGTCAGCCAGATGCAGGAACTCACCCGTATCACCGACACCGATGGAGATGGCGTTGCCGACTTATACGAAAACGTCGCAGACGACTGGGGCGTAACCGGCAACTACCACGAGAGCATCGCCATCACCCGCGACGGCGGTGACGGCTGGTATCTCGCGATCGGGACCGCCTCCCACAACGGCCCGACATTTTATCACACTCGCGGTGAGTTTGCTCCCTATGGGCGCACCGGGCGCAACTTTGCTGCCGGACCCTGGAAAGGCTGGATCGTGCACGCCGACGCCGAGGGCAACATCACTCCCTTTGCCAAAGGCTTCCGCGCCCACAACGGCATCATCCGCGATCCTCAAGGCCGGATCTGGGCGACCGACAATCAAGGCGACTGGCGTGGCACCTCCCCGCTCTACCACGTCGAGAAGGATAACTTCTACGGCCACCCTTCTTCGCTGATCTGGGACAAGAATTTCACGACCAACGTATTCAAAGACCCACTACAGCTCTACATCGACGATTGGGACGCTTACGAAGCACACCGCACTCCGGCCGCCGTGGAGTTCCCCCACGGCCTCATGTCCAACTCCCCGAGCGAGCCCATCGTCATCCCCACCGGTAACGCTTTCGGCCCCTTCGCCGGACAAATGCTGGTAGGCGACATTGCGGGTCCGCGCATCACTCGCGTGATGGTTGAGGAAGTCAGCGGCGTTATGCAGGGCGCCTGCGTGACCCTTATCAGCGGCGATATTGGCGGGGGTAATAATCGGTTGGTTTTCAGTCCAGACGATTCCCAACTCTACGTCGGGCAGACCTTTCGGGGCTGGACCCGCAATTCAGCCGACGGGTTAAAACGGGTGTCCTACACCGGGGAAACCCCTTTCGAGATGCAGAATATCTCAATCACTAAAACCGGCTTCCGACTGACCTTCACCAAGCCGGTCGATGAATCGACCTTGTCTCGGCTCTCTCACTACAAGGCGCAGAGCTATTGGTATAAGTCGCACCATAATTACGGTAGCCCGCAGATGGATGTAACTGAGTTGTCCGTCACCTCGGCCCAGGTCTCGGCCGACGGCCGCACCGTGAATCTCACGATTCCCGGAATCCAACCCAAACGCATCGTCCAGTTCGATCTGGGTGAAGGCTTGGTCGCCGCTGATGGTTCCACCATCGGTAATCCCACGATCTGCTACACCGTGCGCAAACTGCGCTAACTGATCTGCGTTGCGGTCCCGGTTAAGGCATCCACGGTGAGCCCATGATTCGAGCGCACCGATGGCTTGCCCTGTTGATTGTTGCGGCGACCGCAGTCGCCCTCTCGGCCTCAACGTATTTTCCTCCGCGCGGCCAATGGGAATCTCGTTCGGCGGAGCAGCTCGGATTTGATCCCCAAGCGTTGCAGTCCGCCGTGGACTTCGCCCTCGCTCACGAGAGCACCCAGAATCGCGACACCGCCGCGGACCTCAAAGCGACGTTCGGCAAACGCGAACAGGACTTCCGTATCATGGGGCCCACCAAATCGTGGGATGCGATGTGTGGTATCATCATCAACGACGGCTACGTCGCGGCGAAATGGGGTCCCGTTGATCGCGTGGACATGACTCACAGCATTTCCAAGACTTTCCTCTCCACCACCGTAGGATTGGCGTGGGACGAAGGGCTAATCCGCGATGTCCATGACCTCGTCGGACCTTACATGCCAGATGAGACACTCTTCGCCGGTGACCACAACGGTGCCATCACGTGGGATCATCTCCTCCGCCAGACCAGCGACTGGTCGGGCGAACTCTGGGGCTTCCCGGACTGGGCGGACCGGCCGGTTGGTGAAAACATCACCGAAATGCGCGACCGCGAAATGTATGCGCCCGGCAGCCACTTCAAATATAACGATGTCCGGGTGAATCTGTTGGCCCTGGCCGCACTCCACGTTTGGCGCGAGCCACTACCCGTCGTGCTTCGAGAATCCGTCATGGATCCCATCGGCGCATCCAGCACCTGGCGCTGGCACGGCTACGAAAACTCTTGGATCACCATCGACGGCCAAAAAATGCAATCCGTCAGCGGCGGCGGGCACTTCGGCGGCGGCATGTTCATCAACGCCTGGGACCTCGCCCGGTTTGGCTATCTATTCCTGCAAAACGGAGAGTGGGATGGAGACCAAATCATATCCTCCGCCTGGATCAAACAGGCCCGCATTCCAACCCCGGTAAAAGATACCTACGGTTACGCCAATTGGTTCCTCAATACGGATCACAAAATGCTACCCGATGCGCCAGCCAGCAGCGTTACCTTCCGCGGCAACGGCGCCAACATCATCTATCTCGATTGGGAAAACGACCTCGTGATCGTCATGCGCTGGATCCAAGGCGGTGACACGGTCAACCAATTCGTCTAACACGTCCTAGCCGCGATCAAGTCAACTGATCCAAGCGACGGATAGCCAATTTAGTGGCGACGACTCCGAGTAGCAGAATCGCAGGAACAAACAGTACGCTGACTTCCTGCACCAACCCACCCGCGATCAAGGGAACGATCGCCCCACCGATGTAGGCCGCGCTGTTCTGACGACCGATCACAGTCTGCACGTCTTCGGTGCGGAACCGCCGAGGCACTTCATGCATGAGTCCCGGATAAACCGCCGCGATGCCCAATCCGATCAGCACTAAGCTGCCCCCCGCGACCGGCACAGACGTCGGCATCGCCAACAGCACGGCCCCGACCAGCGCCAACCAGAGCCCTCGAGAAATGGTCACGCGATTACCCCATTTATCCACCACCAGCCCACTGAGGATTCGCCCCAGTGTGATCGACGCGTAATAAGCCGTCGCACACACCCCCGCCATCGCCGGACTCGCTCCGCGCGCTTCCACCAGAAAGGTGGCGATCCACAATCCCGCCGCGACTTCGGCACCCACATAAATGGCAAAAATACTGGCCGATAGTTTACCCGCCGTTGAATTCGCCGCCATGGAGGGGGGGGCCACATCTTGTTCTTTGCCGGCCCCGCTCGCCTTTAATTTGGCGAGCGTTCGTTCCGGCACCCTGCGCCAGAGGGGGAGCGTCGCCAAAAACACAATTGCCAACGTGATTTGCACGCCACCGATCACCAGATACCCGACCCGCCAGCCTTCATGCGAAGTCGTGAGCGCCGCTGCTAAAATGAAAGGCCCCCCCGTCGCCCCGACGCCCCAACAGGCGTGGAGCCAACTCATGTGTCGGCCTTCGTAATGCTTCGCCACGAATCCGTTGAGCCCGGCATCCACCGCTCCTGCCCCGAGCCCCATCACTCCCGCCGCCAACCACAACCAACCCACCGCCGGAGCGTTCGCGATGAGCAGCAAACCGATCCCGGTGAGCGCACAACTCACCATCACAACCGGTCCGGTCGTAAACCGGCGAATCAGCCGGGCACTATTCAAACTCGACCCCGCGCCAATCAACGTCCCAAACAGCAGGAGCGGGCCCGCCAGCCCAATCGGCAGCGACAGCGTCTCGTGCATCTGCGGCCACGCACCCCTAACGAACCATCCGGCAACCCAAGGCTGATGAACCCAAGATAGATAACTGGTAGTAGCAGGCGTGAAGCGCGGTCCGACACAGACTCACGTTGACTGATTTTCCGCTTCCTCCCCAAACGTTTTCTAGCCTACCGTTGAATCACCCCCCTCGCCACCCCGTTTTGCTTCAGTCATTCGGCCCCACCC
>CAJXQX010000012.1 GCA_913058185.1 uncultured Verrucomicrobiota bacterium
GTGAAAGAGAGTCCCAACTCGGCGACTTCTACGGATTGCTTATTATTCATTTATATTAACGGATTTTGCGTGCTGCGGACATTGGAACCTCACCGCAACACGCAGCGGAGGGGGTCAAGTGGGGCCGGTTGAATTCGCCGAATTACGAATTGCGTCACCGTGAGGTGCCGGACCCGGAAAGGGTTTAAAAGGTTTAAGGAGCGGTGGCCGCTCTCGCAAAATCTCAAATCTGGCTCGAGAGATTTCTGAGTGCCGCCCGATCAACAGTGGGTCCAGCAGCAGTCAGAAATGTCCCGATCGAAGAAAAAGCGAGGGAGCGGAAAAGAACAACGGGCGACCCCGGTTAGAGGGTCGCCCGTGAAAGAGGGTTACTTGCGCAACTTGAGCTTCTCGAGAAGCTCCCGATACTTGGCGAGGTCGTGACGCTTGACGTAGTCGAGCAATTTACGACGACGGGCAGCCATCTGTAGCAGGCCGCGGCGACTGTGGAAGTCCTTGCGGTGGGTGCGAAGATGCTCGGTCAGGTGATTGATCCGAGCGGAAAGGATCGCGATTTGGACTTCGGAAGATCCGGTATCCGTATCGTGGGTTTTGAATGCTGCGATGATTTCTGGTTTAGCGACTGTAGACATTGGTTATATTTAAGGGTTCACGACTGTAAGGGGGCCGAAACCCCGTGTTTCCCGCTTTCATCTCAGCGCTAACTGAGACGTAAGCCGAAACCACCGTTCCAATTCCGCAGAGTGCGAAACCAGTCATGGTAGTCCCCCGCAACCGGCGGAGTTCCACTAACGCAAGGGAAGAACATCCCGAACCGTGTGCCCCGGTGCAAGCGCATTTTAAAGGGTATTTCTCTGCAGGGATTTACGGGGTTTGAGCGGGTAGGGCTGACCCTCTGAATCAGGAATCTGGAATTTCAGGCTAGTGAGGCGCCATTCCTCTTCCCGGGCGATGAAGTCGACCCACTGGAGAGGGAGTGGGCTCTATTTAGGCAGGGCGGTGTTCGGCATCACGGCGTCCTGAGGGTAAGGATTATGGGAACCAAATACGAGCATGGCCGGCTGGTCTTCCGCGGTGAAGAACGATTCGTCGATGTTACCGGAGGCGTCTTTCAGTGCGCTGAAGTCCAGACCAAGATGTTGGGCAAGAAATGGATACGCAGCTTGGCGTTTTGACGGACCGTAGTCATGGCCTTCGTTTTCGAAATGGGCATTCTCGACGCGGTCTTGGGCGCCGTAGAGCTCGTAGACTTTTTGAATATAGGGAAACCCGATCTCCGGAACCCGCTTGGTCCAGTCTTCGCCGTCGGAGATAATGAGTTGAGGGCGGGGAGCGGTGAGGGCGGCGATTTCCGCGTTGTTGGTTTTGTGGGTGGAGCTTTGATGGATAGGCATGCCGCTTTCGCAGGCGCAGCCGCCAAAGAAAAACGAGGACACCTGGCAGACGGGGATACTCACCGCGATGCGGTCATCGATGGCGGAGAGCACAAACGATTGGGTGCCTCCACCCGAACAGCCGGTGATGGCGATGCGTTGATCATCCACGCGAGGGAGGGATTGGAGGAAGTCGACGGCTCGAATGCTGTTCCATGTTTGGAGCCGGAGAACTGCGGGAGCCTGCTTGTGGGACCACCCGGCCACCTCAGAGTCACCATCGCCTACCATGTCGAATTGGAAGACGGCTGCGCCCGCACGGGCCATGACGGCGCAGCGGGTCTGACGGCTGGCAATGAACCGTCCGCCATGCCCCTGGGGGCTGAGGACGCCGGCCAATTGGCCTTCATGGTCGGTTGGTAAATAGAGCGATCCGGTGACGTAAAATCCTGGAGAACTTTGAAACGCGACGCTTTGGACGGTGTAGCCATCGTAGGTGCGTTGGTTGGAGAACTGGGGACGTAACGGTGTTTTGGGCGGCAGTGGACTGAGGCCGGCTCCTTTTAGGATGCCCTCGCGAATACGTTAGCGGCGGTCTTCCCAACCAGCCAAGTCAGAGTAGGAGTTGCTGAGTTGATCGAGCTCGACCTTGGCTTCGGCGGGTGTGAGGGCGCGCCCGATGCGTAATATGGGGTCGGAGTTGCCGGCTTTGGCCACTGAAGTCAGTAATGCCGCAGTGATCGACAGACGGAGGAAGCGGCTCAGGAGAGGGTGGATCATGGCTGTTCGGACTTAAGTGAACCGGCGTCTGAGAAGGGGCACCGAGCGAAAATGAGACGGACGTTTGGCGAGAGGAGAAGAGCTAGAGTTCCTTGATGAAAATATTGCGGAACTGAACCAGGCTGGAAGCAGGAGACCACGTGCCGTCGGCTTTTTTGCCTCCGTGATGTTGCAACCCGATGGGGCCCTTCTCTGGCACCCCGGGCATGAGGGCATTATCGATGACGAGGTGTCCGTTTAATTCCACACTCACCCGGTCGCCTTTTACGGTTACGACAAATGTGTTCCATTCTCCAATGGGGTTATCGGCGTTGAGGGAGGGGGTGAGGCCGGCCCGAATATTCTGAGGCTGTTTTTCGTTGTTACGGATCCCATACATTTCGCCCGAGCCAATGGGCCAGCACCAGATGTTGAGTTGATATTTCATATTACCCCGTAGGAGCACCCCGGAGTCAGCGTTGGGCATGGGGTGGGTGATTTTCTGGCCTTCTGCATCCTTTACGTAAGAGCCGTCGGGAAGAACGTAGGGAACGTTGAAGAAACCGGTGGTTTGTTTGATGCGCCAGTCGAGGTGGAGTTCGAAGTCCTGGTAGGCTTGGTCGGTCCAGAGGTGCTTGTCTTTCGCTTCCGATTGAGCGTCGTAGTCCATGACACCGTTGAGGACTTTCCAGTGGCCGTTGTCTCCCTCAGGAATGGCCCAACCGGCGAGGGTTTTCCCATTGAACAAGGAAGCGAATCCAACGGGCGCCGGATCTGGTGCAGCGTGCAACGCCGCGGTGAAGGACAAGACCAAAGAAAAGAAGATAAGTTTGGTTTTCATAATGTTCACTTTTGAGGGGAAGGTTGTGAAGGATTCAGGTAGATCGTTTTACGGCCCCCATGACGATGTGGCCCCGACTCTGGCATCGATGGGCGGGGAGTGACTAATCAATGAATTGATCCCACGTAGGGAGCTGCACCAGCATCATCTCGTAGACCGCTTCCTCTTGTTCGTCGGGTGCTGCTTCCGATCGAGCTAGCTGGATTTGCTTAGCGTGAGTTGGATCGATGGTCTCGACCCAGGCAACGGTGTAGAGGTGGTCGTCGGCACCGATCTCAATGCTTTCAGTGAAGTAGACCCGGCGACCATCGGCCGAGGTTAGTCGACCATGATCGGTGTAACGGTCGTTATCGATTTCATAACTGACGAGGTGAATGGACGAGGGCACGTCCGGTCGGCCGGCGACGGGCACGTCGGGAGCATGTGCGAGATAAAGTATCGTATTTTTCGGACCCAGCATAAAGCCGAGTTGGGTGCGCAACGGATTGCGGCGGGTCCGGGTGTCGACGTTGGCGGCGCGGAGTTGCCGAACCGACCGGAGCATGCCGGTGGCGGGTTTAAATTCGAAGAGCTGGGTGCTGCCCCCTTGCAGTCCCCAGAAACTCTCCGTGTTGGGATTCCACAGAATCGTGCGCCAGTTGTTCCAGAAGAAGTGGGCTTCGGCGGGGACCACGAAATCCGCCTCTTGCACGGGGGCAAGATGAGTGAGGTTCAGATTTTCGTAGTAGTTTACGGGGCGCTGTTGATCGGATTCGAAGCGCCAAATTTTACCGGTATCGGTGCCGCCAAATAGGTTGCCTTCGGGATCAATCGCGAGGCGCCGGCAAATGAAATTCCATTCGTCAGGCAGACGTCCCCATTCACCGCGTTGTTGCACGGCTCCCCAGTTCTTGAGCATGCCTTCACTGAGGTTGTAGGAGATTAGGAGCCCCGTGGGCCAAGTGAGGCCGTAGAGGGTTTCGTTTTTCTGATCCACGGTCATCGTAATGATGCCCTCATTGGGGAGTTGGAGCTGGGCAAGATCTTCGAATTCTCCCGTGTCCAAATCGTAGCGCATGAAGTGCCCGCCGGAGTAAGGTTCTCGACCGACAGGTGGAGTCATGTTCGGCAAATTTCCCGTGTAGTAAGACGTGTGGGTGCCGAAGTAGAGGTGGCCATCGTGCTCAATGAGTGGAGTGTGGATTTTGCCGTGTGGGATGTGTTCCTGCGGTGACTCTCCGAGCACCTCGCTGAGGTTGGCGATCAGAGTGATCTGCTCGGATGTCGGATCAAAACGATAGATGTGGGTGGGAATCTGATCGTTGTGCGTCCCGAGGGTGAAATACAGGTTCCCATCCGATGCGCTCGTGAGGTTGTGGTAGTTACAATCTCCTTCGAGAAACCCGGGATCGAAAAGGCGCGTCGGAATCGTCAACTGAGATTCAGCCAGCGTAGTAAGCGCGCCCATGCCCGCGACGATCAGACTGATTACGAGACGTGCGCACGAGAGACGGATTAGAGTAATGGTGTCCATGTTGTTCAGTGGAATTGAACTGAGTTTTTACGGGGTAGGACGGCGGGTATGCCCGTCGTCAGTAAAGGTGCTATACGAGCGACAATTGATGCCAACGTTATACTCGATTGATCAGCTGGGCATGATCGCGCTTTCCAAGCGCGAGGTGAAGCGACAGGTTTGGAGTGGTTTCCTAAACCTCACTTTACCTTTATTCCCGCATGAACCAGTTTTCTGAATTTTTATACCGTTCCACATCGGGGACATACTTGAAGCTAAATGAGGCTGTCCAATAAATGAAATGAGACGCGCTCCACGCTTTCATCCAATAGTATGAACCGAAATCGAAGGTGTTGGAGTTGAATCAAATTTCGGAATCCTGGGTTCACAGACTTACAGTTCTGACTTCGGTCGCGATCGGTATGTCATCGCTCTGTTTTGGACAGCGGGAGGATGTGGTGACGGTGACCCTGTGGCGGGCGGACAAATAATCACCTTGGATGCGCCCGCACTAGGAAGCGAAGTAGGCTGGGCAGCGACGCTGGTGCGGATGGACTAATTCGGCTCGGGAAATACGAGGCGGCCCTGACTTCTATTTCACAATACCTTCAGTGACTCCCGGCCAATCGTCGGTGCGGCATGGGGTGACGGGGAGGCCGGTGGCGTCCTGCAGATTCGCGATGGGATTATCGGCCCATGCATAACGGACCGCGACGGGGTTGAGCACGTCTGGGCTTGATACTTGGACTTGGTTTTTGCCGATGATTTTGGCGTCCGCCCAAACGAATTTTTTATCCTCTCCCGCGATGGCGAATCCGATTGGTTCTGTGACGTCGAATGAGTAGAGACCGCCGTCACTCACGTGATCAAACGTGAGCGTGATGGTGGCGCCCTCGGATGTCATGCTGGCGTAGCGAGGGCTTTGGGCGGCGAGATCGAAGCCGTATTCGTTGCTTAGAGCGAGGCGAGCCAAACGGTTCGCCACGGTTGTTTTGTCGCGGGGATGAATATCTCGTCCTTCACCGGCGTCGATGATGACAGCTTCGCCGGTGTGGGGGAGGGAAAGGGTCATGGTCTGGGCCTCGCGCAACTCGGCCCAATCACTAGCGGCGGGTTCAGGCAATTCAGCCCGGTAGTCGGCAAGTTGAACCCAGTAGAAAGGGAAGTCCCCTTGGTCCCAAAGATCGCGCCACGTGCTGATCATCAGAGGGAAAAGGTCGCGGTATTGGTAGGCACGTTTCGCATTGGATTCACCTTGATACCAAATTACGCCGCGAATGCCGTAGCCGATGGTGGGATTGAGCACACCGTTAAAAAGATTGGCTGGGCGATTCTGACTGAGGCGGAGATCGCGGGGAGCGCGTTGGGTCGGGGCAGGCTTGCCGGCGGTTTGCCACGCTTTGAATTCCGCAAGGGCAGTGGCGTGAACCTCGTCGGTGTAGGCGGTAGTATTCTTGTCCCAAGACTCGAGGTTGGCGGCGTAATCGCCTTCGGCTTCGAGCACGTCGCGTGGCACCCAGGCATCGGCGGCAGATCCGCCCCATGCGTTGTCGATGAGGCCGATGGGCACGCCAACGGCATTGTGAATGCGGCGACCGAACATGTAGCCGATGGCGGAAAAATTTGCGACAGTTTCAGGGGAGCACGCTTCCCACTTTCCTTCGAAGTCATCGAGCGGCGCTTGGCTGGCAACATTGGGGACCGAGATCAACCGGATCTCCGGGTAGTTGGCGGTCACCATTTCGACATCGGCGTTATAGATGCTGCTGAGCGATCGAACCATGTTTGATTGGCCGGAGCAGATCCAAACCTCGCCGCTGAGAATGTCTTCAAAGGTTAAGGTATTCTTGCCCTCGATACTGAGTTCGTAGGGACCGCCGGTAGGCAGGGGATTCAGCATGACCCGCCATCCGCCGTCATCGGCAGCGACGGTGGTGTGATACTGACCGTGGATCTTGACGGTGATCTTTTCGCCGGGGGCAGCGGTGCCCCAAACGGGGTTGGTCTGCAGCCGTTGCAGGACCATGTGGTCGCCGAAAATTGCGGGAAGAGAAACGTCGGCGCGAAGTGCCGAACAACAACTCATCAGGCAAACGACGAGAGAGGCGAAGAGGTTGAATGATTTCATGAAACGTTTATTTGAGGTAAATGGGCAATCAAGGTAGGCCGATACGGGAGAGGAGCTAAATCGGGCAACGTTTAGTCTGGTTTGAGGTATCGGACTTTCAGATCGCGGGGCAGAGGAGTGACGTGGTTTTGCTCAGCCCAATGATCCCAAACGTCGGAGAGTTGGTCTACTAGGAGCGGACGCTCGGAGGCGAGGTTGTTCATCTCGGTGCGGTCGGTGGTGAAATCGTAGAGTTCCCAAGGCTCATCATCGAGAGCGACCAGTTTCCAGGTGCCAACGCGCACGGCTCGATTGCCCTGATGTTCGAAGAAAAGGGAGCGTTCATTCCCGCCCTCATTGAGCTGAGCGATCAGGTCGGTGCCAGGTAAATCAAGCTCGCCATCATAGCGAGTGCCAGCGGCCGCGACAGCGGTGGGGAGTAGGTCGATGATATGCGCCGGTTCGTGAATGACTGAACCGGCAGGGACATCGAGTCCCGCGGGCCAATGCACCACTCCGGGCGAGGCGATGCCACCCTCGTGATTGAAGTGCTTGTAGAGTCGCCAGGGAGAGTTGGAGGCATTGGCCCAGGCCGAACCAACGCTGTGGAATGTGCCGGCCGAGCCCATGTTCTCGATCATCTCATCTTCGTGCAGAATATTCTGGTTACTGGAGACGATATCGAAGCCGAACGGATCCCATTCAAAACAGGCACCGTTGTCGGACGTGAAAACGATCAGCGTATTCTCAAACTCCCCGGCGCGTTTGAGGTCGTCGATGACGCGGCCGATTTGTTGATCGAGTCGGTCAATCATGGCCGCGTAAATTGCCATGCGTCGGGCGAGGTCGAGGCGTCGATTTTTCGGCAAAGTATCCCACGCAGGATTCACTCCGGTTTCGGTTTCACCGTAGTTTCGCCATTGCGAGCGGGGGCTGAGTTGCGTGTATTCCGGCACGATGCCGAGTTGCTTCATGCGCGTGAGGCGTTCGGCCCGAATTTGATCCCAACCTCCGTGATAACGATCCGCGTATTTTGCGATGTCGGCCGGAGGCGCTTGCAGGGGGAAATGCGGGGCATTGTAAGCTAGGTAGAGAAACCAAGGTTGGGCGGGCGTTTCACACGCGAGCTCCAGGAAATCCAGAGCATGATCGGTGACCGCGTCAGTGGCGTAGAATTGGCCGGCGGGGTATTGGCGAGCAGTCCGATCGGCTGGTAGGCGAATGAGGTGTTCGGGATCGAAGAAACGTTTGGCACTCACGAGCGTGCCATAAAACTCCTCGAAGCCATGTTGCGTCGGATCGGGCGTTCCGAGATGCCATTTCCCGGACATAAAAGATCGGTATCCGGCGGGGGATAATACCTGAGCGATGGTTTGGGCATCGGCGGAAACGACGCCTCGGTAACCGGGTTGGCCGAGATCGTTTCCGGTCATGTGGCCGAGACCAACGCGATGCGGATATTGGCCGGTGAGGAGGGCGGCGCGCGAGGGGCAGCAGCGCCCGGTGTTGTAGAGTTGAGTCAGGCGCACTCCGCCGCGAGCGAGCGCGTCAAGATTGGGCGTTTCGATTTCACCGCCGAAGGAACCCAGATCACTAAAACCGAGATCATCGGCCAAGATGTAGAGAATGTTGGGTCGATTGTCGGCTAGAGTAGCCGGTGGCTTTTTCCGCGTCGAGAGGTCGAAAATCGCACCCGATTTTAAATCGTGGTAGAAGGGTTCTTTGCCCTCCCAGCGTAACGGATCGAAAATCCTCACGATGCCGGTTCCCGAGACCCGTAGGTGATTTTTGATCACCGTAATCGCCGTGCCTTGATCGATGCCGATTCCCAGAAGTTGGCTGGTGTCCAAGTTCCGTTGCTGTAGCTGTGATTTTTTTGCCTCAAAAACTTGGAATAAATCGTTCTCCCGATTGCGTTCCTCGACATGCACGTCGAAGGCAGAATTGGTCACAAAGTCGAAACCCTGTTGATGTTTCTTGTCTCCTAGAATCTCCCGTTTCAGGTAGTCGCCGCGAGTCATGAAGGAGGATTGGACTTGGGCGCCCGCGGAGGAACCGCCGATGACACCGCCGCGTTCGAGCAGACGGTGCATGGCGGCAAGGGTTTCGGTGTCGAGAAATGTGTCGGTCAGATAAGATTGGTTGCCTCCGCTCATGAAGATGGCGTCGGCGCGATCGATTTCACCGTAGAAGGCCGACGAGTCGGCCTCGTCACGTGATAGGGTGTAGAACTCTGAGACGTCGGTCAGGCCGAAGCGGGTTAGGGCGGTCACCATGCGCCAGATTTCGCCCTTTTCGCGGGGAGCTTGGCGTCTGGGACCTTGTGGGGTTGTGATGACACGAATGACAGGTTGAGCCTTCTGGGTGTGCTCTTTCACCAAATCCACAAACTCGCCGGTATTGAAGCGGCCGCCACCGTGAATGTAGAGGGCGCCATTTTCTGGCCCGGTCGTTTGAGCCCAAAGTCCGGAGACGCAGATAAACATCAAGGTGGTAAACGTTATCGCTGATTTTGGTTTCACGTTGAAAACGTTATCTCTCGGGCGGGTGACGGCGATATCTGTTTTAATTGCTAGGTTTTAAGGAATTTTAGGCTCTCAATTTCATTGGACCACTGGATGATAAATCTAGGCCTCTATGGTATTCAAAAATCATATTCAACAAACGATCCGCCCTCGGTGGGATGGGATTTTTTCAGGATTAGCGATATTTTTTGTCTCCTGTCTCGGATTGGTGGCGGTCTATCAGTTGGCTCATCGAGCTCAGATCGAAGCGGTGCGAGGTGAGTTGGCTTCATTGGCCAGATCCTTGGCCGTGCAGATTGATGGAGATCTACATCGCACCTTTACTTCACCCGAACAGACGGGAACGCCCGAACACTTCGAGGCACTCGCTCTGTTGGCTGATTTTCATCGGTCCAATCCGAGTTTGTTTTTTGTCTACACGGCGGTGCTACGGAGAGATACCGTGCACATTGTTTTGGACGGAGAGTTTCTGGTGCGAAATCGCGCTCTCTCGAACCGCCGGATGATATCATGCAGCCCTACGAAGCTGATGATCCGGAGTTCGTAGAGGCTTTGAGGGCCGGAGTGGTGACCACCAACAGCGAACCCTTCGCGGATGACCAGGGCGTGTTCATGAGTGGGTTTGCGCCGTTTTTTGATTCTAAGGGCGAGTTGGCGGGTGGTCCGGTATCCGAGCCGGAGTTCAGGTTTACCATGACCGAGCAGCCAATATTTCCATTTCATTTGGCCAATGCGGGTGTCACCTCCGGGTCCGCTAGTTTTATGTTACTGGTAGATCGGGAAGGACAGTTGCAGGATTTCCTCCTAATCGAAGCGACTCATTTAAAGTTCGGTGAGGCGTTGGCTGCCGTGTTGCCAAGTTGGACGTTTCATCCGACCGAAATCAACGGGCGGTTTGTGAACACAACCAGTCGAATTGATGTCAATTCCCACTCCTCCGGATCGGTCGTTTCGTTCTCCGTTTCTGACGATTTGCAGAACCTTTTCTCTAATCGCAAACTGATCCAACGGGGAAGCGAGAGTTATCAGGTCGCCGAGTTACGTGACCTGGATCGACTGCCGGATCCCGTTCACATCGTCGAACCGTTACCTCCTCATCCTGAGTTGGTCGGCCCTGAAGGCATCGATGTGGTTTTCAGTTTCTACATCGATACTGAAGGAACCGTGCGAATTCCGAGTCTCGAAGATACCGGAGACCAAGTGGTGGATGAACAGATTTTAGAGGCAGTCCAGAATGCTTTGATACAGTGGGAATTTAGACCTCCAACCATTGAAAGCCAGCCGGTCGTGTTCCGCGTTCTACAACCTTTCCGCTTTTCCAAGGAAAGTGGAGATGTCCCGGATGATTCGGGAAATTAGCCGGCCCGGAAGTTCAGGCCCTTGATGTGAGTGCAGCCGGGAACGGCTTTGATCTTACGCAGGAATAGACGGCGATTGTTGGTGAGCTCTTGTTTGGCCACCGCATTGGAGACCATCACCATCAACCAGTCGGATTTGGTGATTTCGACCACATGGGAGTAAGCGGCGAGAGTGGGGGTGACGAGTTCCGCCCAACGGTCCCTGATGGCTTGCTCGGGTGAAGCCTGGTCGCCGAGGTGGTATTTGTTAACCAACGCTTCGATTATATCTGACGCGGATTTGGTGGGGCGTTTGACCTGCCGGCGCGGTTCGATGGTCTCAATACCTCTCAAGTCGCCGATGAGCTCTTCGGCGAGTTTACTGAATTGCGGTGAGGAGGATTCCGGCATGATTCAGGTTGGATTCTGTAATGTCCGATGGCTCGGATTGAACCCTAATCGGTTAAAATCTGAAGAATAGAGCGCCATGCGTGCTAAAAATGAAATTTCATTGCTTGGGATGGAACTGATATACGGCTAAAAATGGTTTTTTTTGTGCAATGGGTATCGACAAATTGAGATACTTAGAATGAATATTCTCTGAATATTTATGAAAAATACCCCATTCAAACGAATGATCATGGTAGGTTTGGCGGTCTTGGCATTAGGCGCCACGGCCTCGGCGAACCCCGAAATTGTAGGCGACTGGCAGCTCGATATGGATCGAAGTTCTGCCCTCGATGGCTGGCAGGACATGCGATTGGTCATATCCACTCAGGATACCCGGGTGGATATCCGGCATGAGATGCGGTGGCGTGCCACCCGCTACCGGGCAACCAACACGGTGGACACCACCAAGTCGGTGGCTTCGGACAATTTTTTCCGCGTCGAGCAACGCCATATGGCGGTTTATCCGACCAAGGGTGGGGTGACTCACACCACTGCCGAGTGGATCGATAACAACCGCACGTTGCGCACGGAAACGCACACGCCGGTGGAAATTTCACAGGGAGATGTGATCATGCGAATCACGAGCGAATATCGCATTGGTGAAGGGGGCAAAACCCTCACCGTGATCGAACTGCACTCCAGTCGCAGTCGTCCGTTAGTCTATTTTTTCCGCAAGGTTGAAGAGGAGGTTTCATCATGAATCTATCGAAACAAATAATCGCTCTCACTGCGATCTGCGTCATCACATTAGGATCTTCCGCGTTCGCCGCTAAGGGCCGCGATGCGTGGGTCATGAACTTCGACGGAGATTGGAACGTTGCGGGCGGGCTCCCCGAGAAAGCGATGCTCGTCAGCCTGCAAGGCCTGACCAATCGCGACGCTCCGCAATTCTATATCGTCCATCCTCCTGATTTTCAATGGGAAATTACGGAACCGCTTTACGACTTCTATAAACGCAAGCACGACGTCAAATTCACGGAAGTGAAGACGGCAGACGAGGCCTTTTCGCTGTTTAAGAAACACGCCAAGGGTTACGTCGTTTGGGATAAGACGGTCGGAGCGTCCCTCAATGTCGCCTTCACCATTGCGGGGCTGCAGGACGCAGTCGTCGTATCGGAGGAGTTGATCCCGTTGGTTAAGAAATACGGGTTAAAGCAGATCGACGATTTACGCGGTCGATATACCGGTAAGACCGATGCGGAGATATATCAGGACTCCTACGATCGCTATTGGGATCAGTGCATCCGTGATGCGGTGATGGTCATGGGCGGCCATCGCGGTCGCACCATGCAGCCGGCCATGGCCGACTGGGGTATTCAGCGAAAGATGTATTTTCACGACCTCTCGGCTAATCCAATCCACCCCGAGGAGCTCTCGCAGATTAAACGACTTTATGAGCAGATGGAACCCGGCTCGTTCGTATTTGGTTGGCACCCCTACGGCAAGGATACCGAAGAACAATCCACCACGTTGCTTTCCGCTTATGGCTTCAAGATGGAAGGCCTGCATAACCTACCTAATTTGAGCTTCAATTCGCAGTTCTTTTTCACTGAAGGGTTCAAGTTTACCAACAACCACGGGGTTGATCGGCACGCGAAAATTGAAGCGGAAGAGAAAGTATATATATCCTTTGTTCAGTCTGATTCGATTGGAATCGGAGTCTGGACAAAACCCGGCCGGGGCAAGCTGCCATTTGGTTGGCAGGTCACGATGAACTGGTCGAAATTCTCTCCCGCGGCGTTGGAATACTTCCACGAATCCGCCACACCCAACGATTACTTCATCGGTGGTCTTTCCGGGCCCGGCTACATGTATCCCAACCACATTCCGGCGGAACGATTCCCGCTGTTGATGGGGGAAGCCAAAGAAATGATGAGTCTGCTCGACGAGCACGTCATGGAGATCATGGATAACTCTGCTGCCGACGGGAACGTGGGCAACACGGATCTGACCAAGGAAACGGTGGATCGTTACTACGAGAATTTCCCTGATGTGATTGGGTTTATCAACGGCTACGGTCCGGCTCGCACGCGTGACCTTCGCGATACGCGTCCGATGATCTCCTACGATTATTACATCGACCCGAAACGCCCTCGTGATGGCGTAACAGATGACCTCAACGAACTGATTTCCCTCAATGCCAAGCGACCGTATTTCCTTTTGGTGCACGTGCGTGAATCGAACGACGTGAACAGCTTGGTCGAGGTGACCAAGAATCTGAATGGACCGGTCGAGATCGTGCCGGTGGACAAGTTTCTGAAGCTGGCGGCCAGCAACAAGACTTACACCACGCGCTATCAGGATCCGGACGAACCGAAACACTTCGAAGGTTACTAGGAGAAAGCAGACTCAACCTGCTCAGCGGGTTGAGTCTGAGACCGGTCCGTCGGATGAAGTGTGACCAGCCGGTTACGCCCCATTTGCGCGAGGACCAAGAAGGTAGGGACGGACCGCTGGGCCGTCCGTCCTGCCTCTCAGTCCGCGTTCGATGCGATCGGCACTCTACAAGCTGTCGCCATCACTCTGCGGACGGCCCGGCGGTCCGTACCTACCTCAATCCCTTGGTAGATCTAGAAGATTAGGATCGAGTTCAACCATCCCAATTCCGGCAGCGGGCTGGGGCAAGGTGTCCTCGGGGTAGCGTTGCTGATGGTCATGCACCGTTGCGCGGCCATTATAGTAGAGTAGAACTTTGCCTTTCCACACCACCGGCGGGGCGGCAATATGCACCATGCCGCAGTCGAACCGCCCGCGCTCACCCAACGGGACCAACGGAGCGCGATCGAGCTCCCGTTGCCAAGTCCAGCCGTCGGCACTGCTCATGAGCTGCACATCCATCGTTTGGTCGCCGGTGTGGTGGATATTCATCAGCCCATAGTAACCGGTTTGAGAGTGGAACGGCACAAACCAGTAAAACTGCAGGTCGGGCGCATCGGCATCGTCGGGCACCATCACTTGAGTCGGCCCCACCCACTGAGTAGGAAATTCGTTAACGGTCCAGATGGAGATCACCCGTTGCATGAAATCGAGATTGTCCCGATCGACCGGCAGGTCGGGATCGTAGCGCCACGTTTGTTGATAGAGTAGAATCGAACTCTCCCGGGCGCCGGCGGCGGCACGTGGATTGGGGAGTCCAAATGATCCCGCATCGTTGGCGTTCATGATGACCGGCCGTTCGAGCACGGGTGCCCAGGCCAAACCATCGACACTGCCCGCGAAATGAAACCCGGGTGGGAGCGCGGGGTCGCGCCGTCCCCAAAATAGCAGCTTCCAACGCCAGGCTGGGTTGGGTTCCGTGGGATCGTAAGCGATCGATTGGCAATGAAATGTCCCCCAGTTCATGGCGTTACCGGCCGATCGCATGACGATGTTGTCGCCGTCTCCCAGATCAGGTTTCTCCCAATTAATTCCGTCCTTCGAGTAGGCGACGCATAGAATGTTACGGGTGCCTTCGCCGCTAAAGCGAACCATGTAATACAGGCGTAATCGGTCTTCCTCAGGATCGGGAATCACGCCAATCACTGAGCTGCCCGAACCAGCGACTTCCCAGGGTTGATCCAAAACCATCAATGGAGCTTCGGTGCGGAATCTGATATGCCCTTCGGCTACCGCGATGACAGGGAGGAGCAGAATGAGGAGTAGTCGATTCATCGTGCTGTCATCATCGAGTGAGGGAAGTCGGATTCCGAGGGTAATTGTTTTGGCCGAACCGTCGTCGATGGATGCTGATAGGGGACCTGCACCCCCTAAATGATTCGAATCCGGTATTGGCCAATTGAGTCGGTCCGGCTCACCTTTATTTTCTCGATCGCGACCATTGATTCAAATTCGCCTCGGTCACCTTTTACTTGGCATCGCTTAACCCCGCCGAATGTGCTCTACCGTAATCCCCATGCTTTCTTTTTTACCGCAAACTCTCTTTCGCAGAAACGTGTTCGTTTCGTCGATTTCAGTTTCCCCGTTCCGGTTAGTTGCCCTTTTATTGGGTTTTCCAGTTATGGCGCACGCTAACCCCTTAGTCTACTCCGCCGCTGAGCCGGCCAATGGCAAAAAACTGGTTCTGATTGCGAGTGATCACGAGTATCGCGCCGAAGAAACGATTCCTGCGCTGGCGCGGATCCTAGCGAAACATCACGGCTTCGAAACTACGGTTTTGTTCGGGCTCAACGCAGAGGGCGAAATTGAAGCCGGAGCCTCCAACGTTCCCGGTTTGGAGGCGTTGGCGGATGCGGATGGACTGGTGATTTTTACGCGGTTCCTCGCGTTGCCGCCGGAGCAGATGAAACACATCGATGCCTATCTCAATCGAGCCGGACCGGTCGTGGGACTGCGCACATCGACTCACGGATTCAATTATCCAAAAGATCGAACAGACGACCCATTCTACAAGTATCACTTTCGTTATGAAGGCGAAGACTACAGGGGTGGGTTTGGTCATCAAGTATTAGGCCAGTCGTGGGTCGGTCATTACGGCAAAAACCATCAGCAAAGCACGCGGATTACGCTGATACCCGCCAAGGCTAGTCATCCGATTCTACGGGGAGTTTCTCAGGTGCATGTCCACGCTGGAGGTTACAACGCGGAGCCCGCGGGTGATTGGAATATTCTGACCATGGCCCAGCCCCTCCTGACTATGCTACCCGACGGTTCTCCCGATCCGGAGAAACCGCCCATGGCGAGTGAGTGGACGAGAACCTACCAAGGCCAAGACGGCAAAACTGGTCGCGTCTTCGCTTCACTCTATGGCGCGTCCGAAGACATTTTGAATCCGGGTTATCGGCGGCTGATCCTCAACGGTATCTATTGGTCGATGGGGATAGAGGATCAAATTCGATCCGATTCCGACATCGCGTTTATCGGACCCTATGAACCGAATACCTTTGGCCAACGTCGTGAAGCCAAAGGGGTGCTGCCCTCCGCTTACGAAGGGCTCGCGACCCCCATTCCGGCTAACCATAATACGGCGAAGCCGGAAAAGTAGATTTGCGGAAATGCTGTAGCCGGGCTCGCTGAGCCCGGGAATGCGGTTAGATGGTGGACCTGCGTGAGCTTGGTCTAGCGCTTAACCGAGTAACCTTGGTCGCGATACTCTTGGAGGAGGGCCGCCATCGTTGCGATCCGGTCCGGGTATTTATCGCTAAGATTTTTCCGCTGACCGAGATCGGCCTCCAAATCGAAGAGTAGCACGTCGGTGTCGAAGTCCTCGTAACCACGCAGGGCCTTGAACGAGTCGGGCATCTTGCTGTGCTCTCCATCGGGCTGATTGATGAAGAGCCACCTACCCTGACGCAGTCCCCAGGTGTCGGCGTTGGTATTGTGCACGGTGGCTTCGCGAAGAGGCGTGAGCAAAGAAGCACCTTCGGAGACGGCGAGAAAGTCGTAGCTGTCGGGAGCAGAATCTTGGGGGAGATCGGATCCGGTGACCGCGGCAATCGTCGCCATGATGTCAACTTGGGAAATTACTTCGTTGGAGACCGAATGATCGGGCACCCGTCCGGGCCATTTGATGATAAATGGGACATGGTGACCACCTTCCCAAACGTCGCGCTTGAGCCCGCGAAGCTCGCCCATGCTGAAGTGCCCGTAATTTTCGGCGCGTTCGAACGCATACTTTTCCGGACCGTTGTCAGCGGTGAAGATAACGAGGGTGTTCTCCGCGAGTCCTTTATCTTCCAAAGCTTGTAGAACTTGGCCGGCAACCCAATCGGATTGATGGACGAAATCACCATACGCTCCGGCACCGGATTTGCCGACGAACTCTTCATTTGGAATGATCGGCGCGTGCGGTGAAGGCAGAGGGAAGTAGAGGAAGAATGGTTGATCGGCCTCCTGTTGGTGAACCCACTCCACGGCCTTCTTGGTTAGGGTCGGTAGCACATCGTATGGATTCCAACCTTCGACCATCGGCCCCGGACGGAACTCCCAATTTCCCTCCAGCGTGTTGTAGGGCATGTCTTTGATATTTACTTCGCTGGTGGGGTTCTCAGTCAGTCGATCGTTCTCCACCCATGCGTAGGGAGGGAAATTGATCGTGCCGTCGCCGAAGTAGGTGTCGAAGCCGCGATCGAGTGGGCCGCCGGTTACGGGGACACTCCAATCGACGTCCTCCGGCAGATAGTATTCGCGCACTTGGTTTCGTTGTTCGAAGCGGCCGGTGGGCTCATTTTTGAATGTCCAGTTCCAACCCAGATGCCACTTACCGATGGCGGCGGTGTGGTAGCCCGCATCCTTCAGCATTTGAGGTAGGGTGTAGTCGGTGTCGCGGAAGAACGATGGGGGGCCAAAGGACTGCACAATGCCGTGTTGCCGTCGCCAGTGATAGGTGCCGGTGAGTAGAGCGAAACGACTGGGCGAGCAGATACCGGATGAGCTGTGAGCATCGGTGAAGCGCATGCCTTCCCGGGCGAGTTGATCCAGGTGTGGGGTCGGGATTTTAGAGTCCGGATTCTGGATGTTCAGATCCCCGTAGCCCATATCGTCGGCGTAGATGATTACGATGTTGGGGCGATCGGCCGCGGCGGACCAAAGGCAGGTGGCACTCGCTAGGATGAATAGAGAGGTGAGAAGGCGAAGTGGGCGTTTCATAGAGGTAAAATAGGGGCGCTGTCGGGCATTTCGCTGTCGGACATAAAGCCCGACCCACCCAGCAGTCCGCGGCTCAAAGTGGGTCGGGCTTTCTTGCCCGCCATAGCTTCAGCGCAAGAGGGATACCCGACATGTTGCGGCTGATTGTCAGTTTTCCGGAGTCTATCTAACGCGGAGTAATCTTGAGGTTTCTAGCGTGCGCGATGGTTGAACCCTCAAACCAGATGGCGACGGATCCACTGGCGTCTTCGCCCGACTTGACGTCGTTCACTATCAAAGTGGGTTGCTCCCGATCGTCGATGAAGAGACGCGCTTTGGCGCCATCAACTTCAAGGCGCACGTGAATCCAGGTCGCTGGAGTGATATCCACGTAGGACTCGTAGCGGGACGGTGTTTCCGTGCGCAGTTTTCGCCAAGGGAAGTCGGGATGTGACATGTATTGGACCGTGTGATTACGACGTTCCTGATCCTCGGCGCGACCATTGGTGGGGCGCAGATAAAAACAGTCGTAGGTTTCGCGGTCTTCTTGCACCCGGAATGCGACGCCAACGAATCCGCGGGCACCCCCGGTTGCTCCTGGGCTGGGTTGGCCGGCGAGATCCACCTCGATGGTGCCGTTAGTGAACTCCAATCCTTCCACGAGGGCCAAATGGTCCAGTCTTTGTTGGTCCGAGGCGGGAGGGGTGGAGGAGGATATTTGAAGGGCGGAGTGTCCTTTGAACTTCACCGACTCTCCGTCAGCGTTGTGGAGGATCAGACCGTCTGAGGACTTGAGATCGAGTGATTTGGCGTGGGCGGAGCCAAATGAAAGTAGAAGCACAGCGCAGGAGAGCGCTGCGCCGCCGTGGCGGAATAAGCGTGGCAGATGGGGCATAGGGAGGAGGGGTATATGGGGTTGCGGGGTGTCCTTTACTCGAGACTCTGCGTCGACTGGCGTTCGTAGAGAGTGCGGTAGAGAGGATTATCGGCCATGAGCTCGGTGTGGGTGCCCTGAGCGGCAATGCGACCCTTGTCGAAAACGAGGATCATCGAAGCATCGCGAATGGTGCTGAAACGATGGGCGATAATGAGCACGGTCTTGCCCACCACGAGCTTGCGCAGGGCCTTCTGAATGGCGGCTTCGCTTTCGCTGTCGAGGGCACTGGTGGCTTCATCGAGAATCAGAATCGGGGCGTCGCGGAGGAAGGCACGGGCGAGAGCAAGACGCTGGCGTTGACCGCCGGAAAGCGAGGCTCCGCGTTCGCCCACGACGGTCTCGTAACCTTCGGGGAGGGACTGAATGAATTCGTGGGCGTAGGCGGCTTCAGCGGCATGCTCAACTTCCTGCCGGGTAGCACCGGGCCGACTGACCAAGAGGTTGTTGAAGACGGTATCGTCGAAGAGCACTGATTCCTGGGACACGATACCGATCTGTTGGCGCAGGTCGGCGAGGGTTACGTCACGGATATCCACTTGATCGATTTTTACGCTGCCGGTGGCGGCTTCGTAGAAACGGGGCACGAGATTGGCGAAGGTCGACTTGCCCGCACCGCTGGGGCCGACCAGCGCACAGACGGTTCCAGCGGGTATGTGCACGTTGATGTCCTGCAAAACGGGCTCACCTTCACGGTATGCGAATGAAACTTTATCGAAAGTGAGGTTGCCTTCGACTTTTTCGAAGGGCTTGGGCTCGGCCGGATCGGTGATGGCGACAGGCTCGTTGAGCACCATCTCAATACGTTCCAGGGCGGCTTGCCCTTTCTTCATCTCGTTGTTGATGCCTCCGAGTTTTTTGATCGGTTCGTAGCTCAAGTAGAGCGCGGTGATGAGAGACAAGAAAGACTCCAACGGCACCTGCACGCGGTAGGCGTAGATCAGGGTGATCGAGATACCGATGGCGGAGATGATCTCGATGGCCGGGTTGAGGGCCTGCTGGTATTTGACCACCTTCATCTGAAAACGGACGAGGGATTGGCTGATGATCCCAAACTTCTTAACTTCGCGATCTTCCAGGCTGAACGCACGGACTTCGCGGGCAGTCGCGAGGTTTTCGCTGAAACGTCCGGTGATTGATCCGAGTTCAGCCTGCACTTCCTGGGCGCGGCGAACGATTTTTTTGCCCACAAATCGGATGGGCAAAACACAGAGTGGCACCACAGCCAAACACACGAGGACGAGGGCGACACCCCGTTCGTTCATGGCGACCCAGACTAGGAAACCGAGGGCTCCCAATAACGTGGCGGGCTGCCGAATGATCTCGTTGGCGGAGAATGTGAGCGTGAATTGAAGCTGGTTAGTATCGGCCAATCCGCGGGAGATCAGATCACCACTGGATTGGCGCTGGAGAAAAGAGAGGGGCAGGCGTTGCAGTTTGGCGAAGAAGTCGAGACGGATGCGTTCGAGCACCTTCACTCCGGCAAGTTGCACGAGATAGACGTTGCCATAGCCGGCGACGCCGCGGACGAGGAAAATCAAGGGCAACCAAGCGGCAATGAGAGCGAGCTGCCAATTGGTGAGAACTTCAGCCTCGGCCGCGAAGATCTGTGGAAACACCCACTTCATCATGAGGGGCAAGCCGGCACCATTGGCGGCGCCATAGACCAACCCACACAAGAGCGCTGCAATCAGCGTGCCCTTGACGGGTCTAAGGTAGCCGAAAAATGGACGAAAGCGGTTCATCTTCGAGGATGGATCACCGCAATAGAGTGACGGCTATTCTTTCGATAGTGGAAGAAGTCTGAGTCGACCGTAAGAACTTTTGCATCAGGCATAAGTTCACTCATCCTTACCACACAGGCATCGGCAAGAGACATGGGCGTGTCGTGATATTTCTTTAACATTTTCGATACGGCATTGAATTGAGACTTTAGATCGAAATCGAAGGTAACGATCTGATCTTCCACTAAGCCAGAGAGTTGGCCGAACCCGGGATCGATTTTTCTCAATAGGTATGCGCATTCGGCAAAGACCGCCTCGTAAATGAAAAGGGGATCATGAATTTTAGCCAGCTCAGTGACCGCCCACGCATGATCTTGATCATGGCGATTGAGCAAGGCAACGAGAGGGCCGGTATCAGCGATTAAGGCTTTCGCCATAACCTTCCATATCCTTGGACAGAGCCGATAAGTTCTCCGGTCCTTCAAGCGAACCAATGAGATGGGCTGCGCGCTCGGCGAGAGAAGGACGGGATGATGTTTCGGAGCTTTCCAATAGGTCGAAGGCCTCGCGCAGAACTGCCGATTGGGAGGTGTGGCGTCGTCGAGCGGACGCTTTCAACCGAGCGTGATCACCGGGCGACATTTTTATTGTTACCGTTGGCATTCTTCGAGGTATTACCAAATTGGAGATTCGTCAATACCGTGATTTGCGGACCGCTGCGCACCCACCTAGATGAACGCGCTCAATCCTTCGACGATCGCACATCGAGAGCGTCGCGGAGGCCGTCGCCGAGGAAGTTGAGTGAGAAGAGAGTCAGGGAGAACACCACACCGGGGAACATGAGTAACCAGGGGTATTCTTCCATCTTCTCGGCTCCGTCCTTGATGAGCACACCCCACGAACTGAGGGGAGGCTGCACGCCGAGTCCGAGGAAGCTTAAAAATGCTTCCAACAACATAACCGCCGGGATAGTGAGGGTGGTATAAACGATGATCGGCCCGAGGATGTTGGGGATCATGTGGCGGAAAATAATCCGCCGTTTGCCGAGACCAATCGACCGCGCTGCTTCGATGAACTCCATCTTCTTCAGCGACATGATTTGTCCGCGCACGATCCGGGACATGGTCAGCCATTCGACCGCGCCGATGGCGAGGAAGAGCAACCAGATGTCACGACCGAAAAAGACCATCAACAGGATCACGAAAATCGTGAAAGGCAGGGCATACATGATGTCGACGATGCGCATCATGAGGGAATCGATCTTACCGCCGAAGAATCCCGCGACCGCACCGTAGACCACGCCGATAGTCAGCGCCACGAAAGTGGCACATAGACCCACGCCGATCGAAATACGACCGCCAACCAACAGACGCACGAGGAGGTCACGTCCGAGTTGATCGGTGCCCAACCAATGGGCGCCGCTCGGAGGCGAGAAGGTGTTATTGAGGTTATTGTCCTCGTAGCCGTAGGGACTGAGCCATGGGCCGACGATACACGCGATCGCGAGGACGATCAGCACCGTGCCGCCAAAGACGGCGAGCTTGTTCTTGGCGAGGCGATGCCACGCATCTTTCCAAAGGGAAGTGCCTTGTTCGAGATCTTCCGGAAGCGGAATACCGGACGGAAGTCGATCTGCGGAGGAGGAGAGTGAGACAGACATGGCGGCTTAATCGAATTTAAGTTTCGGGTTCAGCCACACCTGCACCACGTCAACGACGAGATTAAGGACAATGATGAGGCTCGCGTAGAGAATGACGGTGCCGAGCACCAACGTGTAGTCGCGGTTGAAGGCGCTATTAACGAATTCGCGCCCGAGACCGGGGATTTGGAAAATCGTCTCGATCACGAATGATCCGGTAAGAATACCAGCGATAGCCGGACCGAGGAATGAGACGACGGGGAGCAGGCCACCTTTCAGGGCGTGGCGGAAAATCACGCGAAACTCACTCGCCCCTTTGGCGCGGGCCGTGCGGATGTAGTCTTGATTGAGGATCTCCAGCATGCCGCCCCGGGTGAGACGCGCGACGTAGGCCGAGTAAACCAGACCGAGGGTCGCAGCCGGGAGGACCCGGTCGTAGCTGGTATACCAGCCAGAGGCGTTGAACCAGCCGAGGTGGATGGCGAAGACGAGGACAAGTATCGGGCCGAGCACGAATGTCGGTATACAGATACCGGTCATCGCGATCGACGACGAGACGTAGTCCAACCACGTGTTTCGTTTTATGGCGGCGATGACGCCGAGCGTGATACCGAAGACCAAGGCCACGGCGAGCGAGGTTAGGCCCAGCTCGAGTGATACGGGCAGTTTGTCGGCGATAATTTCGTTTACCGTGCGATTCGGGTATTTGAATGACGGACCGAGGTCTCCCTTCATCAAACTACCGAGATAGTCGAAGTATTGCTGGTATAGCGGCTTATCCAGACCGTAATGCGCTTCGAGGTTGGCCTTAATCTCGGGGCTAACAGCCTTTTCCGAGGTGAAGGGGCCTCCGGGCACAAACCGGATCATGAAGAAAGTCGCCGTGATGATGATCAGCAGGACTGGAATGGTCTCTAGCAGTCGACGGGCGATGAATCGAAACATAAGTGGAGGGGAAACGTGGGATGCCTGCTCGCAACAAGAACGAGAGACGGGGGGAGATCTTGCGCTCCTCGCGGGCTCACAAAAGCACAAAAACCGTCATTTCGGCACAATCTATACGATTCTTTCGGATCATCGACTGCCTCGGCCCAACAACGCCACCGGCACGGTCGCTAACATAATTTTCGCATCCAGCCAAAGGCTTCATTGGTCGATGTAAGTCAGATCCAGTCCCACCCAATCAGAGAAATCGGCGATATCGCTGCGGCCACTGATCTGCCAAAGCCCAGTCAGGCCGGGTTTTACACTCAATCGGCGACGATCGGTGCCTTCCGCGATCGCCTTCACTTCACTCACGGGTAGGGGACGGGGCCCGACCAAACTCATTTCGCCTCGGAGCACGTTCCAGAGTTGAGGTAACTCATCCAGGCTGTGGTGACGCAAAAATCGTCCCAATCCCGTTACGCGAGGATCGTCCGTCATTTTGAAAACGGGCCCTTTCATTTCGTTTTGATCCGCCAGCTGCTCCTGCTCCGCCTCGGCGCCTAACCGCATGGTGCGGAACTTCAATATGGTGAACTCGCGACCATTTTTACCGCCTCGAGGTTGGTGAAAAAATACGGGACCGCGGGAGGTTAATTTAATCGCAACCGCGATGATCAATAGGATGGGGCTCAGCCCGATCATGAGCACCGCCGACATTAAATAGTCCAAGGCCTGTTTGATCGAGAGCGCCATCGCCGATGCCGTTTGAGCTCGGACATACAGCACCGGTTCTCCGCCAAAGTCGTCGACGGCCAGGCGCCAACCTGATTGCAACGGCACGCCCGGTCGCATCAATAGCTCCACGCCCTCGCGCTCGCCGATCGCTAGTAACGGTTGCATGGCTATCGTATCCACGCCACGCATACTTGCGATCACAGCGTCGATCGACTCGCGGTGCATCAGGTCTTCGAAATCTGACGGAGTGGTCGTAGCCGGATCACATTCACTCACGGTGATGATGGCCTCGCGCTCCATGGCGGAAAGAGCAGATTGGGCTACCGTATTTTCGCTGGATGTGCCTACTCATAATACCCGGCGCTGCCACCGCTCATCGCCGGCGCTCCAGGCGGAGAGCTCATGTCGCACATACACCAGAAATCCGCCAAATGCTCCGACTAGAATCACCACCGAACGGGCGACGTCAGCGCGCAACAAAAACGACATCATGATCGTCGCCAAGACGGTGTAGAGTCCGGAGCGCACCACGATCATCATGGTGCCCAATTTGGACGTCAGTCGCGGTTGAGTATAGAAACCTTGGCTACCCAGTATCCATGGTCCGGCCAGTGCGACTCAAGGGAAGAGCCACAGATAAGTGGTGATGCCTCGCAACTCAGGTAGATCGAACACCACGGCATTGGCGCGCAGCCCGTAGGCCGCGGCGAGCAGCGAGCATTAACAGGCCGCCGTCGGCGACTTGGCCGAGTCGGGTGCGGGCTTTGCGGGGGTGAGACAGCATGAGAAGAGCGAAAAATGCGGAGCCGAAGCCACTAGTTCAGCGGTGGTTCACAGAGTCGCAAGTTCATAGCGTGTAGCGAAATATCCTAAAAAGCCCTCAATTACCGAAAAACTTGAAACTTTTAGCGGCGTTGTCGGGTGATAAAAGCAGCATGCTTTCAGATCTTCGCTTCACCCTGCGCTCTTTGCGCAAGTCTCCAGGATTCACCTTTATCGCCATTTTACCCTCGCCCTGGGTCTGAGCGTAAACACCACGATGTTTAGCATCGTCAACGCGGTCCTCTTCAAGGACTTGCCTTACGAGGACCAAGATTCGTTGATTTCCGTCAATTTATCTAATCCGGAGCGCGGTTGGGATCAGGTCCCGCTTTCGATGGAGGAGTTTAACGATCTGGCAGAGGCCCAGACTTCGTTCAGCATGCTGAGCGCGCTGCAGTCGGGAACCTTCAACGTCAGTGGCAACGATCTCACGCCCGAGCGTTTTACGGGCTCTTGGATGACAGGTCCTGGATTGCATTTAATCGGAGCAAAACCGAAAATGGGCCGCTGGTGGGAGGCCTCGGACAACGCCCCCGATGCGGCGCCAGTCGTGGTGATCAGCGAGAAACTTTGGCAAAATCGCTACGGGTCGGCCCTCGACATCATTGGCCGCACGATCAGGGCCAATGGCGAAATTGCCACGATCATCGGGGTGACGGACGGGGAATTTGATTACCCCGATGAAAACGACCTTTGGATGCCGCGCCGATACACCCGCACCGACGAGGACCGGGAGACCCGTTATCTGCAAGTCGATGCCCGCTTGAAACCGGGTGTGCCCTTGTCCGTCGCTCAACAGGAGCTGGAAGTGATTTTCTCCCGGTGGCAGCAGACTTACCCGCAGGACTATGAAGGATTGGAGATCCGGGTAGCGTGGATGTGGGATAATTTCGTGGGCGATGACGTGAAGCAGATGCTCGGGATCATGACCGGGGCGGTCACGATGGTATTGCTCATTGCCGGCACCAATGTAGCGAACTTGTTATTAGTTCGAGGTGGCGTGCGTTCGAAAGAAATGGCCATTCGCACCGCCCTCGGTGGGTCGCGTTGGCGGACACTTCGACTCATGTTGATGGAGAGTTTGGTCTTGGCCGCAGGTGGGGCGATTTTGGGATTACCCCTCGCGCAAGGCCTCCTGAAGGCGTTCGATCGGGCCATCTCTGGCACCGATGATGGGCCACCGGCTTGGCTGCAGTGGGAAATGGATGGTCTCGTCCTGCTCTACGTGCTGAGCGCGGTTTTGTTCACCTGTGTGGTGGCGGGATTGATGCCAGCGATACGTATGATGCGGTCCAATCTCACTTCGTTTCTCAACGACGCTTCGCGAGGTTCCACCGGAGCGTCATCCGGGAAACTTACGCGGGCACTGGTCATTGCTGAGGTCGCCTTCTCGTGCGTTCTCCTTGTCATGTCGGGACTGATGATTCGTTCCGTGGTCGAGGCGGCGAATGTTCCACTCGGCTACAACCCGACGGGCATTATGACATCACGAGTGGGATTGCCGGAGGCGCAGTATGGCGAGGATCAGCAGATGATAGATTTTTTTCGCAACCTGAGGCAGAACATCGCACGTCGTCCCGAGGTAACGGCCGTTGGTCTGTCATCACGGCTCCCGACATGGGATGGCGACGATCCGGTCGTGCTTGAAAATTCCCCGTTTTCGGGCGGGTCGCGGCAGCCCGAGGCGGAGAAGGTTTTGTCTCGCCCGGATGGATGGATGTGATGGGGGTTTCGATGTTGGAGGGCCGTGATTTTGATGATCGCGATACGCTCGACCGCGACCTCGTGGCCATCGTGAACGATAGGGCGGCTCAAGAATTTTGGCCGAATCAAAACGCGATAGGGTAACGCTTCAAATTGGGTGATGTCGACGACGTCGTGGACGCATCCTGGGTCACCGTGGTGGGCGTGATCCCTTCGATTTATCAGGGTGAATTTGAAGAGGCGGTCGGCCCCCAGACTTATCGACCCGTAGCCCAGGAGACGCGCCGATTTTACTCTCTGTTCGTTCGCACGATGGATGGCGATATCACGGCCGCCGCCGCGTTAATGCGCGAGGAGGAGCGGCGGATCGATCCAGATCTGCCGATCTATTGGGTGGTGCCGTTGCAGAGCCACCTCGATGATGCGCTTTTTTTAAGAAACTTTTAGCCTGGATATTTGGAGTCTTCGGCGGCGTAGCACTCGTGCTAGCGGGAGTGGGAATTTACGGCGTGATGGCCTATAGCGTGAGTCAGCGCACCCAAGAGATTGGGGTGCGGATGGCACTCGGGGCTTCACCGCGTGATGTGCTGCAGCTCATCCTCCGTCAAAGCGGGGTGCACCTCGTTATTGGTATGGTGCTAGGACTCGGGATGGCGTATTTCGCGGGGCAACTACTCGGCTCATTTCTATTCGGTGTAGAGCCGGGGGACCTGCCGACGTTCACCGCAACATTCGTGGTTCTGATGTCGGCAGGCACGATCGCCTGCCTCGTGCCAGCGCTTCGAGCCTTGCGGGTCAGTCCGATGGAAGCAATGCGTTACGAGTAGGTGAAGGGTAGGGACGGACCGCCGGGCCGTCCGCGTATGGCAAGGTGCCCTGGGTGGCTGGGGTGGTGTCTTATCAATCGGCCAAGCAGTGCTCGGCGCGCCCAGCGGTCACGCCCTGCCTGGGCATTTTCCTCACTTTCCGCTATACCAAATACCCCGGCGCCAATTGTGGGCCTGGAGCTTGGTTAGCAGGTCTTTGGGCATGGCGGGCAGGTCACTCACGCCGCAGTTGGCTTCGGCCTGATAAACCGTGCGGATGCCGGGGATGACGAGAGAAACTGCGGGATGAGATAGCACGAATTTGAGTGCGGCTTGGGGCATCGTATAACCCGAATCTGCTACATCGGCTTTGATCGCATCGACTTTTTTCACGACTCGGCCGATACGATCACCGGCAAAATAATCACTGCGGAAGTCGTCATCGGGAAACTTGGTTTCGTCGGTGAACTTTCCGGTGAGGGCGCCTTCATCGAATGCGACCCGCACAATCACACCGACGCCACATTCAGCGGCGACATCGAGTAGCTCGGCGGCGGGTTCTTGCTCGAGGATGTTGTAGATGACCTGAACGGAATCGATCCAACCGTCGCGCATCAGTTGGATCACGGAATTCTGATCTTGTTCCGGAGTCGAAACCCCGATGAGGCCAATTTTTCCTTCAGCCTGCATCTCGCGCAGGATTTTGAACGGGGTTGGATTTCGGTTCCAGGCGCGCGTCCAGGTGTGGAGTTGCAACAGGTCGAGTTTGTCGGTGCCGAGACACGTCATGCGTGCGGCGACGTTTTTACGGAGGTAGGATTCTGAGTAACGCTCCTTGGTCTTGCAGTAAGGGGAGGGAGGCCACTCGCCGTCGGAAGGTGGGGTTTTGGTGGCGACGAAAATCGATTCCTCTTTTCCGGCGGCTCGGCGTTCCCGCAGGACTTGCCCGATCAGCTTCTCGCTCTTGCCGCCGCCATATCCCTCTGCCGTATCGATAAAGGTGCAGCCGAGGTCGAGGGCGCGATTGAGGGCGGCCAACGAATCGCCGTCGTCCTGATCGCCCCAAGAGCCACCGATGGCCCAGGCGCCGTAGCCGATTTCAGAAGTCGTGAGGTCGTGTTTGCCGAATTTGCGGTATTTCATCGATGGAGAGGGAGTTAGCAGAGATTAGTCGACGGGGACGAGGCGAATAATTTTGTCCGGTCTGTTAACTGCCAAGTAAATGTAGCCGTCGGGTCCCGTGCTCACATCGCGGCAGCGGCCGATGTCTTGGAGGATGATTTCTTGGCTTTTGAAGACTCCTTTATCGAGGACAACCCGACGCAGGTTTCGATCGGCCAAAGCGGTCACGAGTAGGTTGTCACTCCAGGCGGGGAATTGATGGGCGTCGTAGAAATCGATTCCACAGACGGCGATGGACGGGGTCCAATGATGGATGGGTTGTTCCAGTCCCGCCCGCGCGGTTTCGCCGGTGATGGGGGTGCCGTTGTAGTTCATGCCGTAGGTAATCAGAGGCCAACCGTAGTTGAGGGCGGGTCTAATTTGATTCAATTCATCGCCGCCCCTCGGGCCGTGTTCCGTGGCCCACAACGTGCCGTCACGGGGGTTGAGGTCTAGGCCCTGCGGATTGCGGTGTCCGATACTCCAGATCGACGGAACGGCTCCGGGTTGATTTACGAAGGGATTGTCGGGAGGCACCCGACCGTCGTCGAAAAGGCGATGGATTTTCCCATTGGGACGGAATGGGTCTTGCGCCTCTTCTTTGGCCCCACGATCGCCAATGGAGAAGAATAGGTAGCCTGCCTCATCGAATACGATGCGGCTACCGAAGTGATACCCGCCGGCCTTTGGGTAGTGTTCCTCCGCTCCTTCGTAGATGGTTTCTTGATCGATCCAGCTTTCGTCTTCGATCCGGCCTCGCACGATTTTGGTCAGACTCAAACGGCTGCCGGTAAGTTTGGTTTGGAGATCCGCGAACGAGAGATAGATCCAACCGTTGTTTTGATAGTCAGGGTGGGCGACGGCATCAAACAAACCCGCTTGACTGAGGGCATCCACATTGGGGGTGTCGTTGATCGGATCCGATAGTTTCCCGTCGCGCCAAAGACGTAGATCACCGGATTTCTCGGTGATAAGCAGCGTGCCATCGGGAAGCCAGTTGACGCCCCAGGGACTATCCACCTCATCGGTTACAACTTCTACCCGAAATTGATGCTCGGCGGTGGTGACGATTTGGTTGGCATCGGGTTTGGGTGAGGCGGGGGGATTGAGCGCATGCTTGGATCGTTGCTCCCGAATGTAGACGACCAAGGCCCTGACTTGGGCATCGGAAAACACTTCGCCAAATGCAGGCATGCCAACCGCGGGATCACCGGTTATGATTTGAGCCGTGATCGCGGCATCGGTGCCGCCGTGAGTCCACACCTCATCGAGCATACTCGGGGCGATGCCACCAGTCAGATTCTCGCCGTGGCAACTCACGCAGAACTGCTGGTAGGTCTGCTCCGCGTTGCGGGTTTCGTCGCTACAGCCGGGAAACGAAGAAATCAGCAGAAGTCCACTGCTGGCAGCGATGACGGAGAGATGGGCAAGGCGCATCGAACTACACTGGGCAGCAGGATCTCGGATGCAACTCACCCGACAGGTTCCTGTTAGTAATCGGCGAACCCACTGGTCCCGGCGCTAGAACCCGGACGGAGCCGCGTCGGGATTCCGGGAGTCACTAACTCCGAGGAGCAGGCCGATTTCGGCTTCAAACATGATGCTTTCGGCATCGCCGAAATAACGGGCAACGCGATTGCTCTCGTGGGAGTAAAGTCGACGCAGCGCGAATTCGTGTCCCATGTTACGTAGAGTCTCAATGGTGTCGGGAGACGAAAACAATGGTTCGTGTTGGATTCGATCAGGTTGCCACTGATGATGAAATCGAGGGGTATCGACGGCGAGGGTCAAAGGCAACTCGTGATCGATCACATTGAGCATGATTTGGAGCACCGTGGTGATGATGGTGGGGCCACCGGGTGCTCCCACGGTCAGGAACGGGCGGCCGTCCTTGAGCACGATGGTAGGAGTCATGGATGAGAGTGGTCGCTTGCCCGGAAGCACCGCATTTGCTTCGCTCTGGAGCAAGCCGTATTGGTTTTTTACCCCGACTTTGGCGGTGAAGTCATCCATCTCGTTGTTCATGAGAAAACCGGCCCCGGCGACGGTGACACTGTTCCCATAGTTACCATTCAGCGTGTAAGTAGATGAGGCCACATTTCCTTCACTATCGGCGGCGGCAAAGTGAGTGGTCTCCGTGGATTCGGTCGCGGCGGAAAGGCTCGATTCCAGCTCGTCGCTGGAGCTGGCACGCAGCGGATCGAAGTCACGCATCATTCGACTGATATAGGATGGATGGGTCAGCTCGGCTTGGGGCACATCGTAAAAATCGGGATCTCCTAAATAAAGTGCGCGATCATGAAACGCCCGTCGCATGGCCTCTACCACAAGGTGGCTATATTGAGCCGAGTGGAGTTGTAGTTTTGCTAGGTCGTAGGGTTCTAGCATACCCAAGATCTGCATCAAGGCGATGCCCCCGGAGCTGGGTGGCGGCATGGTGATGAACTCGTAACCACGGTATTTTCCCCGGATCGCCTCGCGCTCAATGGGACGGTATTGGGCGAGATCCTCGTGGGTGATGAGCCCACCACCATTTCTCTGGTCCTTTACGATCAGATCGGCAGTTTCGCCGTGGTAAAAATCCTTCGCGCCGTGTTGTTGAATTCGAGCGAGTGTCGCGGCGAGATCGGGTTGGCGAAATAACTCACCCGCGGCGTAGTGATTGCCGTCCCGCGAAAAGATACGGTGAGACTCGGGGTTGGATTCGAAGCGTTCGCGGTGCGCCACCAGGTGCTGAGCGAAGGTGGGCGACATGACGAAACCCTCGGCGGCGAGCCGACGAGCCGGTTCGACCACATCGGGCCAACTCACCTTGCCCGAGCCGTAGTGTTTCCACGCGTGTTCTAATCCCGCTACGGTCCCGGGGACGCCGTTGGCTAAATAGCCCTGACGCGAGCGCATGGTTACTGGTGCTCCAGACTCGTCCAAATACATATCACGGTGCGCTGCGAGCGGAGCCACTTCGCGGAAATCGAGTGCAACGGATCTACCGTTGGCTCGATGGATTATCATGAATCCGCCACCGCCGAGGTTTCCGGCCTTGGGTAGAGTCACGGCCAGGGCTAGACCGGTGGCGACCGCACCATCGATCGCATTGCCGCCTGCGCGCATGATCGAAGCGCCGGCCTCCGATGCCAGATGTTGGCCCGAAACCACCATGGCCTTTTGGCCTTCGACGGGCTCTCGCCCAAACAAGGCAGGCAGGACTAATACAGCCGCTATACCGACAGTGATGAATCGGCACCTGCGGGGGAGTGCTTGCAGCAGAGATAGGGTGAGGGAATTCAAATCGAAGTTTGAGTCAGGAGATCTCGGAGGCTGGCGCAGTCTTCAGCGCGTCGGAGAGCGCCTTGGCTTTTTGGGTGATTGTGGCGGCCGAGATTGGCGCCTTGTCCTCCGGGTCGCGCAGACAGCTGGAGACAAACATGGCGTCCGCTCCGGCTTCGCTGAAGTCGACGGCGTTAGCGGCGGTTACACCACCGACTGCGAACAGTTTGGCATCCGGGAATTCGGCCCGCATTTCGCGAACGTGCGTAGGCCCGAAACGGTCTCCAGAGGGGTAGAGTTTTAAGGCGTCGGCTCCGACCAGCAGCGCGGCATCCATCTCTTTCACCGAGTGCACGCCACAAATCACCGGGATTTGATACCGGCGGCAAAGCAAGATCACTTCGGGTCTCAGTGCAGGGGTGCTGATGAAGCGGGCTCCAGCGATGATACCCCGACGAGCGGTGTCGGTATCGATGACCGTGCTGAGGCCGAACTGAAAATCGGGATATTTTTGGGAGATTTGACCCAGCCAATCAGGAATCGCGGGGCAACTCATCGGAAGCTCCCAATGGTTGATTCCGCCAGCAATCAATGCATCGGTGAGCAATGTCATCTGTTCGACATCTTGAGCGGCGAGTAAGGCGATCAACTGATCGTCACACAGGCGTTGGAGGACAGAAGCTTTGCTCATGAGAATTTAGGTTGGCTGGGCTCGAGGGATCGGGCAAGTCGGCTTTGAGGTTGGCGGTATAAGCGGTGGAGCGTAAATTTACCCCAATATGGCCAGATTCGAAATCGTCCACCTCCCCGATGTTGCGCCCGCGCCCTGTCCCTGCGGTCAAGCCCGCCGTGCATTCGTCGACTCCGACACGCCGGTAGCTTCGATCCATATCGTGGACAGCAAAAAAGACAGCGAAGCCCACTACCACAAACACCACACCGAAATTTATCTGATCTTAGAGGGCGAAGGGCACATCGAGCTGGATGGTGAGCTCTATCCGGTGAAGCCGATGACCACAGTCATGATCAAGCCGGGTTGTCGTCACCGTGCGGTCGGCGATCTCAAAATCGCCAACATTCCCATCCCAGCCTTCGACGAAACCGACGAGTGGTTCGATTGATAGTGGATAGGGACTTCTTAGCTCGGAATCACGATTACAACCACTGCATCACGGCGGCCGATAATTAGTTCGATTTTTGACCAAACTTCCGCGGCTTCCTCTGCGGTTGTGTTATTCCAAACAGAATCGATTGTTTCCGCCGATTCCCCGGAAAGATCATGCCCGATAAAGGGGTGTCCCGCTGGGTATCGTTTATGACTGATCGGCGTGTCCGGGGATTCTAATTTCCATGCCTCGATTTCGGCGTCTGCATTTGCCCAAGAAATGATTTCTCCATGGGTGATCTGGTAAAGAGAAGCTAGTTCGATCAAAGCGGTCGCTGGTTCGACCCCTTCGCGCAATATTAAATGCTCAAGTTCTACTGAAACGGTTAGGGCGCGTTTGGCCGTATCAACGGGATCGGTATCTACGACGTTGCCATACCACAACCATCCTCGTCCGGATTGGTTTTTACCGGTTCCATGCCAACGGCCACTCCTGAGGACCTCCTGTTCCCTATTGATTCCCTTTATTTCTTTTACCTATGTAAATGGTGCCCAGAAAGAGACTCGAACTCTTACACCTTGCGGCACAGGCTTCTGAGACCTGCGTGTCTACCAATTCCACCACCTGGGCAGTCGGGAAGGAAGGAGGACCAGACGGAGCGCGCCCTCGGTTGGCAAGCCCGGATTTGTGCGATGACCTTAAGTTTCTACGGCGATGTAGCCCACGAGGTCGGCTCTGGCCTCTGCCATGTCCGCTAGAATGCGATTGGCATGGTCGAGTAGCTTCAGTCCGGGAGTGGTCAGCTTGAGCTGGTGTCCACGTCGGTCGACTAGCCTGATTTCCAGCTCGTTTTCGAGGGACTTGATCGAATGGCTAACCGCGGATTGGGTGATGCCCATTTCTTGTGCGGCTCGAGTGAAACTCCCGGTTTGCGCCAGAGTTACGAAGGCGAGGAGCTTGCGGCTGTCTAGAATTGGCATGCTTCGTCCTGAGCAACTCTCGAGCCAGCGACCGGTAGGGAGCGAATTTTGCCTCGATATCGATCATAAATATGCAAATACGAGCGATTCTTCGCCGTCCGTCTATGCGTAGCGCTCTTCTTTGAAGGGATCTGCGCTGTTGGAGTATCCCCGGATCTCCCAGAACCCGAGTTTATCCTCGGTTAGAAAATGCATGGATTTGATGAATTTGGCCCCTTTCCACGCATAGAGTTTGGGAATTATCACCCGGGCGGGGCCACCGTGCTCTTGGGTTACGGGCTCTCCGTCAAAATGGGTGGCTATCAGCACGTCGTCGTCGAGACATTGGGCGAGAGGGACGTTGGTCGTATAACCGTCGTGGCTTGAGAAATAGACGTATTGAGCCACAGGGTTGGGGCGCACCCTTTCGTAGAGCTCGGTGAAGGCGACCCCACTCCAGTGGCAATCAAACTTGCTCCAGGTGGTCACACAGTGGAAATCGCTCACGTCTTCCACCTGGGGCAGGGCATTAAATTGGGTCCAATCTAGGGTCAGGGGAGTTTCCACCTCGCCGTCGATGGCAAGAGTCCATTCCGCCAACGGAATGTCTGGTTTGATGCCCAGGTCCAGCACGGGAAAGTTGGTGGTCAGCCTTTGTCCGGGCGGCAGTCGCTCGGCGGAGGCCTCCTCGAGAGGTTTCACTCCTTTGGCGACCTGCTTGCGGGCCCAGGCTTCTTTGGTAGAAATGTAACGTTCCTTGGACATACGGAGTAACGTAGATCGAGACGGGCTCGGCGCAAGTGAACGTGATTAACGTCGGCCCGGGCCGAATACCACCGTTTCCACGGCGGGACGCGAGCGGTGGTAGAATCGTGCCATCATGCCTTGAAAGACGAAGGTCAACAGGGCGACGAGCGAGTAAACCAACGTCGACATGCTGCGGAAAACCGCCGGCATTTCGTCGAGGGGGAGGCCCGCCGCTTCGAATTTATCTTCCAGGTTCTCGCGGGCGAGCGGAGGCATGCTGTTGAGGAGCTCGACCGCGTCGAGGTGGGTCATCATCCATCCCGCATAGATGAATACCGTCATCATGAGGCCGAGCTGCGACCAAATCATCCAATCGATCCCGCGTGGGTCGCCGTTGCGCAATTTGTCGGCACCATGGATCTCGGCGAGTCCCCAACCAGCCGCGAGGACACCTGCCATCGTAGGAGGCAAGTTACGACTCATGGCAGCCATCAAGGCAAAGGTTCCGGCAATCGCGACGAGCAAACGCCCGTCGAAGCTGGCCACGCGAATAACCCGTTGAAAAACGTCAATTGGGAGCGGAGGAGGTTTAGCGATCTTGCCAGCCATATCGGGAGGAAGTTTCACTCTGGGTTTCCCTTTCGCCTTCGTGCCAGACCAAAAGCCATTTCCTTTCCGTTTGGAATTCCCGCCCGATCTACCGATCAGTGCGCGGGCGGGGGAAATCGTGGACGCCATCCAAGCGCACTCGGTTGTGGTGCTGGCTGGTGAAACGGGTTCAGGCAAAACCACTCAGATTCCCAAACTGTGTCTCGCCGCCGGCCGGGGCACGCTTGGCCGGATTGCCTGCACGCAGCCGCGTCGGGTCGCGGCGCTCTCAGTATCGCGCCGAGTAGCCGAGGAAATGGGCGTGGGTTGGGGCCGGGAGGTGGGTTGCAAGGTGCGCTTTGAGGACCGCACGTCGCGTGACACGGTGGTGAAGTTCATGACCGATGGCATGCTGCTCGCCGAGGTGCAGTCCGACCCGAAACTCCGGGAATACGATACGATCATCATCGACGAGGCTCACGAGCGCTCGCTCAACATCGACTTCCTTTTAGGCCACCTCCGCCAACTGCGGCACGACCGACCGGATCTGCGGATCGTCATCACTTCTGCGACCATTGATACGGCAGCCTTCAGTAAAGCATTTGACGATGCGCCCGTGATTAAAGTTTCCGGCCGCACCTACGAGGTCGAAGTTATTTACAATCCGCTCGATGAATTTGGCGCCGAATCAGACGATTCGGGCGGCGAGAAAAAGCGTGAGTCGCTGCACTACATCGATGGGGCAATCGAAGCGACCCGGCGTATCCTCAGCACGACGAATTCCGGTGATGTGCTCGTCTTCATGCCGGCCGAGCGTGATATCCGGGAAACGATTGACGGGCTGGGTGGCTCGGCTCGTGGGTGTGATTTGATTCCGCTTTTTGGCCGATTGTCCAACAGCGAGCAGCAACGCGTATTCGCCGCGACCGCGCGCCGTCGGGTGATCGTGGCAACCAACATTGCGGAGACCTCACTGACGCTGCCGGGCATTCGCTACGTCGTCGACACGGGGCTCGTGCGGGTGAGTCGGTATTCGCCACAGTCTCGCACGCGACGTTTGCCGATCGAAGCGGTGGCTCAGTCCAGTGCCAATCAACGCAAGGGGCGCGCCGGTCGGGTCGCCGCCGGCGTATGCATTCGATTGTATTCGGAGGAGGACTACGAGGAACGGCCTAAGTTTGCGCAACCGGAGATTCAGCGGGCAAATTTAGCGGATGTGATCTTGCGCATGAAGGCGTTTGGTCTCGGCGATATTGAGCGTTTCCCGTTTCTCAACATGCCCGCGAGCAAGTCGATTAAGGCGGGTTATGCGTTACTCGACGAATTGCATGCGATCGAATCCGAAGGTTCGATTCGGCGGCTCACGGATATCGGCCAAGCATTGGCGCGCTTACCGGTGGATCCCTCGGTCGGCCGGATGATCTTGCAGGCGCGGCACGAGAAGGCGTTGCGCGAAGTGGTGATCATCGCCGCAGGCCTAAGTGTGCAAGACCCGCGGGAACGTCCACTCGAGAAGCAGGGAGCGGCCGACGCGGCCCATCGCCGATTCACCCACCGTGAATCCGATTTCCTCACCCTGCTTTCGATTTGGGAATCGCTCCACGATCAGTTTGAAAAACTCACTCAGTCCAAGATGCGCCGATGGTGTCGGGATCATTTTATGAGTTATACGCGTCTGCGGGAGTGGCGGGATATTCATCACCAGTTGCACGACGTCTTACGGGAGCGGAAAGACCTTGGGCACAGTTCGGTCTGGGACGGCACGACGTCGGACAAATCTATCGCCGAGGCGACCGATGACCTCGGTTTGGACGATCCGGCTTTTCGCGCCATCCATCGATCCATCCTCGCTGGATTGCTCGGGAATATTGCGAATCGCGACGATGAAAAAGGAGGCTACAAAGCGACCCACGATCGCAAGCCCGTTATCTTTCCCGGTTCAGGACTTTTTGTGCGGGAAGAGAAAAAGAAGGGGAAGGGGACCAAAGCGGCGGCGACTCCGGCCGCAGGCAAAGCACGGTCGCCGCGTTGGTTGATGAGTGCCGAGTTTATGGAAACCTCCCGGCTTTATGCGCGAACCTGTGCGCGGCTCGATCCGCGCTGGGTGTTGGACCTCGGTGCGCATTTGCTCCAGCGGTCGTTTCGCGAGCCGTTTTGGGATGAAGAGAAGGGCCGGGTGATGGTGCGACAGCGCACGCGATTGTATGGTCTCGAGATCGAAGCGCGCGCCGTCAGTTATGGTAAGATCCAACCGGAGGAGGCGACGGACATATTTATCCGCGAAGCTTTGGTGAATGATACCATCAAATGGCCGTTTGATTTCCTTACTCACAATCGTGAGGTGCGGACGCGCGTGGAAAACCAACTCACCCGCACTCGGGACCGTGGAGTGATGAATCTGGATCAAGCGGTGTGGCACTTCTACAGCACTCATCTCACCGATGCGGGGCATGTGGTCTCAGCGGTGGGTGAGTTGATTGCATTGGTGAAAGAGCGGTGTCCGCATGAGCCGACATTTTTGCAGTTCGAGCCCGATGATTTGCGGCCAGTCGAAGACGCCGCCGTCGATGCGTCGGCGTTTCCCGAGTCGATCCCGTTGGCGACGATGGTATTGCCGCTTAACTATCTCTACAAACCGGGTGATGCGAATGATGGGGTCACGCTTGAGGTCGATGTTGCGCAAGCCGAGAAGCTGACGGCCGGGGAACTCGATTGGGCGGTTCCGGGTCATCTGGAAGCCAAAATCGAGCACTATCTTCGAGCGTTACCCAAAGAGTTGCGTCGTGCGGTGATGCCTTTGGCGGCCACGGCCCGGGGACTCGTGCCCGAGTTGCGAGCAATGGATCGTGCAGCAACCGAGCGCGTGGCAATCGCCGAGTCGTTGGCCTTGCGTTTGGGCGAGCGTTTTGGATTGCGAATCAGTCCCGCGATTTGGGACGAACGACCGGTATCGGAACACCTGCAAGTCAGAGTAAGAGTCACGGATGATGCCGATGAAGAGATCGTAGCTTCTCGATCGCTCACCGAGATTCAGGCAAAGGTGGCTGAGCACCAGCGTCATGCCAGTAAGACCATCGATCGGAATGCGCCGAAGCTTTGGCGTAAGGCCAAGGAGGAATGGGAAACCGAAGCGTTGGAGGATTGGCCTCAGCGAGATTTACCTACTGAAATTGTCATTGGGGAACACGGTGGCATGGCCATCAAAGCCTATCCCGGATTCGCCGCGACGCGGGAGGGCGTGGTCTTGCGACTGTATCGATCGTTTGAAGAAGTCACCACCACGGGTCTCCGCGGTTTGCGTGCGATGCTTGCGCATGGGATACGCCGCGACTTGGGGTGGATGGAAAAGGACCTGAAAGCCCTCAAATCAATTGGTCCATTGGCGAGTTCCTTTTATGGGATCGAAGATCTCAAGGTCGACGCGGTAAAGATGCTGACCACCTGGCTCACCAATCCGGTGCGCGTTCCGGAACGGGCGGGCGAACGGACCGAAATACAATTTCAAGCGGCGGTGAAGCAGGCTCAGGAAGAATCGCGCAAAGCGGTCCCGGCGTTGGTGGATCGTCTGCAAGTGATCTTAGAGTTGCGGTTGAAGTTGGTGCTGCACCAGACCCCATATTCAGGGCTTAAGGACGACGTGGATCGGATGGTTGGACCGCGCTTCTTGGCCGATACTCCCTTTGCTCAATTGGCCCATTTTGAACGTTATCTGCGGGCGAGATTGATCCGGGCGGATCGATGGAAACAGCAGCTCAAAAAGGAAGCCGAGCGGGAACGCACAATTGCGCCATTGATGACGGCTCTGAATACGGTGGAGGATGATCAGAAGCGTGAGCGCCTGCGTTGGTTGATCGAGGAATTGCGGGTGAGCTTGTGGGCCCAGACTCTCGGCACGGCCGAACCGGTATCTGTTAAAAAGTTACGTGAATTGATCGGTGCAAATTCGGACACGATTGCGAATCCCAATCAGGCTTCGCCGGCTCCTAAGCCGCCGCCGTTGGCGGTGACGCTACTACCGGGGAAAACGAAAAAGAAACCACTCAAGAGTCTTAATGCATTGGGCGGGCTGTTCCGGCCTCCGGGGTAGTGGAATTCTAACTAAAATTGATTCATGAAGGCCTCGAACCAGGGAAAGGGAGTTGGGGGCCTCTTAAGTCATGTCGCTATCCATCGGACCGGAGAGCGAGTCGATCCAGTAACGTATCCTGAAGTTGATAAAATTTATCAATGTCCTGCGGCGATCGACAGTTCTGCAGGCCAATATCGACGATCTCCAGGGCGCGGTCGAGTTGGCCCAACTCGGTGTGGAGCTGGGAGGCGCTCAAACTGATGCGAGCGACGGTGGGGAACAGGTCAATGCCTTCGCCCAATTCTTCCAAATCACTGGCGCTGGGCGTTGCGTCTGAAAGTAACCAGAGATTGCCCAGCAAAGTGTAGATGCGTGCCATCGGCGGCTGCAAACGACGAGCGAGATCGAGGATGGCGAGGATCTCACCGGTTTGATCGACTGAAAACTTGGTGCCGGGGGACAATGCAGCATGGGCTGCCTGGTAACGACCGGCGGCTATCGCGTAGTAGACTGAAGCAGATCCGGGAATTCGGGCCGTGCCTTGTTCCAGCAGTGGCAACGCGGTCTCCAAGTTTTTGGCATTGAATTCCAAGAGACCGATCGAAAGTTGGACCCGAGCCGAATTTTCCGTTTCTTGTTGAGCCAATCGTCCGGTGTTCCGGGCGTTTTTGAGGTAGGCATCGCGTGTATCCGGAAAATGTTGATCGGCACAGATAAAGGCCAGGCGGGCCCACTCCAGCCGTCCAAACCAGATCTCTTCCGGGGTGGCGCGGCGCACTTGAAAACGAGGAGGCCGGGGCAATCGACGTGGGGCGATACGGTGGTCGTCATTTGTCGTGGTCGCCAGATAGTCGCTGAGGATGTCGCGACTGTCTGCGAAGCTGAAACCAAAGCATTCGCGGAAAAATGAATCGGAGGGTCCCCGCGCCACGGTGCCATCCACAAATTTCCAAAGTGCCTCCCGGTAGCGTCCGTCCTCGGCGAACATGGCCCAACGCACGAAAAGGGTGGATTGGCGGACCCAGGCCTCGCGGTTGGCGGCACTTTGATCGGTGGTGGGGGTTGAGATCTGACGCGACAAAGGCAACAACTGACGGGGACGATTGGGATTGCGGCGCAGGGCATCGGCTTCGCCTCCGGAGATCCAGAGCACTGGGCCGATCGTGACGTCGTCCTGGCTAAATTCACTGGGGTCATAGACGCCACTCAGGCCTTCGACGAACCAAAGCGGAAGGGCGGGCGTGCGACGCGAGAGCAGGAAACGAATTCGGTTCGTGAGGAAGGTGAATTCAATTCCCGGATTTCTGGAGAAGTTGCGCCGAACCATGGCATCAGGAGTTTGCTGTCGGGAGTAGGCGTAGACCATGGAGGTCTCGCCGTCATCGAGGCGAATGTTGGGCATCAGCCGCATGCCAGTTTTGCATCCTGCATTCTTAACATTACCAAACAGCGCAGTCATCGTTGAGTCGCGGATGGCTGATCCGCCGGGGTCCGCGATCAATAGGTGGCGTTTGGGTTAGGCAGATCGCCAAAGAAAACGCTCCGGAATAAGCAGATTGACCAATTGCTCCTGGCGAAGGTAAGTGGAAACAAAGTCTCGGGCCTGCTCAGAATCGACATCGGTGAGCAGTTCGAAGTCGGCCTCTGGCAGGGAGACGAAACGCCAGGTGCGCGCTCTTCTGTCATCATGATCCACGACAAACGGAGGGAGTGATACCACCGGTCCTTCGGTGGGCGGCGGAGGCTCGGGCTGGGCGAGAGCCGGACGTATGCCCACGGCTGTCAACAGGACAAGGATGGGCCAACGAAGATGGCGTGGTGGTCTCATGGCACTTCTTCGGTTGGGCCGATTTCAACGGCGAAGTTATAGAGATTGGTGTAGAGAAAATCAGCCACTTCCAGCCAGATCTCAGGGCGTTGTTCGAGGGAGCGACCATACGCGGCGGCGGGGAGCTCAAAATATCGGGGGTCCCGCTTCTGCCGACGGAGTTGTCGACGCAGCGCGATCGCATCATCACTGCGCACCGACAAGCTGTCGGTTTCCTGGCAGATTAGGAGTGGCGCCGTCAGGTTTTCGATGTCCTTCAGCACGGACCCTGCTTTGCCCTGGATGTAGTCCGGGGGGGAATACCATGAAGCCAAACGACTAGGCAGGTTGACGGGATTGGGCAGCGTATGGTCGTTCATCTTACGAAAGGCGGCGATCCGGGTGGATAACGACTCCGGGTTGTCGGTTCCGGTTGGGTCCTTATAGCCCTCGAAATTCTTGGGGTCGGTGGGATCGTCAAATATCGTGGTTTCCTCGGTGGATCCGCCCCTCTTGCGGAGCTCTTGCAAGTCTCTGCCGATGCTGGCCTCGTAGGCCAACGCGTTTCGGGCCTGTTCAAGTCGCCGAGAACCGAGCTCGCGCGATTGGCGCTCTGGGGGTGACCGGGTGAGTGACTGAAGGCTGTTGATTCCATTGAGGGAAATCACGCAACGAAACAGATCGGGCCTCAGCTCGGCGGCGCGCAGAGCCAAACACCCTCCGTAGCCGGCGCCAACCACCGCGACGCGGCGGGGTGAAAAGGGGTGTTTGGTTTGCAACCACTCCAAGGTCGTTTCGACGGCGGAGAGAGCGGCCTCATCCAGAGCCTCACGGGCGGAGAACAGAAACTCGTTTCCTCGTCCCGACGTGCCGGGATAGTCGACCTGCAGAACCAAGCAACCCGTCTCCGCGAGCGTTTGCATCGCCGGTGAATAGCCAGACGGAGGGGATCGCCAGAGGGCATCCGGAAAATATACCACCAATGAGGGTGGGTCGATCAACGGCTGTTTGGGCACCGCGATTTGCCCGGTGATGGGCAGCCCGGAAGGTGTGCGGAGGGTGAAGCGTTCGGTCTGGTGCCGTTGGTCGCGGGCCGGTTGCGGTGAAGTTTGCATAAACTCCGTCCAGTTGCCGGTCAACTTCTCGAACACGAAGTAGCGCCCGGGGTCGCTGGCGGACGACAGATGCACGAGGAACCGTGATCGGGCATCGTCCCAATCAATGATTTGACGGTCGCGGTCGGGGAAAGCACGGGCGATTTCGGCATCGACGAGGGTGAGACGCGGATCGATCCAGCGGGTTCGGGCGAACTCAAGCGGCGGGCGAATCCCGACCAATTGGCCGGAACGGCGATCAAAGATAAGCGGTGACGGAGCCTGGGCGGCTCGGAAATCGGTGTAGTGCATGGCTACATTGTAACTCCGGAGGTGCCTTTCCTGATCGCCGAGGGGGGGGCTGATGAGGGTGGTCGCGGGGTCAGCCAGATCAATTTTGCGATCAATTGTGGCGAGACCAGTGGGTTCGCCGGTGCTGAGGTTAACCCCAAAAATTCCGTAGGTGTTGCGCCCGACATTTGAGGCGTAAAAGAGAACGTTGGGATCAGCATCAAACGCCAGCGGGAAGCTTCGTTCGGTCCACAGGGTGTCCGCACCGGCAGAGAAGGGATCCGCTAAGTTGGGATGAAGAACACGGTCGAGCGATTGCCAACGCTTCTTGAACAGTTTGGATTTGGTGGTGCTCACCTGCCATCGAACAGGCAGTGTCTCCCGGTCTTCAATGAGACGGAATCGGCCTGTCCGATCGATCAGTGTGCGCATCGCGGTGCTGGAAACGCTGACCGCGTCGAGCATGTGCACATGCGCCCGTTTCGAGATTAAGCTCGGCGGTCACCCATTGCGAATCACGAAAGTGGGCGCCGGCTACGCCTTCAATGATCACCTTGTCCCGGGAATGGTTGGCGAAACGAACCAATCGCGGCGGACGGTTGATCTTATAGGATACATTCCCGAGGCCATCCTCTTCAGCTCCGAAAGCCGCAAGGTTGACATCGAACGGGATGATTTCGGTGGAAAAACGATTCGAGTCGAGCACCTCCCGGGCCAGTCCCTGTTCAATGTCGATCACATCGATAACCCATTGCTCGGTGGCGAGCACGAGTCGATCGGGAGAGACCCATTCGAGGGCAGTCAGTCGTGCTTCCGCCAAGTCACCCAGATGAATGCTATGGTTCGAATAGGGGTAGTCGGTGCCCACAATTTCTACCGTGGTGATACCGGCGGCGGTTCGGCTGTAAGCAAGATGGCTACCGTCGCGGGATAAGGTGGCTCGCGTGGTGAGGAGAGGACGCAGAAATGCGCGGAGGTGCTCCTGATCCACCTCGGGGCTGGGCGCAACTTTCGGAGGGCGCAGCCAAAATTGAGCGTAGACTGAATCGGCGCAAAACAGGAGGGCGGAAAGAATGAGCGCTAAGCGCAGGTAAACGGGACGGGACAAGGTCAACATCGCGAATGATCGTTGGGGGCATTACCGTTCGGCGAAAAGTGGTTATGCGTAATGGGGTGGGGCGAGGAGTTTGGGGCCAAGGTGGTGTCCTCTAACAGATTCGTCTGGAAGACGAATAGGAAGTCATCAGACATCGCATTTTTGGTAGTGTTCCACCCCGATTGCGACGAGCTTATCCTCGCCGAGGGGCAGGATGAGAAACAGTTCGTCCGAGAGGTTTGTTTCGACCACCCAATTTATGAACATCGATGGACGGGCGAGTTGACGAGGACGGTCGCGACGTCATGGTCCGCCGCATGAGGCCAGCATGGCCATGCGCCGGACTACTCCTTCTTTCGCTAATCTTTCAAACCGGATGCACTCTCTTGGATGCGGCCAAGACTTTCACGGCGCCAGTAACCTCGGCGGCCTCGATGATCGGAGCCGGGAGTAAGGCTGCGGCAAAATCTGTGGGTTCTGCGGTCGGCGCGATCGGATCTACTTCTGCTGCCGTCGACAAAACTACCGGTAGTGCTGCGATGGGCACAGGCCGGGTGGCGGTATCGGGAGTTCGCACGGTATCTCGTGTTTCTGCCTCTTCGATGGGGGAGGGTGGTTCCGTTTCAAGCGGGGCTGTTAGCGGCACGGGCTCTCTGGCCGGAGGCACGATGCGGGCGACTGGATCCGTGGGAGGGGCAACGATCGGGACTTCGGGATCCGTCACCCGTAGTGCGGTCGGGGGAGGAGGCCGCGTGGCTCGATCGGTAGTGAGTGGCGGGACGCGCGTTCCGGTATCCTCGATCCGCATTTCGGGTTCAATTGTGGACAGTGCCATCCGCGGAGGCGGGACGGTGGCTCGATCCACCATCAGAAGCGGAACCCGAGTATCGGCGACAACGGTTCGTGCCACGGGAAACCTGACGGCTTCCACCATCAATAATTTGTCCCGTATGTCTCGGGCTGGTTTAATCACTTTTATCGATACGTCGGGCGGCAAGGTGGTGCGCGTGCCGTGGCGTGCGGGCCTCAATGTTTATGGCGGAAGTGCGTTGGCGAATTTGCAAACAGTTGAACGGGCTTTGGCGATTATCCGCGGCGGCCGATTGGTTTACCAAACAGTCCGCGCGCTGGCGGACGCCCGAGGTTTTCAATTGGAACCCGGTGATGTGCTGCGTTTGGCCAACCGCGGTTAGTTGAATCGGACCGATTTACTCTAATTTCCGTCGGCTAACTTGAGTTTCCACCCGGTCCCGGTGCGACGTAAACGGACCGACCTCTCGAAGGCTTGGGAAAGCCGAGCGGACGTGAGCTCATCCTGCAACGAGCCCGCGGCCAAACGTTTCCCTCGGGAAAGCAGCAGCAGATTGGTGAACCCCGGAGTGATCTCTTCCACGTGATGGGTCACGAGAATGATGGTGGGCCCATTGGGGTCTTGTGTCAGTGCCTCCATCGCCACCAAAAAATCAGCCCGGGCTACGGGATCAAGTCCGGCGCAGGGCTCATCTAGGATGAGGGCCTGGGGGGAGGCGGCGAGGGCACGCGCGATGAGCACGCGTTGGCGTTCGCCTTGCGAGAGGTAAGCCCACTCACGATTGATGATCTCTTTGGCGTTGAGTTGCGTGAGCAGTCGACGGGCCAGTCGCTGATCGGCGGGGGTGGCTTCACCCCAGAAATCGAGTTGATCGTAGATGCCACTGATCACGGTTTCGATGGCCGGCTCGCCTCCCGGGATGTGGGGTTGCAGGGAAGATGATACCATGGCGATGGCGCGGCGCACCTCGCGCCAGTCGCATTCCCCGTAGGTTTGCCCCAATAATTTAATGTTGCCCGACGTGGGCGTGAGGAAGCCCGTGAGGCTGCGCAGGAGGGACGTTTTACCGCAACCGTTGGGTCCCATGATCACCCAGTGTTCTCCGGCATGGACGATCCAATCGAGTTGATTGAGCAGAGTTTTTGGGCCGCGCCTCAGAGTGAGCGCATCAACATCGAGGAGCGTATCAGTCGGCATCGTAAACTTCGATGAGGCCGACACCCATGCCATCGTTGATGCCGGAGAGTTGAACCGTGTAGGCACCGGGGGTGAGATTCACGAGCATACCGTGTCGAGGCTGCTGTTCGGTAGGTCAAATGCGCCCACGCGCTGGGCGGTGGCGAGGAGGGTGGCACTATCCCAATTGTCGTTGGTCTGGACTTGGGTTGAGGTGCCATCTACGGAGCGGAATAGGGTGAGTTGCGGATCGGCGATTGAGCCGTTTACCCCGAAGTTTCCGAGAGTCGGTCCGACGCCCCGAATGAGAAGGTTTTTGGTTCCAGTGCCGCCGATAACGAAACCCGCTACGAGCACTTCGGCTCCGGTGCCGACCTGCGAACGAGCCGAGATATTTGTGAGCCGCGGTCCCGTGGGAGTGGTTGGGAAAGCGGTGTCGTAGATTTCAGCCAGGGCAATTCCAGTCGCACCGTTGTTGCCGGTGACTTTAACGGTATAAGATGCGGATGTAAGCGTGGCGACCAGGGCGGCATCGAGACTGTTGTCGGGCAGCGCAAAGGCGCCGACCGTTTGAAAGATACTCGAGATTGAAGTGTCCCAATTGTCGTTAGATTGGGTCTCCGTCGTGCCGGAGAACAGGCCGAGGGTAGGATCGGAGATCGAGCCGTTGACCCCAAAATCACCAAGAGTAGGACCCACGCCGCGGATCAGCAGAGACTTGTCGCCTCCGCTGATGGCGAAACCGGCAATGAGAGTTTGCGCGTCACTGCCGGCGTTGTTGCGCACGGAGATGTTGGTCAGGTAAGCAAACTCGGTAGGAGTGGTCTCTTCAAATTCATACCCCAGATCCTTAAGGATACCGAGTTCGATTTGACTTAGTGTGCGCACTCCCGGTCCTGTATCGGAGGCCGAATTCATGAGTAATGCCAACGCATCGACGTAAGTTGGGTCGTCGGTATGGCTGGCGCTACTGCCGTCTTCCCAAGGGGTGGGTGAATAGATTACGACGGGTTGGCCATTGTTAGCCGCGAGAGCGTTAGTGCCGTTAAAAAAGAGACTGGAGCCACCAGCCAGAGCGCCCAGCTCGGCGGGGCGAAACTGAAATTGCTCATCGATCACGCGGGTGCCGGAATTATTTACGAGGAACTTATCGAAAGGGGCCCAAGCATCGGGAGTCCCCGAAGTCTCTTCGAAATAACCGGTGCCGTTGGAGGCAATCGCTCCGCTAAACCCGATAGCGTGCAAAATCTCGTGCATGGCCGTGCTGACGAAGTCGAAAGAATCGGGGCCGATATCATTGTCCAAATCCCAGTCATGGAATAAATTCCAGGTTATTTCACCATCGGCATCGTCCCCGTTTCCGTCGGTGCCATTGAGGACTTTCTTGTGAGCGATCGACGGGGTAAACCCATTGTCCAAGCTGACAATCCCACTCCCTGCGCTGGCCAACGTATCATTATCCGTCGTGTTGGAATTGACGTCGAAGGTGATGGTCACGGCGCGACCGATCGGCAGCTGTTGCGAGAGGGATTGCCCGGCTGATTCCAATGCGCTGCGACGGGTAGCTCCTTGGGTCGGGTCGTTGAATCCGGCGCCGCTATCTTTGAAGTTGAACTGGAATGCGAGCTGAGCGTTTGCGGTCGAAAGCAGCCCGAGAGCTGAAACGGCCCCGATCAATATCAGGCGATTAAGGTGTTTTTTCATGAGAGGTTGAAGCGGATGGGATACCAAAAACCATAGGGAGTGGGAGCGGAGGGGGGCGAGCGGGAATCATGCGATCAAGCGAAGTAATGCCCAATTACGCTAATCGACTGGCTTCGTGGCGAATCTCACATGAATATTTAGCCATGCTGGACCGCATATCTGTCCTCGGCGCATTGTTCGCCATTCTATCCCTACCGTTGTGGAGCGCGCGTCCCTTCACGGTCGCGGTCTACAATGTTGAGAACCTGCACGATGCCGATGGCGTGGCGGTTTACGACGATTACCAACCGGATGTTTATACTCCAGCGCACGTTGCCACTAAGGCCACCAATGCGGCCAAAATTCTCCAGAAGTTCCGCGGCGGGGAAGGTCCAGATATTATCCTACTGCAAGAAATTGAAATTGATCAGACACCGGACTCTCGGGTGGATGATATCGATGCTTTTATGGCAAAGTGGCGCGGGTCAGATTTAAAAACCCTGCTCGGCCAATCGCCGTTACCGGCTGAGTTAGCGGGCGTGCCAGCGGAAGTTTGGTTGTTGAAGGCATTGGCGGATGTCGGGCTCACGGGTTATGAAATGGCGGTAGGATCGGATGCCCCTTCACCTCCGCCGACAAAATCAGGTCGGGCGATTAAATGCGTGACGTTATCGAAGTTCCCGATCGTCGCCACGCGCCAGCATTCCATCACATCGGCGCGCATGATTCTTGAGACCGAAATCGAGATCGATGGGGCGCGCGTTTATGTATTCAACAACCACTGGAAGTCCGGGGCGGGCACCACTTCAATGGAGCGGATCAGGGTTCAAAATGCGGAGGTTTTACGCGACCGGCTCGACGTCATTTTTGCAGAAGACCCTCTCGCTGATGTGATTATTGGAGGGGATTTAAATTCACAGTATAACCAAAAACTACGTTATCCTAAAATGCCCCGCACCGGCGTGGATGATGTTTTACGGGTGGGATACAGTGAGTCGGAATTACGCCGTGGAGATATCGATCTCCACAACTTATGGTATGAGCTGGAGGAGCCTAATAGGGGGAGCGATGTCTATCGGGGAGAATGGGGCACGTTAATGCACCTCATCGTTTCTCGTGGTCTACACAACTGGTCGGGCATTCAGTATCAGGATAACTCATTCAAGGTGGCTCGGGTGCCGGGTTTGAACGCCGATATTGCCGGTGCCCCGATTCGGTGGAGCAGTGGTGGTTCGAACGGCTCGGGGTTCTCTGACCACTTGCCAATTTACGCGCATTTTCGCTCCGTGGACCAGGGGTTGGCTGATAAATGGATGCCAGTTGAAAACCCTGCGGATACACCGGCGAGCACGGAGGTTTGGCGGGTGGATTATGCGGCGGCTGATTTGAACGGGGCGTTGCGGTTGGATGCATTGCCCAAAGGCACGGATTTAAGGGACGGCAGCTGGACGGGGAAACTGTTCAGGGTGAACGGTGCGGCGATTGGGGCGCGAAACCCGAAGGTGCGATTTGGTGGCGCGGTCTACGGTGTATATGCTTCCCCGCCCGCGGCAAAGGATCTACTCGAAGCCCAAGCGGTCCGCAGTCGGGCGCTGAGCTTTTATGGCGAACTCGGCACCTATAAAGGTGATTGGCAGTTCGTGGTTCGCGATGTGAGTTGGGTGCAATGAAACCACTCGTTGTTTACACTTATAAGAAATGTAGCACTTGCCGCAAGGCGGTGAAATGGCTCGAAGCCGAGGGAATCGCGTTCCAAGAAAAACCGATCCGCGAAACGCCGCCAACCAAAGCTGAGCTGAAACGCATGCTCGCGACACAGGAGGGCAACTTGAAGAAGCTCTTTAATACGTCCGGCGGCGACTACCGAGAAATGAAATTAGGTCCAAAACTGGATGCGACGCCAATCGCCGAGGTATTTGAACTGCTCAGCACTAACGGCAATCTGGTGAAGCGCCCGTTCGCGCTGGGCGCAGATACCGGACTGGTCGGGTTTAAGGAAGAGATTTGGGCGGCCGCACTAACCTGACCTGAACACGCGACAGGGTAGGGCGGTCTCGCCGAGACCGCCGGTTTCATCGTGATGGACGGGCTGGCGGTTCTGTCTGGGGAAGCCATTCCACTGCGGCGCGCTAGGCGATCACGCCCTCCCTTCGGAGGTATTGCGTCGGTCTAGCGTGGTCCCGGTTCTGGTTGGCTACTTCTCGGCGGGCACAAATTTAAGCGCCACCCCATTCATGCAGTAGCGCAATCCGGTTGGCCGGGGGCCGTCGGTGAAGAGGTGGCCCAGATGACTTTTACAGCGCGCGCACACGTTTTCGGTGCGATTCCAGCCAAACTTGTTGTCCGGCACGTCGAGCACGTGGCCTCCTTTGATCGGTTGCCAAAAGCTGGGCCACCCGGTGCCGGATTCGTATTTAGTTTTGGCATCAAAAAGAGGGAGTTCACAAGCGGCACAAACGAAGATGCCCGGACGCTTTTCCTTAAGTAATTTGCTCGTTCCCGAGCGTTCCGTGCCAGCCTCGCGCAATACGTGAAACTGTTCACGAGTGAGCTCTGCCTGCCATTCGGCGACGGATTTCTGCACGGGTTGGATGTCGGGGGCAGGCTCGGTGGTCGGTTGAACATTATCAGCCCGGGCGGAACAACCGGCGGCGGTTAGCAATCCAGTGATGAGGCAAAGTGAGGCTAAAATTCGCATAGGGTTGTGAGCCAACTAAAGCCGAATTTATTCCAAGGTCAAATTGCCTCGATCACTGCGGGGCGATTGCTCTCGTTCGCTTGGACTAAGTCGGACTCACTAAAGCCAAGAAAATCATGAGAAACTGCTTACTACCCCGTCCGAATCCGACCCTCGGATTGTTCCTTCTAGTTGCCCTAGGCATCTCGGTCGTTGCTCAGCCCCGACCAATACCCCCAATCCGAGCACCGGATGTTCCGGGCGCGCCACGGTTTCAGATCGCAGGGGCCAAACGCGGGAGCAACGAACTGCAGGGCAAAGCGGGTGTGAGCCTTCCGCGTCATGCGATGGGTGATTGGCTGGTTGGCCCGGAATATATCCCTGCACCCGAACTTGAAATGGTGGTCGGAGTTCCGCAGGGGAGAATCGTGCAGTTCGTGATGAATTCTGCTGACAGCGCGTTTTATAATGGAATCGCCCGGAAGGAGAAAGGGACGGTCGATCCGCACAATGCGCGGACATTGATCGTCAATACATTTTCGCAGCCTTATACCCGACTCGTCACGGTGTATGTGCCTAGTCAATACGTTGAGGGCACCGCGATTCCATTTATCGTGCATCATGATGGCCCCAAGAAGCCAGGAGGTGCCGAGACGCATATGTTACCCCGGGTTTTGAATAATCTGATCCACCAGCAGCGCGTGCCGCCGATGGTGGCGATCTTGATCGCGAATGGTGGCGGCGATGCTCAGGGCAGCCAACGCGGATTGGAGTATGATACGATGTCCGGCAAGTTTGCGGAGTTCATCCAGGCCGAAGTATTACCGCAGGTGGAACGGGAGGCCGGAGTTCGGTTGACGGATGATCCGGAAGGCCGAGCGACGATGGGTAACAGTTCTGGTGGTGCTGCGGCGTTCACTATGGCCTGGTATCATCCGGAGTGGTATCGGCGGGTGATCAGTTTTTCGGGCACCTACGTTAACCAGCAATGGCCCTTTGATTCGATCACCCCGGGTGGTGCGTGGGATTTTCATGAATCATTGATTCCGAACAGTCCTCGGAAGCCGATTCGGCTGTGGATGCACGTGAGTGATCGCGACAACTTCAATCCGAATACGATGCGCGATGACATGCATGATTGGGTGGAAGAAAATCACCGGATGGCGGCTGCGTTGAAAGCCAAGAATTATCCTTACTTCTACGTTTTTTCGGTCGATTCACGTCACGGCGACAAGCGCGTGCGCGAACAGATGTTGCCCCATGCCCTCGAGTGGATTTGGCACGATTACCCGAAAGAGTAGCGGGCTAGTCGACGATTGCCTGCCACGCCGTATTGGCAAAATACGGCATCAGGGATGAGGCCATCGGGGTGTGTTGGGCGAAAATCATGGCGATGAATTCCTCCTCGGGGTCGATCCGATACCAGGTGGAATAAGCGCCGCCCCAACCGTAGCTACCAACACTGCTCATGTCCTTTTCGTAGAAGGTATCAGTTTTTACCGACCCTCCAAAACCGTAAGCCTCCGAACGGTTGTTTGATTTCACCTTGTCACCCAGAAATCCGGTTTGGTTTCGCATCATCGATTGGACGGTCTTTTTGCCCAATATCGAACGACCTTCAAAAGTGCCTTGATCGAGTAACATTTGGGCGAATCGATAATAGTCTGAAGCGGTGGAATAGAGGCCTCCACCTCCTGCGGGAAATCCTCTTCTCATGTCGCCCTGTTTTACCTGACCCTCGACGTAAGCCAGTTCTCCATTACGACGGGTAAACATCTGCACCAAGCGATCCCGTTTTTCGGCCGGGACTTCGAAAAACGTATCCTTCATTCCGAGGGGTTTAAACAGATGGTGTTCCAGAAAGGTTTGGAGGTCAGTGCCGCTCACGCGTTCGATCAACGCGCCTAATACATCGATGGAGGGGCCATAAGTATAGGCCGTGCCGGGATCATCCTGCAGGGGTAATTTGGCCAGGTTTTTCACGAACTCCTTGAGGGAGTTCGCTTCGCGGTAGGCACTCTGGGTGTAGATGCGATCAAGGGAAGATTGACCCCGGTTGCCCGCCCATCCCGCGGTGTGGGTGAGGAGGTGACGAATCAGGATGGGAGACTTGGCTGGGCGAGTCTGAATTTCGTCGCCCGTGCCACTGAGATAAACCGGACGCTTCTCGAGTTCAGGGAGGAATCGGGAAATGGGATCCGACAATCTGACGTGACCTTGTTCGACCAATACCATGGTCCCGGCTGAAACGATGGTTTTAGTCATCGAGGCGAGCGCGAAAATCGCATCCTTTTCCATGGGGATACCGGCGAGTTTGTCCTTATAACCGTAGGTCCGGAAATCCACGACCTTGCCGTGGCGAGCAATCAACGTGATGGCGCCAGTGAGCGGGTAGGACTTAACCGAATCCTCGACGAAGCGGTGCATGGTTTGCAGCCGTTCGGACGAGACCCCTACCTCTTCCGGTGTTGCGTGAGGTGATTCGCCGCTACTCACGCTGGGCACGAAACCAACCCAAGCTACCAATATCGCTAGTGATAAACGTTTAAAGGAACACGTCATGACGTAGTGAATTGCGCTGCTGAGATCGGAGCAACGAAAGATATAGCTCCCAAGGTTACGTTGCTGGATGCAGGAAGGTAGGGCGTGATCGCCGGGCGCGCCTTCCGGTGGAGTGATTCTGCAAGGGAGGATGGAACCGGCGGTTTGCTACGCCATCTCCGTCCTTCATAGAAGGACTCCGTCAGCGAAACGGCCCTACCTCTAGCGGGATGGGCGCATGATGTTTTGAAGCTGCGATTAATCCCACTAGTTGATGCGCTCGAGCCAGGCGGCGGCGTGGCGGGTGATGGTGGGGGTATCGATTTGTAGGGTGCCGCCCCGATGAGTGAGTTTATCCGCGTTGCTGGAGCGGCCAGCGGCTGGGTCCCACCATGTGAGTTGCCAATCACCCGCCTGGAAATCTTCCAGCTGAATGGTCGCCGTGGTGCCTTTGGACGGTTCGGTCATGGCCTGCATCGCATTGATGATCAGGTTTTGGAAGACTTGGATAAGTTGGCCCCGATCGACTTCGAGCAACGGCGCTGACTCGTCGAGCTCCACCGTGACTTTGACCGGACTACCCGCTGCCGCGACGCGTTTGGCATCGTCGAGGATGTCGCCAGGTTTAACGACCGTGAAGGTGCCGCCGGGGTTTCCTTTGGCAAAGGCGAGGAGTTGGCGCGTAAGCGTCTTGGCGGCCATACAGGCAGTCTCGGAAGCGGTGAGTTTGCCGTATTCGCGATTGTCCTTAGCGAGGGAAATACCGCCGAGGATCGTCGATAGCAGGTTATTAAAATCGTGCGCAATGCCTCCGGCGAGATGACCAATCGAATCGAAACGGTTGGCTCGGATGAGCTCTTCCGGAGTTAAGCTCATTTCATTGGGGTCACGGAATACGACGACGATTCCGGAGTCCTGCTGGTCCTCGTCCGAGAGCTGGCCGACGGACCACGTTACCGGTCGAGGGGGGGTATTCTCGCTGACTAGAGCGTGATCGGTGTAGAGTCGGTTTGAACCTTCTGCAGCCAGTGCGAGTTCCAACGCATCATCGGCTGGACGACCATCCTGGGCGATCACGAGACGGAAGGCCTCAGCCAGTGGTTTCTCGAGAGTCGATGCGGTATTGAGGCCGGTCAGTTTCTCAGCCTTTTCATTCATGAAATTCACGTTGCCGCGACCATCGGTGATGATCAGAGGCCCTCGTTGAGCTGATTGAGGGCCGCCGTATCAAATGCGCTGGAGGTAAGCGGTGCAGCAGTATCGTTGCTTGGCATGTTGTCGGGCAAAGGCAGCGCAAAGCCGACTACCCGCAACAGCTCGCCTCGTCGGCTCACATGACGGTTGAGGCCGAGATATACGGGAATGTCTGTATGATCGGAACGTCGGAGCTCGGTTTGGCCCAAATTCCAAGGCTCTTCACTATTGCCAAAATTGGATAGAAATCCGGTTACGTCTCCGCCGCAGTCTTTGAGGTAGTTGGTAAACATGCCGAGGTCGGGATGTTCCATGGTGTCCCCCATCAGTTCACGCCAAGCACCGGATACCGAGGCATGACCGGAGAGGAAATCTAAATCAAAGAGGGCCAGTCCCCCGTCCTCGGACAGGATCTGCAGGCGATCTTCCGCTAGGATACTTTGTTCTTCGAGTTCCTTGCGCTCGGAAATATCGAGGTGGAAGCCGACGACGCGCTCGAGTTGGCCATCGCTAGCAAAATGTTGAACTCCCACGGATTGGATCCACACCCAATGCGCTCGACGGTGCTTCATCCGAAACTCGACCGAAAACGTGCGTTCAGGTGAACCGGTGTGACGTCCGATTTGATCAGGCGCGGCGGCGGAGTCGTCGGGGTGTATAAGTTTCAGCCAAGTATCGTAGGAGTTGGCGAGATCGTCGTCCCCGTATCCGAGCAACCGTTTCCACGCGGTTGAGTAGTAAGTTTCGCCGTTATCGAAATTGAGGTCGAAAAAGCCGGCGGCATCGCCATGCGCAAGTTTAGCCCAGATATCGGGTTCAGTTTCCTGCGCATTGAGGGGAGTCGCGGGGGAGGTTTCACTGCCGCCTGACTTTGAGGCTCGAAGCACGCGGGCGAACCAAGCGGTTTCGCTCCCAGCGGCTGATTCGAGTTCGACGCGAACTTCTGTTTGGGGGCCGCCTTCGACCAGTTGGATGGCAAGCGGGATACGTTGCTCTACCGCACTGCTGCAGAGCACATCCCATTGGGCCTCAAGCATGTCCGGATCATCGGAGGTGACTTCGAAGGCGAAAAGGCTGACGAAGGGCTTACCGACTAGCTCAGTTGATTCGGTTTGCCAAAAATTTCCTGCTCCTGCGTTGGCAGAGAGAATAGTCCCGCTTCGATCCAAAGTGAACACAGCTGTGGCTCCAGCTGAACGTGCGGTTCCGGGACTAGGGGTGGAATCGGATTGGGGTGAGATGTGCGAGCTCACGGTGGGAAATTGATCGAAACCGAGTTGAGCGGGGAGTGGAATCTCAGCTCGGTTGTTGGTTGTGTTCTATAGGCTTATGTAGCGAACGACTTACGACAACTCGAAAGGTGACCGATTGATTACTTCATGAGTGTTTTGCTGGTTTCTGTGGCGTGAGTCGCGGTGGGAGTGGTTCCGTTTACCCATTGATTGACGCGTCCAGCGAGGAAATCGATGTAGGGTTTCTGATCGTTCAGACACGGCACGTGTTGGAATTTCTCCCCCCCGGCGCCAATGTAATCCTCTTTGGCTTCGCCCGCGATTTCTTCGAGAGTCTCGAGGCAGTCAGCAACGAACGCGGGAGTAAGCACCACGAGGTTCTTTTTGCCTTCTGCAACGAAGCGTAGGATTTCTTTGTCGGTGTAGGGCGTCAACCAAGGTTCACCAGCGAGTCGAGATTGGAACGCCACCGACCAACGATCATCGGCCAACCCCGCCCGCTTCACGAATGCGGCGGTGGTTTTCATGATCTGGGCGCGATAGCACATCGAGTGGGCCGCGCTGCAGGTATTGCAGCAGTCGGGCACTGTCAGGCAGTGGGCATTTGAAGCGTCCCCTTTGCGCAAATGGCGCTCGGGAATTCCATGGTAAGAGAAAAGGATGTGAGCATCAGGATCTTCGAGATACGGGGCTGAAACTTCGTGCAGGGCCGCGATGTAGTCGGCGTCTTCATAGAAAGGCTGGATGCACGTGACCTTCATCTCGGGCGCGATGCGGGCGACCTCCTCGTAGACTTTGACGACCACGGTCTCCCACGAAGACATGGCGTAGTGGGGGTATTGCGGGAACAGTAGCACCTCGGTGATACCATCGGCTTTCATCTTCGTAATGGTATCGGCAATCGATGGATTGCGGTAACGCATGGCCAGATAGACGGGCGTGTCGTCTCCGAGGGTGTCGGCGAGTTTGTCGCGAACTGCCTTTGAGGTGACAACCAACGGTGAGCCGGCCTCGGTCCACACCTCTTCGTAAGCCTTGGCGGACTTAGGCGACCGGGTGGGGGTGATGATGCCATTGACCAGTAATTTGGCGACCCAGCGGGGTTTTAGATCGATCACGCGCTCGTCGCCTAGAAATTCGCGAAGGTAACGACGCACGTCAGGGACGGCAGTGGAATCGGGTGAACCGAGATTAACGAGAAGGACAGCACGGGAAGGCATGGAGGGTTATTGATCGAGGCGGACGGGCAGTTGTCAAACGGAGGAAGTGATTGGGTTTTGACGCGGGCGGGGTCAATCGGCTCGCTGATCAGCATATGAGCAACGATACCGACTCTTCTCGTAAACCTGTCCTGTTGGTCATTCGTGACGGCTGGGGCCAGAATCCCGACCCGACGCAAGACGCGACTAACGCGACCGCTATTGCTCAAACCCCTTGCGATGACCGCCTCCGGGCGACATGCCCCAGCACCCTGATTGCCGCGTCGGGACTCGATGTCGGTCTGCCGGACCGTGTGATGGGTAATAGCGAGGTAGGCCACGAAAACATCGGGGCGGGTCGCATCGTCGATCAGGAGCTTGTGCGCTTGAATAAACTTTTCTCCGATGGTCGCTTGGCGACCAACGCGGTCTGGCACGGCGCCATCAATCAGGTGAAAGCCGGCGGTCGTTTGCACCTAATGGGCATCGTTTCCGATGCGGGAGTGCACGGAATGTTGGAGCACCTCTATGGCATCTTGCGGCAGGCCAAAGCTGATGGGATCTCCGAGGTCTTTATCCACGCATTCACGGATGGTAGGGACACGCCGCCGCAGAGTGGCTTGGAATACGTGCGCCAGGTGGATGCCAAATGTGCCGAAATCGGCGTCGGCACGATTGCCACCGTTTGCGGGCGCTTCTGGAGCATGGATCGAGACAACCGTTGGGCGCGCGTGCAGAAGGCCTACGATCTTCTGACCGGCAAAGCAGCGGTCGCCACGGCGAGCTCGGCGGAGCAAGCGGTGCAGCAGTATTACGATGCACCGTTGAGCGAAACTCAGAAGGGAGACGAATTTGTGGCACCCACCGCAATTTTGGGACCGGACGGTTCACCCGTGGCGTCCTTCCAGAACGGGGATGTGGTCCTGTTTTATAATTACCGGGGTGATCGTCCGCGGGAGATCACCAAAGCGTTCGTGTTCGACGAATTTGACGGCTTTGATCGCGGCGAGAAACTCGATCTCTACTACGCGACCATGACCGAATACGAGGCCGGGCTACCGGTGCACGTGGTTTCGCCGAAGCCGCCGAAGTTGAAAAACATCCTCGGTGAAGTTGTAGCCAATGCAGGTATCAAGCAGTTCCGCTGTGCGGAGACGGAGAAGAACCCGCACGTGACCTTCTTCTTCAATAATTACCGGAGTGAACCGTTCGAAGGCGAAGATCGGGCCTGCCCGCAGAGTCCGCCGGTTGCGACCTACGACATGCAGCCCGAAATGGTGGCCGACGAAGTCACCGCGGCGGTGAAAGCCGCGATTCTCTCCGGTGAATACGGCATGATTATCGTCAATTTTGCCAATCCTGACATGGTCGGTCACACCGGAAATCTCGAGGCGGTCAAAAAGGCCGTCGAAGCCACGGATGCCGGAGTGGCCGAGTTACTCGAAGCCCTGGAGTCAGTCGGCGGTCGCGCCCTCGTTACCGCCGATCACGGCAACTGCGAGCAGATGTGGAACCCCGAAACCGAGGGCCCCCACACCGCGCATACCTTGAATCTGGTTGAACTCCTCGTCGTCGGTGAAGGTTTCACCAAAGCAGGCACGACGATGCGCACCGGCGGTCGTCTCGCCGACATCGCTCCGACCTTGCTCGATCTGATGGGCTTACCGAAACCAGCCGAAATGACCGGTGAGAGCCTGATCGCGAACTGAGGAGCAGTTTAACGATTTCACGATTATGCGGTTCCGTTTAATTCCCGGAACCGATTAGTATGGTCATATGATTCGACTTTTACCCCTGTTTGTCGCGATAGCCGCGATCGCCTCTACCGGTTTGGCGAAAGCCCCCAACATCCTACTCATCCTCGTTGATGACATGGGCTACGGAGACGTCGGCGCATATAATGATGAGTCGAAGATCCCCACGCCCTATCTGGATAAATTGGCTCATGATGGCATGATGTTTACCGATGCCCATGCGGCTGGATCGCTTTGCCATCCTTCACGCTACGGTCTGATCACGGGTGAGTTGCCCACGCGGGTTGATACCTCGGTATGGTCGGGAAAAGCGGTGATTGCCGAGGATCGCATGACTTTGGCTTCATTGCTCAAAGGGCAGGGGTATCGCACTGCCATGGTCGGGAAGTGGCATCTTGGTTTCAACGAGGATGGCTTCGACCAGCCGATGCCGGGTGGCCCGATCGATGTGGGTTTCGATACCTATTTCGGCATCCGGGCGTCGACCGATATCCCACCGTATTTTTACATTGAAGGTGATCGGGCTCTCGTGCCGCCAATCGATCACATTGAAGCCCGGGGTAGCGGCGAACCTTGGACCCGAATTCAAGGTGAGTTTTCGCGCGAGGGCGGGGTGGCTCCGAATCTACAGCTCGAGCACGTGCTGTCTCGTTTCACCGATGAAGCGGTCGGCGTTATTCGTAACCACGCTCGGTTAGAAGCGGAGAGGCCGTTGTTCCTCTACTTGGCTTACCCGGCTCCGCACACCCCATGGTTACCCTCACCTGCCTTCCGGGGTGTCACCAACAACATGTATGGCGACTTCACTGCGATGGTAGATCACATGATCGGACGGGTGCTCACCGCGTTGGAACAATCAGGCATGCGCGAAGAGACCTTGGTGATCTTCAGCTCGGACAACGGACCGGTCTGGTATGATAAGGACACCAAACAATTTGGCCATGATGCCTTGGGCGGAATGCAGGGCATGAAAGGTGATGCCTACGAGGGTGGACATCGCATGCCGTTCATCGTGCGCTGGCCCGGTGCGGTGGAGGCAAGTAGCGCCTCCGATCAGACGATTTGTTTCACCGACGTGATGGCCACCTTGGCGGGCGTGACCGGGGCGAATTTACCGAAAGGGCAGGCTCCCGATAGTTTCTCATTTTTGCCTGCCCTGCAGGGTAACAGCGCGGCCAATACCGACGCCCGGGGTCCACTGGTGTTAGAGTCAGCGCGCGGCCACTACGCCTTGCGGCATGGCAAATGGAAATACATCAACGGCCTCGGATCAGGCGGTTTCTCTGACGGATTTTCTAGTGAATACCGGGCAAGAAAACCTGGACCCAATGATCCCACAGCTCAGCTCTTCGACATGGAGGCCGACCCCGGCGAAACGACCAACTTGTGGTCAAAGCATCCTGATCTCGTTAAAAAAATGTCCACCCAGCTGGAACGACTACGGACGGAATCCCACACGCGCCCTTACTGACGCGTCTCGGTCGCCCACTTCTTCCGGCCTCAGCTCCGGTCCGATTAAAGCATTGCGCCTCGACAGCGCGATAGGCTTAGGTCTTCCCCTTTGTCTTTACTATGAAGCGCACCCATCACTGTGCCCAGATCACCTCTTCCGACATCGGCGCCTCCGCGACGTTGACGGGTTGGGTGGATACCATCCGCGACCAAGGCGGCATCATCTTCGTGGACTTGCGTGACCGCAAGGGCCTCACGCAGATCAAACTGGAGCCGCATGATAATGCGAATCTAGCCGAGCAGCTGAAGCTGTTGAAGCCGGAGTCTGTGATCAGCATCACAGGCCAGGTGACCGCACGGCCGGAGGGGACCGATAATAACGACCTGCCGACAGGTAAGGTCGAGGTCGTTGCGGATGAGCTCTTCATTCACAACATCTCCGAGACGCCGCCATTTCCCCTCGACGATGTGGGTGGTGACAAGGTTAACGACGATCTCCGTCTGACCTACCGTTACCTCGACCTCCGCCGTCCGCGGATGCGCCGCAATCTGCAGATGCGTCACACCGTGACGAAGGCGATTCGCGACTACTTCGACAACGAAGAGTTCATCGAAGTCGAGACACCTTACCTCTTCAAGAGCACCCCCGAAGGTGCTCGTGAGTATTTGGTGCCATCCCGAATTCATCCGGGAGAGTTTTACGCGCTGTCGCAGTCCCCTCAGCAATATAAGCAGATTCTCATGGTCGCGGGAGTGGAGAAGTATTTCCAAATCGCCCGTTGTTTCCGCGACGAAGATTTACGTGCCGATCGCCAGATGGAGTTCACTCAGGTGGACGTCGAGGCCTCGTTCGTGGATCGCGAAGACATCTACGCCCTGTTCGAGGGCATGTTGAAGAAGGTTTGGAAAGCGGCGCTGAACGTCGACATCACGACTCCGATTCAACGCATGTCCTACCAGGACGCGATGAATCGCTTTGGGGTTGATAAGCCTGACCTACGTTTCGGTATCGAACTCGTCGATTTCTCCGAAACGTTCCGCGAATCCTCTTTCAAGGTATTCTCCGGCACGATCAAGAAGGGTGGCTCGGTTAAGGCGATTAACGCCAAGGGCCTCGCTGACATCACGCAAGGTGAGCTCAAGAGTCTCGAAGACGCCGCCAAGTCGATGGGCGCCCGTGGACTGGCCTTCATCAAGATTGAAGGTGGCGAGTGGAAATCTCCGATCGTGAAGTTCTTGTCTGAAGAGGAGAAAGCAGCCCTCACTGAAACTCTCGGTATCGAGGATGGAGACATCATCTTCTTCGCTGCGGCGGAGTGGGAGCAGGCCTGTGGCATTCTCGGTCGGGTTCGTCTCGACAGTGCGGCTCTGCTGCAAAAGCGCGGCAAGATCGAGCTTCGCCCCGACGACTGGAAGTTCCTTTGGGTGATCGAGTTTCCTTTGATGATCTTCGACGAAGAACACGGTCGCTACGTCGCGACGCATCATCCGTTCACCTCACCCGTGCCGGAAGATATCGAATTGCTCGATTCCGATCCCAAGTCCGTTCGCGGCCAGCACTACGATCTCGTGCTCAATGGTATGGAGATGGGTGGCGGTTCGATTCGAATTCACCAACCCGAGCTTCAGAAGAAGGTATTCGAAGATGTGCTCAAAATCCCCGCTGACGTGGTGGAGAGCCGTTTCGGCTATATGCTCAAGGCTTTCAAATTTGGCGCTCCTCCTCACGGTGGCATCGCCTTTGGTCTCGACCGCATCGTGGCGCTGCTTTGTGGCACGACGAGTATTCGAGACGTGATTGCTTTTCCGAAGACCCAGAGAGGGCAGGACCTTATGGCCCAGAGCCCGACTCCCGTTACGGCCAAGCAACTCAAGGAACTGCACATCCAAACTGATGTGCCGGAACTCGAAGAGTAGTCGGCGATCCAATCGGCCTTATTTCCAAACCGGAGTTCATCGAGAACTCCGGTTTTTTGGGCCCCTATCTAGGGCGCTGGGTAGCCGCATGAATTTTTTTCAGAAAGAGCAGCGAAGTTGGCACAGCCCGTGCTTTTTAGCGTTCAGTCTTCGCCTGTTGGCGAGTCATCCAACGTCCTAAAACACTACTCGATATCCAAATCAATACTATGAAGCTACGGTCCCAGTCCATGCCCAGTTGGCTCAAGATCCCGGTGATCTTTTTCCTGCTGGCCGCGATCTCACCACTCTTCGGTCAAGACGAGGCTCCTCCTTACGAGTCTTATGATGCCTTCGCCGAATCCGGCGGATTCGCGCTCTTCACCGTTAACAATCTCTGGCTCCTTATCTCGGCCGCTCTCGTGTTTATCATGCACTTGGGCTTCTCGTGTGTGGAGACCGGACTCACCCAATCGAAGAACACGGTAAACATTCTCTTTAAGAATCTGTTCATCGTCTCGATCGGTATCGTGGGATACGCCTTCTACGGCTTCAACGCCATGTATCCGGGGGACTTCAACGGTTTCTTCGCCACGGGTTCCTGGTTCGGGGTCGATAATGACGACGTGACCATGATGACGGACGCCTACGCTTCTTACACGTGGTGGACGGACTTCATCTTCCAAGCCATGTTCGCCGCTACGGCCGCGACCATCGTTTCCGGTGCGGTTGCCGAACGCATCAAGCTCGGCAGCTTCATGGTCTACGCTACGTTGTTGGTGACCTTCATCTACCCGATCTCCGGTTCATGGCAGTGGGGTGGAGGCTGGCTCGCCGAAAAAGGCTTCTACGACTTTGCTGGTTCGTCTCTCGTCCACGCCTTTGGTGGTTTCGCTGCTCTCGCCGCTGTCATAGTTCTTGGACCTCGCAAAGGCAAATACCTCGCGAATGGCCGGGTGAAACCGATCCTCGGTCACTCCATGCCGCTCGCGGCTATTGGTGTGTTCCTCCTCTGGTTGGGCTGGTATGGCTTTAATGGTGGCTCAGTGCTCAGCGCTGATCCTCGTGCCGTCTCCTATGTATTCGTGACCACGACCCTCGCCGCAGCCATGGGTGCTCTCGCGGCTATGATCATCTCCTGGACCATGCTCAAGAAGCCTGATCTCTCCATGGGCCTCAATGGTGTGCTCGCCGGTTTGGTCGGTATCACTGCTGGTGCTGACTCGGTTTCGATGAGCGGTGCCCTTTGGATCGGCCTCGTCGCTGGTGCTCTCGTGGTATTTGCCATCATCTTCTTCGACAAGATCAAGATCGACGATCCCGTCGGTGCCATCTCCGTCCACGGTATCTGTGGTATCTGGGGCACGGTCGCCGTCGCCATCTTCTCCGATGCGGCTCCGATTGGCATTCAGATTGTCGGTGCGCTCTCCGTATCAGCTCTCGCCTTCGTTTCCTCCTTCATCCTCGCGATGGCCATCAAAGCCACCATGGGTATCCGGGTCAGTGCTGACGAAGAGGCTGAAGGTCTCGACATCAGTGAGCACGGTGCTGAAGCCTATCCAGACTTCACCCCAGCCCATAAGGGGTAATGAACTTCCCGGGAAAACGGCGTAGGCCTCAGGCTTGCGCCGATCGATCGGGAAACCTATAAAGAAAAAGAATCCTTAAATATTTATCGCATGAAACTCATCATCGCCATCATCAAGCCGTTCAAACTGGAAGAAGTGAAAGAAGCTCTTTCCGAAATCGGTGTCGAAGGTATGACCGTTACTGAAGTCAAAGGCTTCGGTCGTCAAAAAGGTCACACCGAAATTTATCGTGGTAGTGAATACACCGTCGATTTTCTCCCTAAGGTGAAGATCGAGATCGTAGTCGCCGACGATATCGTGGGCAAAGCGGTCGAGACGGTGGTAGGCGCCGCCAAGACCGGTAAGATCGGTGACGGTAAGGTGTTCGTGGTCGGCCTCGAAGAGGCAGTCCGCATCCGCACCGACGAACGCGGCGAATCCGCGATCTGATCACCGTCCCTCGGTTTTAATCCAATCTCCAACGGCCACCCTTCGCGGGTGGCCGTTTTTTTGTAAGAAGGGGTCAGGTCGCAAAAAAGTGAAATGTAGTCCCGCTTTATGGGGCAGAATTCAGTTTTTGCGACCTGACCCCTTCGGAGGGACACGTCCAAACCCCCATTCCTGAACGCGCAGGAATTCACTTTTGCGACCTGACCCCGTCGGAGGGATGAGAGCGATGTGCCGCAATCGTATCGGGTGAGTCGCCCGTCGCTGAGCGAAAATGCTCACTCTGCCACAAGATACACCTCGACCAGCACGATGCCGCTTTGATTGGCGGGCGCCGTGACTTGAGCGGTGTAGACCCCAGGGGGCAGACGAGTTAGCATAGCGGCGTCAGCGCTCCCGTTTAACAGCGGGAATGCACCGACGGTTTCCGCCGTCGCGCGGATCGCCTCGTTGCCGTTCCAATCGTCATTGGTATTTTCTGTGATTTGGCCACGCAACAGCGTGAGGCTGGGGTCCGCGAGCGTGCCGGAGACTCCAAAGTCGGCGAGACCCGGACCCACCGCACGGATCAGGAGGGAGCGGGAGGTCGTTCCTCCAATGACGAACCCCACGGTTACAGCTCCATTTGAGGCGACCTCGGTTCGCGCCGATAGGTTGATGAGACTGGCCGATAAATCGTCGATTTGGGCTTCGTAGATTTCCACCAGCGCTACGCCGGGATCAGTGTTGTTTGTCGCGGGGAGGACTTGGGAGGTGTAGCCGCCAGCATCGAAGTTGCGGCGCACCACGCTATCGGCGCTATTGTCGGTGAGCGCAAATGCACCGAGTTCCCGGCCATCGCCGCTGCTGCTGGTCCATCCTCGATTGGTCGCGAGCGGGGTGATGGTGTCCTCGGTGGAAAAGACCTTGAGCTCGGTGGCGGCGATGCTGCTGGCCACGCCGAAGTCGCTGAGGGTGGGACCGATTCCGCGCACCACCAACTGTTTGGAACTGGATCCATCCAGCACGAATCCAGCGATCAGGGCGCCAGCTCCGTTTTCAGTGCGATTACGGACCGACAAATTCACCAATCGTCCCGGATTGGATGCACCTTCGGGAATAACCTGACCAATCGACTCGATCGTCGCTCGTCCTAAATGACGGGGACCATGGCGATATTGAGGCCAAGGATAGGTCTCGCTGGGGGGCGCCGGGCCGATGCCACCGAGGTCAAATGCGTATACCTTGCCATCACCGTTGCCGACGTAGACCCGGCCGTTGGCGAGGACAGGGGAACTGCGGAACCAGTTTCCGGCCGACCAAGCGCGAATTTGTTGCCCGTCCGACGAGAACCGGAAGAGTTTGTTCGCATAGCTCCCCACTACAATTGAGCCATCAGAAGCGATGGCGGCAGATGATGATCGCGCCTGCGCTTCGATCGAGGAGCGCCAAACCATGGCTCCGGAGGTTTGATCCAAAGCGTAAAGAAAACCGTCATAGCTAGCGAAGTAGGCGCGGCCGTCGCCGAGCGCTAGGGACGAAGATACATTTTCGCCCGCTTCGGGAGTGCGGAATACCCAACGCAGCTCGCCTTTGTCGGTGATGGAAAAGACGGTGCCGTTGAGACTTGAGGCATAAATATTTCCGAACTGATCAATGGACGGAGACGTGTAGATCCCGCTGTCATCATCGGTGGCGGATGCCGTTTGAGGCTGGAACACCCAGAGCAAATCACCGGCGGGACTGAGGGCGTGAATGGCGCCATCGTTGGCGGGTTGTATGATGGTGCCATCAGTGGTGATGGCAGGACCGGCGTAACTGCCTTCGCCGGGGATGCTGTAGTTCCATAGCTCGGTGCCGGTATTCGAGATAGCACGGAGCTCGCCGGCTACTTGTTTGATATAGATGGTGCCGTCTGCCGCGATCGCGGGTGCTGCCACGTAGGGGGAGTTGCCCAGCGCTGTCGTCCATCGAATCGAGCCATCCGGATTCAACGCGTAGATGTTTCCGGTCAGAGTCCCGAAATAGATGATCCCATCCGGAGCCACGGCAGCCGTGCTGGAGTCCGAATAACCGTCCGTGGCGGTGCGCCATTTCAGGCTGCCGTCGTGGTTAAGTGCGTAGAAAAAATTATCGGTGCTGCTGACGTAGATAGTGCCATCGGCTCCGACTGCCGGAGCATTGGTGATGCTGGGGCGACGCAGGTCGGTATCGGAGCGGTCACCGGTCGAGAATTGCCAGATTGCATCGGTGAGGGAGAGCGTGATCTCAGCTGATTCGGCTCCCAAAGTATCGAGCGCGATTCGATACACGGTGCCCTCGCTGGCGGTGAACTCGACCAAAGCATTGAAGTTTGCACCGGAGATTCCGGCATCATCGTTGGATGCAAGTTGAGTGAGGGCATTGACGCTCGAACCGGTGTAAATCGCGAGGGCCGTATCTGCCGAAACGGAGTAGGCGCTAACTTGAAATGTGCCGTCGCGCGGTGCTTCCCAGCTATACCAAAGGGTCTTGCCGTTGGCTCCGGAAACGTGGGTGGGTTCCCCCGATTCACGCGTGGCGTTAGCGTTGGTCGTGGTGATAAGCGGAGCATCGCCGTCGAGAGGTTGAGCTGAGTCAAACGCGTCGTTGGCTAAGGCTGAGGAGACGTTGAGGATCACCATGCCTGCCGCTGAATTATCGACGGCGATTTGGTAGGTGGTGTTGATGGCTGCGCTGAACGCGACTCGGGAGGACAAGAAACCGGAGCTCTCGTTATCATTGAAGACGAGGAGGCTGAGGGCGTTGAGGGATTCCCCGGTGTAGACTGCGATTTGGGTGTCGCCCTCTGAACCTCGAGTATCGATGGAAACATCTCCGGTGGACGGGGCAGTCCAAGTATACCAAAGCGAACGACTGAGCCGGCCGGCGTGGGCGGGTTCCCCCGTTTCGGTGGAAGCGTTGAATGTGCTGGAGCGTGCCTTGATGACGTTGCCGGCCAGTTTGGCCCGATCAGCAAAGTCGTCGTGGAACGGGCGATTATCGGTGGAGTTTAAAGCATCGGCGACATTCAGGCGGCCACCCGTGATCGATTTACCCTCGAACTCGTTCCCGGCGCGGGTGCCGCGCAGCAATCGGTTGATGGTCGCGCGGTAATTCTCTTGAGGATACTGGGCTTTGAGCAACGCGACCGCACCCGCGACAATGGGGGAGGCCATCGAAGTCCCCGTTTTGGTAGCCACTGCGGTGTCGTTGGCGACACCGGTCGATACAATTTGGCTGCCCGGAGCGAAAAGATCGACCGAGCCTGATCCGGTATTGGAAGAAGTGGCCCGGTCGTCGAGGCGAGTGGAGTTTCCTACCGAGAGAATATTATCAATTTCGTAGCTCGCAGGGTAGGCGCGGGAGAGATCGAGGTTGAGGGATTCGTTGCCTGAAGCGGCGACGAATACGATACCCGCATCACGTGCTCTCCGGATCGCGCGGAGTTGAGCTTGGCTGAAGGCTCCTTCGACGCCGAGAGCGCCGTAAGACGCGTTGATCACGTCTGCCCCGTTGGCGATGGCGTAGTCGATACATTCGAGCTCGTCCGCGGTTGAACCGGAGCCGTTCTCGCCGCCGAGAAAGCGCAACGGCATGAGTTGCACCTGCCAGGCGACTCCCACCGTGCCCAATCCGTTGTTACCTGCCGCGCCGACTAAACCCGTGACGTGGGTGCCGTGACCTTCCGTGACTTCGTCGGTTGGGTCGCCGGAATTGTCGCGGGCATTGATACCGTGAACATCGTCCACGTATCCATTGCCGTCGTCGTCGCGGTTATTGCCGGCAATTTCGCGAGGATTGGTCCAGAGATTAGGCGCAATGTCGCGGTGAGTCAGGCGAGCGCCGGTGTCGATCACGGCAACAATCACGTCGGTCGCGGTGGCGCGAATATCCCAAGCTGCGACTGACCCGATGTCGGCGCCTGCGGTGCCGCTCGATTGGCCCGTGTTTTGATGGTGCCACTGTGAGCCATCGGTAAATGACGGATCGTTTGGGATCAAAGCGGTTTGGCGCAGATGATCGTATTCAACAAATTCGTAGAGACCACTGGCCGCGAGAGCCGAACGAGCTTCGGCTGGAGTCATTCCCTCGGGGATTTGGAGCACCCGCAGGTCGTCGATGTTAGAAAGGGTGATATCTACCCCAAAGCCGTGAATCTGCTCCAGCGCGATGAGGGCACCGGCTTCGGCTGAACTCAGCGGCATCGCTAGGATTTTCTGATTCGTATATCCTTGGGCCATTTCCTTCGCGGTGAAGGGTGGCGTGGCATGGGCGCCCGCTCCATCCGGGGCCGCGACCATCGGCGAGAGCAATAATACTCCGGCGACGAACGCAGTGATGAATCCACTGAAGGGCACGCGAAGTTCAGGCATGTGAACGTGTGACCTTAAATTGCAGGCGGAGTTCGAAAAAAATACTCAACCCAGCTCGTTAACGTAATGACGTAAGGCGCGTTGGTAGGAGGTTATGCCAGGGTCGTCGGCGTGATCTAGCACCAGGCCCAGGGCTAATTTTAGTGCTTCGGTCGGACGGCCTTGATCGTGACGCACCAGGGCGAGAAACGCCTCAAATTCGGGTTGGTCGGGAAATTGCAGGATGCCTGATTCAAGCACGGCTGCCGCACGATCGAGATGCCCGAGGTTTCGTAGGGTCGATCCAAGACCAATCAGTGCTCCACTTTGCTCATTGGGAGGAAGGCCCAAAGCGATAGCTTTTTCGTAGTGAGGCAGCGCTTCCGCCTCTCGACCGAGTGAATCGAGCGTCCAGCCTAGTTGATAGGCGATCTCAGCGACGTGGGGGTATTCTGCGGTCAGGGACTGCAATTGATCCAATACGCCCTCGATTTGACCGCCGTGGCGGGCGCCCGTAATAGCGTCGAGGGCAGGTTTCCAAACGGGTTGCTCATCTTCCATCGATTACGAGAGAGAAAGGCTCATCGCAGGGAGGCAAGGTGAAGTGCCCGCAAAATATGGGGTTGAGTTGCACTCTATTCATTCCTTTTCACTCTTATCGGAGTCTTTCTCCTAGGGCGCGGAATAAGCCGTGCCCCTAAAGGCTCTTGTTAGCTTCACCCTCAATATATTATGAAAAAATTATTCCCAATTCTAGTCAGTGCCTTGGCGCTTTCGATTTCCGCTTCTCTATCCTCCGCCGCGCATCACGAAGGTGATCACGAAGAGGAACCTGCGAAAAAGGGTATGAACATGGCTCCCAAGTCAGTCATCCATGTCGTGACTGTTTCCTGGAACGAGGATGCCTCCGAAGCCGACATCAAGGCTGCCCTCAAAGGTGTTCACACACTCGGCAAAGAGTATGACGGTATCAAACGCGTTTGGACTAAGACCGTTAAGGCTCAAGGTGATAAGACTCACGCATTTGTGATGGAGTTCAAAAACAAGAAAGCACTGGCAGATTACTCCGGTAGCGACGCTCAGAAGAACTGGTATAAGGTCTACATCGACGCCCGTGGCGGCAGCACGACCTTCGACATCTCCAACTAATTTTAACGCTCTAGCGTTTTCCTAGTTTAAACCGGTCCCGCGAGGGGCCGGTTTTTTTGTGCGCCGGGGTCAGGTCGTTGATAAATTCTACGAAGTGTAACGGAGTAAACTTATGACGACCTGACCCCGTCCCCACACCATTCGGCTGCCTACCTCCGCGTCCAAAGTTAAGCACCTACGTGGTTGGCCAACCCTGTAGGCAGCCAACTGGGCAGAAATTCCCCGCGCCCTCGCCACCACTCTGTCGCCTGGCTGGGCGACGGAGATGGCGAAAGTCGCTGAGCGTTATTTCGAAGATTTGTCCGGCAACGCGCGCGTCGCGATCTCGTCCTGCAGGCGAGTGAGGTAGTCGGCAAACGGTTGCGTGCCTTCGTCGCCGCGGGCTCGCGAGCGGACGGATACGGCCTGCGCCTCGGCTTCTTTGGCGCCGAGAATCAGAGTGTGCGGGACCTTGTCCAATTCAGCCCGGCGAATCTTCGCGCCAAGTTTGTCGGAATGCCCGTCGAGTTTCGCTCGGATGCCCACGGCCTTAAGCTTGGACAATAAATCCTGACCGTAGTCCATGACCTTGTCGCTGATGGGGAGTAGGCGAACCTGCTCGGGTGCGAGCCAGAGGGGGAAGTCGCCGTTGAAGTGCTCGATCAGCACGCCACAGAAACGTTCCATCGAACCGAAAGGAGCGCGGTGAATCATCACCGGACGGTGCGGTTTATTGTCGGCTCCGATGTAAGACAGGTCGAAGCGCACGGGCAGGTTGTAGTCGACCTGCACGGTGCCGAGCTGCCATTCGCGGCCTATCACGTCCTTGACCACGAAGTCGATCTTAGGGCCATAGAACGCGGCTTCGCCGGGTTCTTCAGTGAAAGGCACATCAAGGGTTTTGGCGGCGTTGCGGCAGGCTTCCTCGGCCTTGTCCCAGACCTCGGTCTCACCGGCGTATTTGTCGGAGTCAGGATCGCGTAAACCGACGCGCACGCGGTAGTCGGACATACCGAGCGTTGAGAGCACGATTTTCACGAGGGCCAAACAGCCGATCACTTCTTCTGCGACTTGATCTTCGGTGCAGAATAGATGGGCGTCATCCTGCGTGAATCCGCGAACCCGCGTCATGCCGTTCAGCTCGCCGGATTGTTCCCAACGATAGACC
>CAJXQX010000013.1 GCA_913058185.1 uncultured Verrucomicrobiota bacterium
TTGGACTAAGTGTTACCTATGTCCGGATCATTCCGTCAAACGACCATCTCATAACAATGGAGTCAGGTCGTGTTTAGGAGATTAATTGGGTAGATCGGTTTTTTTAGAAAAAATTAAGGAAACACGACCTGAGCCCGTTTAGCCGAGGAGTTTGAAGAGGGCGGCGAAGTCTTCGTCGCCGAGGCCGTTGGCTTCGGCGGTGGCTAGGCGCTCCCGCACGAGGGCGAGGAGCTGGAGATCGCTGACTTCGGGCATGTTTTCTGCCAAACGCATGTCTTTGTGCATGTGTTTGATGGAGAAGAAGGGGGAGTAGTCGTCGTCGCGCACTTGGGGCCACTTGAGTTGGAGCAGACCCGAGTAGGTCGAGTTTCGTTCGATGGCGTTTTGGAAAACTTCGTTTCCGATGCCTGCCCGACGACAGATAGTGAGGGCTTCGCTGAATCCCTGCATCTGGGCGGACACATTGAGGTTCATGGCAAGTTTCAGGGCGCAGGCTTGGCGGTGGTCGCCAATACGGATGCGGTGGGCCGAGACGAGGGAAAGCACGGGCTCGAGTTCGGCGATGAGGCCGTCGTCGCCTCCTTGGTAGAAGACGGTTTGTTTGGCCTCGGCGGCAGGTTTGCTCCCGGTGAAGGGGCATTCCAAATAGCGGGCCCCGGTTGCGATTACAGCGGTGCGAAAACGGTCGCTGCTTTCCGGATCGATGGTGCTGGATTGGACGACGGTCTTGGTGGAATCGAGAGCCGGAGCGATCGCGTCGAGGACGCTCTGCACTGCGGCGGGGTCAGCGACGGCGATTTGGATAATGTCGGCGTTTTTGGCGACGATCGTTGCGGTGTCCTGCCATTGGGGGAAGTCGGGTTGGGCGGTGCGGTTCCAGGCTCCGGCGAGGATGCCTGCGGCGTGGTAATGCCGAGCCCAGATACTACCGATTATGCCAAGTCCAAGAACGCCAACGGATGGGGATGTGTTCATCATCAGGTAAAGAAACTGCCGTAAGCCAGAATGACAAACGTGGATTCGGCTATGCACTACCCACTTACCCGATACTCGCTACTTTTGGCGGTGAGGCAGGTGTTTTTTGGACACAGAGATCACGGAGAACACAGAGCTTTCAGCCTGTTTCGAGAACGAGAACGAGAACGAGAACGAATAAAGAGAAAGATCCGGTTGGGTGGAACTACCCGCTACTCGATGCTCGCGACTACCTTCGATGGCGAAGGCCTAGGCGAAAATCTCGAGCATCCGGGTGAAGAGTCGGTTCACCTTGGCTTGATTCGATTTTACGAGATCATGAAATTTCTCGAAATCGATTTCAGTGCCTTCGAAGCCGTTCGCGAAATTATCAACCAGCGCGAGGGAGTTGTAGTTGAGCCCCGCCTCGGTGCAGAGATCGGCCTCGAAGGCGGCGGTCATGCCGATAACGTCGCCCCAATCTTTCACGACGCGGATTTCGGCTTTGGTCTCGAAACGTGGGCCGCGCATCTGCACGTAGGTTTTGTCCGGCTTGATATCGAATTCCGGGGCGAGTTGTTCTAGGAGAGTCGGGATGAGATTATTGGATATGCCGGGAGGACCGCCCTTAAGCTCCTGATCGTAAAATGTCTTGGGTCCTTCTTGTAGGCAAAGGTAGTCGCCGCAGGAAACGAAGGTTCCGGGGGGAAGGTCGCGATCCAGGGAGCCGACAGAGTTGAGGGATACCACATCGGTGAACCCGAGATCGGCGAGGGCCTGAATGTTGGCTCGGTAGTTAATCGAATGCGGCGGAAGCGGGAATTCGTAGCCGTGGCGATTGATGAGCACCTTGTCGCCTTGCATCTTGTAAGTGACTGCACCGTGGGCGGTTTCGATTATTTTCTCCTCCCAGGCGGCAAACAGATCGGATTTAACTATGCTGGTGCCGCTAATAAACGCTACTTTCATATGGTCTGATCAACGACCCGCCCTCTGCATATGACAATGGCTAAAGCCCTCCTCACTCTCCTTGCAGTCTGCACCCTCCTGTTGGGTTGTGCGACCCGAGGTCCGATGCACCTCTACAGTGCGGTTGACGGTGAGCAGCCCGTCAGGGATCGGGCGCTGGAAGCGGGTGAAAAAGATGAGCTCGTCGGATTTCTCGAATCTAGCGATCGCGTCGTGGGTTTGGGCTACGAATTTAATACCGACTACATTTGGCTGCGGATCGCACCCGGCAATCGGTTGATCACGATCAAGCGCGGCTTTCGTGAGCTTTGGTATGACTACACGTTGCCGGATTCATTTCTCCTCGATGACGCTGCATCCGGTGATCTCGCGGTGCGGTCTTTCAACCGGATGGTTTATGTAGCGATGGCTAAGCCGGGCCTGGTCGCGAAGGTCGAACGCTATGGAGATGTGAACGAAGTTATCCAGCCCGGAGCCTCGGAACGCGCCATCGGCGGGCTGGCCTGGTGGGACCAGGTGAATGATCGTCTGCTGATCCTATACGCTGAGGGGTCGCCCGAAATCGTGGTCTATGACAATGACACCGATGCAGTCGGTCACGTGACGTTGGATGCGCCCGTGCGTGCGACCACGCTGGCCTACGACAGCAATCGGCAACGCTACTACGTGCCGTTGGCCGAAGCCGGGTGGCTAGGCGAATTCGATGCCAACGGCCATTTGATCGATCGCCTGCCGTTTCCGGATCCCGAAGCTTCGATTGATGCCGGACAGCGTTCCGCGGTGCGGATATTTTAGGGATGTCGGGAGTGAAGGGCCAAGTGAGGCAGAACATTTTTAGGCTGACTGAATGTCAACGAGCGGTCTGTTGCCGCAGGCCGATTCGCTTTCCGGCAGCACGGAAACCCACCGCGACTGGGTGCGTTCGGCGCGTCGGTTTATGGTAGGGCGGTTTCGCCGAAACCGCCGGTTGCGGTGGGAGAGGTGAAACGGCGCGCTCGGCGAGCACGCCCTACCTCACAGGCCAGGCTAGCTCAATCTCATCAAAGCTGCGCATATACTTCCCCAGCCTCAACGGTGCCCACCGTTCTGCATCATCTGTCATCTGGCCCGTAAAGCCCGACCCACGAGAGTCGGGGTGAATCCACTCTGGTCGACGAAGGGGGCGGGGGTTAGCGCGAAAGTGTGATATTCCAATCGGCTCCGCTGGAGATGCCATGCTTGGCGGCAAAATCTCCCTGATTGATGGCGAGTGCTACGTTGAGCAAGTCGTTGATATAGATTACCGGTTCGCCGAGTTTAACTTGGCCGAACGTATTCACGAAAGGAACGCGTTCGTCATAGATTGCCTTGTCACCTTGGGTGATTTTCACCCGCAGGGGGGCCAACACTTCAGGTTCGATTTCCAAGAAAAGATCGCGACTCACGTTGGTCCAAATGTTCCCGTAGTGCACGTCGAGAATGGGTATATTGCCGTGGATGGTGCCGTCGTCCTCCCGGGCTTTTTCGTAGGGCAGCCGACGAACCTTTTGAGTCAGCTTCCGGCCGACTTCTTTGAATTCGATTACCCCGGCAGCCAGACGTGCGCCGGTGTAGGCGTAAACGTCACGACCGTGGAATGTGTAGGATTTCTCCGAGTTCTTGAGCCGGTTCACGGCCTCGTCGATTTCCCGCATTTCAGCGACTCCGAGCTCGTCGGCGACTAATGTCAGCGTGCCGTTATCGGGAGTGACAAAGTAGTGGCCGGTTTTGGTCTTCAGGACAACGGAGCGGCGGTCAGTGCCCACGCCTGGATCGACTACGGAAACGAATACGGTGCCGGCGGGCCAATACTCGGCGACTTGGTTCAGACGGTAGGCGGCTGCCCAGATATCGAAGGTCGGGATCTCGTGGGTGAGATCAAACATGCGCAGATCGGCCGAAACCCCGTAAGCCACGCCGCGCATGGATGCTACGGCCCCGTCCTTCTCGCCAAAATCGGACTGAAACACCAAAGCGTTCTGCTTAGCGAAGGCGGTGAGGGTCGTGAGTAGGAGGCAGGCTAAAAGAGGGGGGGCAAACTTCATGGTGAGAATGGTGAGAGAAATTGATCGGTTCGCAATATGAAGAATACGCGCTTGGGTGAATATGCGGCTGTTAAAACTGCCGCCAGTAGATTCAATTTAGTCATGCCTGCCTTTGATCTGCCCCTCAGTGAGTTGAAAGTTTACCAAGGATCGTCGCCCCGGCCGAGCGATCTCGATGAATATTGGAATACGGTGCAGCGAGAGTTGGACGCTCTCGATCCCCAGGTGAAACGGGTGCCGAATTTGACGCTTAAGGTCGATCACGTGGAGTGCTTTGATCTCTGGTTTGTTGGCTTGGGGGGGGCGAAGATTTATGCGAAATACGTGCGTCCTAAAGCGACGGTGGGTCGTGCGCCGGGACCAGCGGTGGTTAGATTTCACGGTTATTCCGCCGCCAGCGCCGATTGGTCGGAGTTGATTGGTTATGCGAGTTCAGGTGTAGCGATCGCTGCCATGGATTGTCGGGGGCAGGGAGGGCGATCCGAAGATGTGGGTGGAGTCGCGGGCACCACGTTACGCGGACACATTATTCGCGGGTTGGAAGATCCCGACCCGACTAAATTGATGTTTCGTTCGATCTTTGCAGACACGGCGTTGATGGCGCGAATTGTGATGGGATTTGATGAAGTGGATGCCACGCGAGTGGGGTCTGCCGGTGGCTCGCAAGGCGGAGCGCTGGCGCTGGCGTGTGCTGCATTAGAGCCGAGAATCAAACGTGTCGCTTCGGTATTTCCGTTCCTCTGTGATTATCGCCGCATTTGGGAGATGGACCTGGCGAAGCAAGCCTTTGAGGAATTGAGTTATTTTCTCCGTTGGTTTGATCCACGTCACGAACGCGTGGAGGAGATATTTACGAAACTCGGCTATATCGACATCCAGAACCTGACTCCGCGAATCAAAGGAGAAGTGCTGATGTTCACGGGATTGATGGATCAGGTGTGCCCGCCCAGCTCACAATTTGCGGCCTACAATAAGATTCCAGGAAAGAAGGAAATGGTGTTGTATCCGGACTACGGACACGAAGCGCTGCCGGGAGAAAAAGACCGGGTCTTCAATTTCCTAGCCGAGCTATGAATCGGCGGGAATTTCCGGCGCAGGTGCGGGGATAAGTTCAGGGTGTTTTTCTGCCCATTTGGCTAGAATGTCACGGGCAACGGGGGCAGAGTAAGTTCCTCCGCCCGTCTCTTCGCCGGGTCGGTCGCCTTCGACGATGACCGCGATCGCAATTTGCGGATTTTCGATCGGGGCGAACGCGACGAACCAAGCGAAGTTTATCGTGCCCTTGGGGGTGCGCTTTTGAGCGGTGCCCGTTTTTCCACCGACCCGGAGACCGGGGATACGCATATTCTCAATCGTGGTAAACGACGCGCGGGATGTTCCCGTAATGGTGCACTCTTCCATGCCCTCAAGCAAAGCCGCATAGTCACCGGGAGTCAGTCCGATGGGAGCAGTCTGCTGAATCGGGCGATTCGGCTCATGGGTCATATACGGCGTGGTGTGGGTCTGGCCGCGAGCCAAAGATGCCATGAACGTCGCCATCTGCATTGGGGTGACGAGCATGTAGCCTTGGCCGATGGAGAAATTTGCGGTGTCACCGGGAACCCAGCTCTGATCATAACGCTCTTTTTTCCAGTCTGGATCCGGCACCAGACTGCCCCTAGTTTCGTTGGGTAATGGAATCCCGGTGGGGTGACCGAATCCAAATTGACGAGCCGTGCGAGCGATAGCGTGCGCGCCGGTTTTCAGTCCATGCTCATAGAAGAACACATTGCAGCTCTTCGAGATTGCCGTTTTTAAGGCAATCTTACCATGGGCATGACCGTCGTGACAGGGGAACAGGCGGTTGCCCACGCGATAGTATCCTCCGCAATTTGCGGTCGTATCAGAAGCGATCGTTCCTGCCTGCATTCCCGCGACGGTCACGAGCGTTTTGAATGCCGACCCCGGTGGATAAAGCCCCTGGATGGGGCGGTTCAACCAAGCGCCGCGTTCATTGATATCCGTTGCGACCGATTGAGTGAGCCGAGGTGAAAAGTCGTTGAGGTCGTAGTCGGGCAGACTGACCATGACGAGCACTTCACCGGTATTCACATCGATGGCTACAGCGGCCCCGGCCATCTCGTATTCGCGCAGGCGCTCTCCGGCCGCAATTTGCAGATCGATATCCAGGCTGGAAATAACGTTTTCACCTTGGACCGGCAGACGGCGATGAAGTGCTTCGACCCGGTAGCCTCCCGGATCAACCCGATACACGGTGCCACCGGCTTTGCCCTGCAATTTTGATTCGAACTGTGACTCAAGACCGTCACGCCCTTTGGTGCCCGTCATCTTGAAGGTCATCAAATCTGCACCGGGAAAATCTTCGTCGATTTCGATGTCACGATTGGATGATACGAATCCCAGGGTGTGGGCGGCCGCTGCACCGTAAGGATAAAACCGGCTGCTCGTGGTATATACCTGTAAAGGGGAATTAACCGGGAGCTGTTCCAATAGACGCGCATACTCTTCGCGCTCCAGGCCGTCGATGAGCGTGTAAGGCAGCATCCGCTGGGCGTTGAAGTGGCGGTTGAGTGAGCGCGATTCGAGTTTGGTTTCACGACCGAGTGCGCGGTTGATCTGGTCTAAATACCTTTCGACGACAGTGAATCGGGCGATTTGGTTAATCTGCGCAACCGTTGGCGCATTCCCAGGATCCTCCTCTTGGTAGGCATCACGAATCTCTACATACTCGCGGTAGATCTCGGTGCGCAGTTCCTCGAGATAAAGCACCACGGCAAAACGAGGGCGGTTGCCCACCAGGATACGGCCTTCGCGGTCGTAGATATTTCCGCGAGGGCCTGGAACGAGGATGCGGTTCTGGCTCTGGTTGATGGCCCTCATCTCGGCCAAATCCGAGCGCCAAACTTGTTGAAAAATCAGCCCCATCATCAGCGTAAGTCCGCCTAATGCGATCGGGGTGTAGAAGAATCGCAGTCGTGAATCGCCGCCGCGATGGCTCTGCACCATGCTATTGGATCCGGAGTCTAAAGATCGGGCCATGATGAACTAAGCGGATATTCGACCGCGAAGGGAGCGAGGGTTGAGGACCAGACTGAGCGCACGGTGTTGTAGGGCGAAATACCACGGGGCGATCAATGCGAGAACCACTTGGGAAACCACCAGATCGGTGAGAAGTCTTACCCCTGAAATGGGTCCGCCGTGAGATCGCCCGATGACGATGAAGGTGATCATCACGAACAAAATTAAGTTAATGATGAGTGCCACGATGATTCCGATGGTGAGTTCCGATGCGGCGAATCGTCTGCGGATGCGCACCACGATAATTTGAGCGGCACCGAATAGCACGGCATGGGTGCCGAATCCGAGTGGAGCCCATGCGTCCAACATCATCCCGATGATCAAACAGGCGGTGAAACCCGTTTTCGGATTAAGATGCAGGGCTGCGAATGCGATCAACAGTCCGCCGAGCCAGATCGAAAGACCGGTTGGTGCCAGGAGGTGGTTGGTCTGCCGCATGAGGGTGATCAAGATCCACCCGGTAACCACCATGACGATTAAACGGCGTTGGCACGCGGTGATCTTCATAACGGATCAAGCGGGATGAGGATAGAGACTTCAGTCAGTTCGTTGAGCCGCGGATCCAGCAAGACTCGACCCGTTTTAAACAAACCGTCGGGACTGGGTTGGAGATTGGTGACCGTGCCCAGCTTTAGACCCCGAGGGAAAACTCCACCGAGTCCGGAAGTGATGAGAGGCTTGGGTTCCGCGGGATTGGCATAAAGATCGAGCGGCACAAACTCGGCGGTGGCCTGAGGTCGGGAAAGCGGCGGATTGATGCCACCTTGGAAACTTACCGGGCGATCATCTCCCTCAAACGAAGCAGCCAAGCGAACGGTCGAGCTGCTGATCAAATCAACCACGGCAGTGTTGAAGTGCACTTCGGAGATGCGTCCCACGACGCCGCCTGCGAATATAACCGGAGAACCTTTGACGACACCTTGGTTAGTGCCTTTTCGAATGATCAGTCGTTGCCACCAGCCGTTGAGATCACGGCTGACTACTCGAGCGGGCTCTGAGCGATAATCGGTAAATGAAGGCAGCCGGAGCAGCGTTTCGAGTTTCTCCACCTCTCGTCTTAGCTCGCCATTCTCTGCGGCGGCGTGCGCGTAGTGCGCGGCCATGTTACCCAGATCGCGATAGGCGTTGTAGATGTCCGTTTTCGAACGGGTGCGCCAAGCCCAGTAATCCTGCAGTTCACGCAGGTATGAGGCGGAGACTTCGACCGGAGCCTGCAGTTCGTAGAAGCCAATCCGGCTCACTCGCTTGGCCACGGTGGGGATCAGAAACCAAATGAGTAGCAACACCCCGAGGGTGATGAAAGGTTTGGAGGTATCGAAACGGTCAGGAGGCACTGGGAATGGGGGCCTCTAACCGTGGATCACCGATTCCCTTGGTGACAAGCCCCGTAGCGGGGTTGAGCGCAATCAGGTGTGTTGGAGAAGCCAGTTGAGGTCACTCAACACGGCACCGGTGCCATTTGCGACGGCTGAAAGCGGATCATCGGCGATGATAACCGGGAGACCGGTTTTATCACTGAGAAGACGATCAATGCCTCGGATGAGGGCACCGCCTCCAGCCAGCACGAAGCCACGATCCACGAGATCGGCAGAGAGTTCCGGCGGGCAACGCTCGAGAGCGGACCGAACGGCATCCACGATCGCAGCCATGGTGTCGCTGAGAGCTTCGCGGATTTCCTGTGAGGTGACGTGAATGGTTTTGGGGAGACCAGCAACGGAGTCGCGACCCTTGACCTCCATGGTGAGTTCTTCCTCCAGCGGGTAGGCGGAACCAAGGCGTAGCTTAATTTCTTCCGCGGTGCGTTCACCGATGAGTAAATTGTAGGCCCGTTTCATGTAGTTCACGATGGCTGCATCGATCTCATCACCCGCGACGCGGATGGATTTTGAAAACACGACTCCGGCGAGAGAGATAATTGCGATCTCGGTGGTGCCACCGCCGATATCAACGATCATGTTGGCGGCGGGTTCGTGAATGGGGAGTCCAACCCCGATCGCGGCGGCCATGGGCTCCTGGATCATGTGAACAGCACGTGCTCCGGCATGGGTGGCGGAGTCCTGCACGGCGCGTTTCTCCACCTCGGTGATTCCAGAAGGGATGGCGATCACTACGCGTGGGCTTACGCCAAAACTGTTGCTGTTCACCTTTTTGATGAAGTAGCGCAGCATGGCCTCGGTCACATCGAAGTCGGCGATTACGCCGTCCTTCATCGGCCGAATGGCGGTGATGTTGCCGGGCGTGCGTCCGAGCATGCGTTTGGCGTCGGAACCGACGGCGCGCACTTTGCGGGTCATGGTATCGAGAGCCACGACCGAAGGTTCACGTAGAACGATTCCGCGATCCTTTAAATACACCAAGGTATTTGCGGTGCCGAGGTCGATTCCAATGTCGTTGGAGAAGTGGGATAGAAGCTTCAGGGCCATTTCAAGCGCGTTTCCGCTGAGGGGAAACAATTGGGATTACTTAGTGTTAAAGGGTAAAAAATGCCTATGGCGAGCGCGTTACGTGGTTATTTTACGTTAAAAACAAAAAACGCCGCTAAAAAGCGACGTGAGTAAAATCTAAATACACCGCCACGATTGACGGGAGCCGGGCTCAGTTGTTGCCCGGAGGGGGAACGGTTTCGGTGCTCTTCTTCTCAACGGGGGTCGTAGGATCGACCGCATTCAATTCCTTTTCAGCCTCGTCGGTAGCCTTTTGGAATTCGCTCTTGGCTTTGCCGAGACCGCGAGCGAGCTCGGGCAATTTTTTGGCACCGAACAGAAGCACGATGACCAAAAACAGGAGGAGAATTTCAGGGCCGCCGAGGGTCCAGGCGAGCAGGGGCGAGACGTTCATGATGAAGAAAGGTTAGCGGTGGTGGTGGTGCCGGAGCAAGTGAAGAAAAAGGGTCGTCAGTCTACTTCGGGCGGCCGAGGGCTTCAGCGGTGCCAGGCTTGACGGCGAGCTTGAGTAGATTCTGCGCGTTATCCAATTGCTCGGCATCGAAGAAGCCATGGAGCTGACGGATACGGGTGGGGTGGCGCATTTTACGTAGCGCTTTCGCCTCAATTTGGCGGATGCGCTCGCGAGTCACCTTAAATTGCTTACCGACCTCTTCGAGGGTGCGGCTGTAGCCGTCGATCAGACCGAAGCGGAGGGAGAGCACCCGACGTTCGCGTTCGGTGAGGGAATCTAGCACGTCGACGATCTTATCACGCAGGAGTGAGTAGGCCGTCATATCGTAGGGATTCTCGGCCGACTTGTCCTCGATGAAGTCACCGAAGCTCGTGTCATCGCCATCACCGACTGGAGATTGGAGTGAGATGGGCTGTTGCGCCATCTTCATGATTTGCTGCACGCGCTCGACGGGCAGGTTCATTTCGTCCGCTACCTCGTCCGGAGTCGGCTCATGGCCGAATTCTTGGAGAAGTTGCTTCTGCACCTGCATGACCTTGTTGAGGGTCTCGATCATGTGCACCGGAATGCGGATCGTGCGGGCTTGGTCGGCAATGGAACGGGTGATCGCTTGGCGAATCCACCAAGTCGCATAGGTCGAGAATTTGTAGCCGCGACGATACTCAAACTTCTCCACCGCTTTCATCAGGCCCATGTTGCCTTCTTGAATGAGATCGAGGAAGGAGAGGCCACGATTGGTATATTTCTTCGCGATCGAGATCACGAGCCGGAGATTGGCTTCGACCATCTCGGTCTTGGCTTGGTGCGCGTCAGCGACGTGCACGTTCGTCTGCTGGATGATGCGCAAGAAGTCTTCCGGCGGCATCCGTAACTCGCGTTCCATTTCCTTCAATCGAGCCTTCAGCGATTTAGCATCAATTGCCATGTCGCGCTTGGTCTTGGGCTTCTTAGCGCGGGCAAGTTGAGTATGAATCTGTTCGATCTCGTTGGTGATCGAGTTGCGATTCTTGATCCACTCTTCGTAGACCTTCAGTTTGAAGAAGAACTTCGGGAAACATTTGCGCAGGTTGGTCTCCCGCTTGCGGTGCTTGGTGAGCACCTTCTTTTTCTCGGCCTCGCTCCGAACCTTGGCTAGTTCGATCCAAGACTGAGCGACCAAATCTTCGGAACGAATCGTGGTCTCAACGAGTTTTGGAAGAGATTTGAAATACACGTCGCGACTCTCGATCTTCTTATCGATGACGATGCGGTCGAAGCGTTCTTCGCGGGTGAGTAGCTTGTTGCCGAGTTGGCCGATGTGGTCACCGACAATGGAAGCCTCGAAAAGAGCGGACTGGGCCTTAAGCTCGGCGTTCTCGATGCGTTTAGAGATCTCGACCTCCTGTTCGCGGGTGAGCAGGGGCACTTGACCCATCTGCTTGAGATACATCCGAACGGGATCGTCGAGGATGTCGTTCTGGGAAGACTTGGTTTGTTCTTCTTCGGCCTCCTCCATGCGGGCCTTGTATTCCTCGACTTGATCCGGTTCGAGGATTTCGATCTCCAGATTTTGGAGAATGGAAATGATGTTATCGAATTCGTCCTGATTCTCGACTGACTCGGGCAGAGCCTCGTTGATGTCGTCCCAAGTGAGATAACCCTGCTCTTTGGAGAGACGGATTAGCAGACGGATCCGCTCGTTGACGCCACTGGACATGGCTTCTATCGCGGTTGAACCTTTTTTACCCTTGGTAGACTTCAGGGCTTGTTCGACGGCGTCGGATTGAGCGGAGGGCGAGGAGACGGACTTGGCTTTGTGCGGCATGGAGAGAAACAGAAACTAGACAACTGGCGCTAACCTAAGAGGTTGGCGAAGTTGCCTTTGTAGTTCGGAACGCTCTTTCAGTAGAGAAATTACGTCAAATTGACTGTCCGTTTGGGACTGGGACAATGCAAGTTCAATTTGGCGGAGCTGAGGTTGCAGCGCTCGGAGGCGAAGTTTTTGTAATCCTTCTTCCGCGACTTTGGCCGGATCGTCCATGGTGGGCGTGTCAAAAAGAAGGGTGGCCGCGAGGGCCTTCTCCTCGGGCGTTTCGAGAAGTCCGCTCTCATTAAGTTCAGCGGTGCCGGGCCAGGCATCTTGCTCAAACTCGGCCAAAATACGGTTCAGCAGGGCTCCGGCCGGGTGTTGGGTGTCAATCCATTCGTGGGGCAGGGCGAGGCTGAGAGGTTTGCCATATGCTTCGAAGTGGAGGCAGATCAGCAGGAGGTGTTCCTCGGGGGAAATGGTGGTGGGTCCGCGGGGAATCGGCGGAGATTCAGCTTCTTCGTTGCGAGGTCGGGCGGGAGCGCGACGTGCTCCGTGGCGACGGTAGCGCTCAAAATCTGATGCGAGCGCCGAAATGGAGAGTCCAAGTTGGGCGGCTGCCTCCTTGAGGAATTCGGACTGAGCGACCTCAGACTCAGCGGCGATCACGATCTCAAAGAGGGGTTTCATGGCCGCCGACTTCTTTTCGGCGTTAGCTTTGCGCCCCTCGGGCAGCAGCGCTTGGCAGGCGAAGGTCATGGCCGAAAGGGCAGTTTTACGGATGTCTTCGTAGCCCTCCTTACCCTGTTCCATCATCAGAAGATCGGGGTCGAGTTTGCCGTCACCATCTCCGGTGATGAATCTAACTTCGATACCAGCGGCCAAAGCCATGGGCAGGAGCCTGAGGGCGGCTTTTTGGCCCGCGCCATCTCCGTCGAAGAAGCACTCGACTTGATTGTGGTAGCGGCGGAGGAGCGCGAGTTGCCCCTCGGTGATAGAAGTGCCTTGAGGGGCGACGGCGGTTTTTAGCCCCACACTCCAAGAGCGCAGTGCGTCCAGCTGCCCCTCGACTAAAACGAACGGATGTCCTTCCTTCGCTTCGGAGCGTGCTCGGTCGAGGTTAAAGAGGAGGTGGCTCTTGGTAAAAATGGGGGTCTCTGGCGAGTTGACGTATTTCGCGTCTTTGGCGGGGTCGTTGTCCGGAGTGAGGGCAGTTTGGCGAGCGGTGAATGCGACCACCCGGCCTTGGTGATCTCGAATGGGGATCATCAGACGGCCACGGAATCGATGGCGCAGTGACCGCAAGCTGATCTCGGCGTCGTCGTAGATGAAGAACAGGCCACATTGGCGCAGGGCGGACTCGGAAAATCCACGCTTCATGAGTTCCGCGCCTAGATTACTGCCGTTGACATCGGCGGCTCCGACTTTGAACTCTTTGGCCAACTCGAGGTCGAAGCGCCGTTCATTTTCCCAATAATTCCGCATCCAGTTACCGGTCTCGTCATTGGCGCTGAAGGCTTCGTAGTAATGCTGGGCGGCGATGTCGTGGAGTTCAAAAAGCTCCTGTCGCAGTGATCGTTCCTCGCGGGTCGGGCCGGCTCCCGCTTCGTATTCGATCGGAACATTGAAGCGTTGGCCCAAAGTTTCGACCGTTTCGATGAAGTTGAGCCCTTCGGTTTCCCGGATGAAAGTGATGAGATCGCCAGATTTTCCACAGCCGAAACACTTGTAGACACCCATGTCGGGATTCACGTGAAACGACGGCGATTTTTCCTGATGGAACGGGCAGAGGCCTTTGAACCGCGACCCTGCTTTCTTCAACGTCACACTGCGGGAGATCACATCAACGATGTTCACCCGGGCTCGTATCTCATGGACGCAGGATGGTTTGACTAAGGGCATGAAAGTGGGTGGCCAAATGGCTTCGAAGGAGTTTGGACATTTACCTCGGCGTGTGCTCTGTCAAGGTTCGCTCTACTAAGAGGAAACAATCCTACCCCTCTTGGCGTCTCACCCCCAAATCATGTCCCGATTTTTTACCTTATTATCCCTATTGTTAGTGTCGGTTGGCGGATTTTCGCTGATGGCCCAAGACGCGGTGGAGGTCCCGGAGGGGCCCCAACCGCCGGCCACGATTTGGGCGGGCCAGCTGGAGGCATTCGACTTGAGCGTTTACTCGCGGGAGGTGAATTCGTTGATCGGGCAGTTTGAAGAGGCACTCGGCCAACGACTCGTTCCAGGCGAGAAGGGCAAAGTGGGTCTCAAAATCTACGCCGACAGTGGACCCGGTCTGGCCACTCCGATCCCTTTGGTGAAAGCCGTGATTCAAGCTCTCGTTGAACGAGGTTATGCCAAAGAAGACATCTTTTTGGTCGGGCTGAATCCGTTAAGGCTCCGATTTACCGGTTATTTGCCTTCGCTTATTACCGGGGAGGGTCCCTTTGACGATCACCCGATCTTCATTCTCGAGTCTGGTGAGTATTATGATCCGGGTTGGTTCTACGATAGCCCGCTTCCATCCCGTTTTGATCCGGTGTTTCTCGCGGATCGCGGAGATGACCACCAGGAGCATCTGGAGGCCAACCGCCGCAGTTTCCTCGCCACCCCGTTATTTTTGGAGGCCGATTTTTGGATCAATTTGCCGGTCTACACCGATCATCCGACACTCGGAGTGAATGGGGCATTGGTAAATGCGACCCTGTGGAACGCATCCAACACCGCCCGTTTTATGCAAAGTGCGACCAACGCCCCAGCGGCGGTGGCGGAGATGAGTGCGATTCCCGAGCTGCGGCAAACTTGGCTGTTCACGATCGCGAGTTTGCAACAATATCAGTTCATCGGCGGACCGGCCTTCAACTCCCTCTACACGGTCTCTGATAGTGAGATTTGGTTGAGCGCGGATCCGGTCGCATTGGATACCATGATGCTCGAACGCATCAATGGGCACCGGACCAGGTGGGGCTTCCCGATTATCTCGGAGGAGATCCGCACGCTTGAATTTGCGGAGGTTCTGAAGGTCGGCAGCACGTCAAATTTAGATGAAAGACTCGTCCGAGTGGATGGATAGACGTGCTCGCGCCAATTTCCCCTTGTCAGGCCGCGACCGCTGAGCCCTGTATTTAAACGTCCATGACGTCTGCGGCCTATCTCCCACTTCTCATTCAAGCAGTCCTCGCCCTTGGCGTGGGATTGACGATTTTGGCGGTCAACCGTTTGGCCCGCCAGCGGGTGAAGTCCTCAAGCCCGATCAAAGACACGCCGTATGAATGCGGAGTTAAGAGCGAAGGCATCGTTCACACCCGCTTTTCGGTGAAGTTTTATATCACCGCGATGCTCTTCCTCCTCTTCGATATCGAGGTGGTATTCCTGATCCCTTGGACGTTTGTTTACCGCGATTTTCTGGCCAACAACATTGCCATTCTGTCGCCCATGATGTTCTTCCTTTTCGTGCTGGTGCTGGGGCTCTTCTACGAAGTGAAGAAGGGTGTCCTGAATTGGGAAAAGTAATCGCGAGTTAGTTTCAGAACGATTTTCACCATGCGGCTCGAAAAACTCATCGCCCGAAGCCGCATCGTAGAACTACGTGGTTCCGACATGAAGTCGACGCTGGGCGAGATGCTCGACGTATGTGCGCAGCGGATTACGGGACTAAAACGTGACCCGTTGCTTCGTGGCTTGCTGGCGCGTGAGGCAACGATGACCACATATCTCGGACATGGGGTCTCCTTGCCTCATGTGCGGACCAAGCTGAGTCGGCGCTATCTGCTCGCCATTGGGCGCAGTCGTGACGGCGTTTCCCATGACGGTTCCGAGAGCGAGAAATCAAACCTCGTGATCATGTTGCTCGCGGACGAGAAATCGCGGGATTACCTTCAGGTGCTCGCCTCACTGGCCCGAATGGTCAAAGAGCCGGAGTTGGTGCGTAGCTTGATCGATTCCGAAGATGTCGACCAGCTCTACGAGCGGTTGCTCGCAGGACTCAGCGGCATGCAGGTCCGACGCATCCCGACCAAGCAGAACAAAATGAACCGCCTAATGGTTCGCGAAGCGGAACGGGTAGCCAAAGGAGCGGATTGCGACGCGATCGTGGTGATGGGCGATACCTTCACCGGGGGCATCGATGTCACGCGTTGGACGCCCAAGATTAAGTCGATTCTCGTCACCAACAGCGTCCCTGACGGGTCGGATGCTTTCACCACGTTTGCCGAAGTGATTCAGGTGCGCTCATTTTCACCTCAGCGTTTGGCGCAGGTGCGCAGCGCAATCCTAGTGGCGCTGACTCGTGGGATCATTACTTTCACTGATCGCTTGTGTTGCCTTGGCGGAGTGTTGGGGAGCAATCAATTCGACACGGTCGGAGTATTTGATGTGGAGCGTGAGTTTCAGACGCTGCTTACCGGTAAAACCGATCTGTTGCCCGACGACGTGAAGCCCGAGGTTTTTGAACGAGTCATCGCCGTGGCGACCGAACTCGGAGTTGAAGGACGTGAAGGGAAACCCGTGGGGTGTCTGTTTGTCGTCGGAGGAACGCCTCAGGTGGAGAAATTCGTGAAGCCGTTAGTGCTGAATCCATTTTTCGGATATAAGGATGAAGACCGCAATATCCTCAATCCATTCATGGACGAAACCGTGAAGGAGTTCTCCACTATTGACGGCGCTTTTGTTATCCAGGGTAACGGCGCGGTGAATTCCGCCGGTAGTCTCATTCAAGCGACTGACACCGAGCACATGTTACCGAGTGGTTTGGGCAGTCGTCATGCTGCTGCTGCTGCCATTAGTTTGGAGGCTCCCTGCATTGCCGTGGTCGTTTCGGCCAGCACCGGGCAGGTGTCACTATTCCGCCGTGGGGTTATGCTGCCGCTGACAGAGAAAAAAGTGATCGCTTCGAAATCCTGAACGGAAGGCTAAAAGCCTGATTCTGGGTTGAAAAACTGGCAAAGATGGGGTCGAGAGATTGTCAGGACTCAGTTAATCCGGCGAATTTGCGCTTGCCGAAGACGGGAGCGAGCCGTTGAGATCTTCCTTCACCCAATTTAAAGACATGCAAGAACAAGTAATTATCGAGTGCACCGAGGCCCGCGCCGAGGGTAAGTATGCTTCCAAATACCTCACGTCCCGCAACAAGAAGACTGTTACGGAGCGTATCGAGAAGAAGAAGTATAACCCTTCGCTTCGTCGCCACACGGTTCATCGTGAGATCAAATAGCTCGCCGGGGTAACCCGTTAAAGTTTCCGACCGAAGTCCTCCGGGGCTTCGGTCTTTTTTTGGCTAGGTGACTACGCTCCGGCTTGGCTACAGGAGTTCCGTGAGCCCTGACGCCAGTCTTCACGGTGATTCCGAATCCAGTCGAGCAGAGCACGTTCGAATCCAATATCTCCACCTAAACGCTCCGATTCCAACCACTTATGACGTAAAATCTCTTCTCGTTCGGCCAAAAACTCTTGGTAAAGAGAGGATTTCTTCACGAACTCGCGAGATGCAGGTGCGGAAGACTGGGCGACGGATTGATTCATGGATGAGCGAGGGATTGAGATTGGGGGAAAGTCGAACGGTCAGCCCCTAACTGTCAACCTACCTGGGCGGCTTACCCTAGATGATGTTGTTTTGCGTTCACCGAGTTCCATTGGAGAGGGGCTGCTTAGGCAGGCTTCTTTGTCAGGGCCTCTCGCAGGCTGTTGCCGATGGATTCGAAAACGACTGAGGCTTTGCTCTCCGGTTCCGTGATGACGATAGGCTTACCGCTGTCGCCACCTTCGCGAATGGCGGGAATCAACGGAACCTGGCCAAGAAAGGTTGTGCCTAGCTTGTCAGCCGTGGTTTTGCCGCCGCCTTCACCGAATAAAAGGTGTTTGATACCGGCGGGGTCGGTGAAGTGGCTCATGTTCTCGGCCACGCCGATGAGCGGCACATTTACCTTTTGGAACATCAAGCCGCCTTTGCGGGCGATGTTGGTGGCAGCTGGCTGAGGTGTGGTGACGATCACCGCACCGTCCAATGGGATGGTTTGAACCAACGAAAGTTGAGCGTCTCCCGTGCCAGGCGGCAAATCGATCAGCAGGATATCCAGTTCGCCCCATTTCACGTTCTGCACAAACTGCTGCACCGTCTTCATGATCATCGGACCGCGCCACACGACGGGGGTATTGTCATCGATCAGAAATCCCATGCTCATGACTTTCACGCCATTCGACTCCATCGGAATGAGTAGTTCGTTCTCAACCTGAGGGCGTCCTTCTAGACCGATCATTAACGGCACACTGGGGCCGTAGATATCGCAATCCATCAACCCTACGCGGCCGGGACGACCTTCGGCGGCGAGGCTGCGAGCAAGAGAGCAGGCCAAGTTGACGGCGAACGTGCTTTTGCCGACGCCGCCTTTGCCGGAAGCAATCGCGACGGCGTGTTTGATCTTAGCGTGTGCGGTGTCGGTCGCGTTACCGGCCAGATTTCCGCCAGCGGCGGGTGTGGCCGGCGCCTTCGGGGCCGAGACAGCGATATCGATGATGATATCTTTCACCTCGGGTAGAGCGTTTAGGCAATCGGAGACCTCACGTTTCAATTGCAGCGGCGTCTTGGGATCGTTCGTGGTGATCGCGAGCGACAGCTTAACGGTGCCGTCAATGAAAGCCGCCGAACGCACCAGACCGAACGACACAATGTCGCGGCTGAAACCGGGATATTTAACCTGCTTGAGGTGTTCTTTGATCGCTTCTGGAGTCACTTATAGAGATAAAATGGAACGTTCTTGGGCCGAAAAGGGTTTAACGTTGTCGAGACTCCTGTCCCTGTAAAATACGAATGGCGAAATTTCGCCCGATCTCTCTTTAGCCATGTCACGTTTTATCGCTCGAATTTTTGTTCTTCTATGTCTGTCCGGCCTCTCGGTTTCTGCTCAACCGGCTGTCACAGATATTGGCCCGATTGAAATACAAAGCCAATTGCAGACCCTATCCGTGCGGGTGACCGCGAGCCCCGAGGAGCTCAACCGATTGGCCAACCTCGCTTTTGAAGTGCATGGTCGTTACCGTCGGGTGACGAGTAATCCGTCCTTCGATATCCGCTTCACCGCAGTGAGCGGCAATCGCGTGCAAGTCGACGTAGCGCGTGGCAGCTCACGGGTGATGAACCGCACCTTTACGGGCACTTCAATGCGCAACGCTTTGCTCAAAGCGGCCGACGCCGTGGTCGAACAAACCAGCGATTTGAAAGGATTCTTCGCCTCTAAACTTGCCTTCATTAGCAAGCAAACCGGCGCTACAGAGGTCTACACCGGCGATCTGTTCTTTGGCGAAGGACAACGAATTACATCCGATCGTTCTTCCGCGCTTTCTCCGCGATGGGCGCCCGACGGCTCGAAGCTTCTCTACACGAGTTTTCATCAATCCAATGCCGCGGATATTTTCCAAATCGATATGCGCACGATGCAGCGCACTCCCTTCGTGAGTCTCAAGGGCACCAACCAGTCCGCACGGTTCAGTCCCGATGGTTCGAAGGTGGCGATGGTGCTGAGTGGAGCAGGTAATCCAGATGTTTACACCGCCAACCCTAATGGGCGTGGCATCCAACCCCTCACGCGCACGAGTGGCGTGGAGTCTTCCCCCGTATTTTCCCCCGATGGGCGCCAGTTGCTGTTGACCTCTGATGTAGCAGGCGGACCTCAGCTTTATGTGATGTCCGTCGCCGGTGGTCGCATGAGCCGGTTGCCGACCAATATCAGCGGATACTGTGCCGAACCAGATTGGAGCACGAGTGACCCCAACAAGATTGCCTTCACGATGCGGATGGGACGCGGATTCCAAATCGGCCTTTACGACCGATCAAAACGTGGGCCGGCCGTAAATGTGTCCAAAACATCGCAAGATGCTCTGGAACCCGCTTGGCTAGCTGATGGCCGTCATTTGATCTTCACCCTGCGTTCCCCGAATCAGCGTAGCATCTGGATTTTAGATACCGAGAGCGGCAAAAAAACCCGTCTTAGTCCTAGCTCCCTCGGGGAAGTTTCGCAGGCCTCCCCCGTGCTGCCGCGTTAAGCGAGCGGCTTGGTTGCACCCGACGGTGCAATCAAACTGAGGTCTCGTTCGTCTGGCTTAGTATGACAATCAAGCCAGCCCGATCGACGAGGAATGAGATAAATTCATCCCGACTGCCAATATTTGGGAATATCTGGCGAGCTGGGCGATCTCACCGACTGCTTGGCTTTTTCTACCTCAGAAGAGTCTTCCACGGAGGAGAACAGTGATGCCGATTTACTCAATATCGGCTTCCGCTATGCTATGGCCTTAATGCATCACCGAGAAGATGCGGAAGATATCACTCAAGAAGCTTGGCTCAATCTGAACCGCCGCTACGGTAAGATTCCATCGAAGGCCGCGCTGTTCACTAGTATTAAGAATCTGGTGATTGATCGGTTTCGCCGCGGTAAGATCGTTTCTTTTGAGTCGGGTGAGGAAATGGATCCGACCCCGGCACCTGAAACCGCTGAGCCTGGGGCCAGCGCTAATGTGGAGACGCTGCTCGGGCAGATCCGGGGTAACGAACGTGAGGCCCTGCTCTTGCACTATATCGAGGGGCGCACCGCCGAAGAGATCGGCAACATCACCGATCAACCGCGCAACACCGTCCTCAGTTTAATGCGCCGAGGATTGCAGAAACTTCGCGAATCCGTTTCACCCGACCCTGCGCCCGACGTGGTGCCTCCTCCTACTACCGCCTAATTTTCACCTCCTTTGGATAATCCCGAAAAACAGTTCCGCGATTTCTACGAGCGCCAGTCCATGGTGCCCGATCGAGCGGCTGCGATTTTGGCGGAAGGCCGCAAGCTTGCGGCAGCTCACCGGCGTCAGAAATTGTGGTGGCGCACCGCCGGGATCGCGGCGGCCGTTTCTCTCGTGGGTGGACTCGGTTGGGTTGCGATGCGCCCGGACGCAGAACCGATTCCGGTTCAAGTGGCTCAATCCGTGGTGGGGCTACCCGCCGTGCAGGATAGTGTCATAGCATTTTTTGAAACCCCGAACTATGAGCTCGATCAGATCTCCCTCGATCAGCCCGCACTGCTGGCTTATCTGAAAGTACAAGGTGCGCCTTCCGAGTTGACCGTGCCGGATGGGATTGGGGGGCTGGATAATCTTGGCTGCGAGGTGCTAGATGTGGACGGACATCAGGTTTACATCATGTGCTTCTATCTCGATGGCGTGCCCCGTGACGCCAACGGTGTCGCGATGCCGGGTAAGAAACCCATGATGACGGCCGCAGTTGCAGTGCCCGAGCCCGTTGAGTCGGTATCGACCGAAGTCGCGCCAGTAATGATGAAGAAGCCAACGACCTTGGTGCATCTTGTAACCATTCCCCGTGATCAATTTCTCGGGGCACCCATCGCAGGTGATCCCGCCTCCATGTCGCAGAACGGCGAGTGGAGCTTTGCCACCTGGGCACAAGGCGATGTGGTCTACGTCGCTGCCACGCCGGCCGACGCCGAACGATTTGCTGTCATCGCTGCAGACCTAAGCTTCTGAACGATATTCTTAACTCTTTAATAATTAGATATTAAGGGTGAAGTTTAACCATATTGGTTAAAGCGCTCATCGCAGGTGATCTCGTTTCCATGTCGCAGAACGGCGAGTGGAGTTTTGCCACCTAGGCACAAGGCGATGTGGTCTACGTCGCCGCTACGCCGGCCGACGCCGAACGATTCTCTGCCATCGCCGCGGACCTGCGCTCCTAAACGATAATCCTAACTGTTTAATAATTAGATATTAAGGATGAAGTTTAACCATATTGGTTAAACTGCTCGTGTTTCATTCGAAGGGAATGGTGGAAATGAGGAGGTGGAGTTGCTCACGAGGGAGACGGTGATCTCTGCGACAGGATACATGGCTTGTTTGAAGTCCGCGCCAGCGAAGCTTAAGGGACCTCCAAATCGGGTAAGAACCTGATCAATGATGCCACCTTGGCCCGCGGCCATGAAGCCAGCGTGCAGCGCGGCGACGCCGTTCTGGGTGGTGCCGGTGTTGGGGGCTGCTTGGGCGAGGAAAGCGGTGTTGGCGCCGTTCTCATCGTTAACTTCGATGCCGGCGTCCCAGATCATGGAACCGTAGATCTTGAAGCTGCGGGGAATGAAAGTTCCGGCGCCATCAAAGATGGGGTAGGCGGAGGGGTTGTCGTTGGCCCAGAACGCATCGTTGCTAGGGATCACCATGGCAAAATAGCTGAGAAAGCTGTGATTGAGGTTAGCGGCGTCTAAATCGAAGATTTGAGTAAAAGTCCGACCAGGGCCGACGGGGCCAGGAATCACGGCGCCTTCGCCGTTGGGTTGAGAGGTGTTAAACCAGCCGGTGAGCATAGAGACATTGCCATCTTCGGAGGCGGCTTCAATTGCGCCGTTCACCGCCTCGCCGGCAGTAAACGTATCGAAGGTGCCATCATGCACGCCGATCCAAGGATTAACGGCCCAGATGCCATTTTCGGGGGCGGCGTTGCGTATCGTTACGGCGACCTGCACCGCCGAAGCGGCGGAGGCAATCAAGAGTGCTCCGGCAAAAGCAGCTATTCGACGTAAATTGGAAGGACCTCCAAATGAAGAAAGGAGGAAGAGTGAGGTAGAGGGTGATTTTAAGTTCATCACCGAGCAAAACGAGTCGCGGGGGTGGTTGATTGCAGCTTAACTGCATTTTATGGAAATTAGTTATTTCACCGTCTTAAGATTTGATTCCACAGGACCACGCTTCTACCTCTTGATCCGTTTTCTTTGTGACCTACTCCATAAAACTAAGCTCTATGCGTAACCACGCGGGATGGGCTGACGTCTGAGGTGATAGTCATTTGTCCTATCTTCGCTTTTTGATGCCTTTTATTTCGATGCTTCTGCCCCGTCTTTCCGCCATTGTAGCTGGGTCGCTCGTGAGTCTTTTGGTGGTCGGCTGTATGTCGACGCCTCCCAGCCAAATCGAGGAGCTTCAGACCGATGTCCCCGAGGCTTGGGATACTGCCGCTAGCGGTGGTGAATTTAATCCTCAATTATGGATGCAGGACTTTGGTGATCCGCAGCTGGTGGAAATCATGCGCGAAGCGCTGCAGCACAACTTCGGCCTCATGGCTGCAGCGGCCCGGCGTGATGCCTCAGTCGCTGGCACCCTCTCGGCTCGATCGGGGATGTGGCCCTCCATCACGGCGAGTGCTAACAAGAACCAATCACGACGTAGTTCGGCTACCGGTATTCAACAGACGCCGGTTAATCGTTCTTACTCCACGAATGCTCGCTTTAATTGGGAACTCGATCTGTGGGGGGCATTGCGCAACGGCTACAAAGGAGACTTGGCCGATGCCGAAGCTGCTCTCGCTGACTTTGAAGCCACGCGACTCTCGATTGCCGGACGCACGGCTCAAGCCTGGTATAATGCGATCGAAGCCGAACAGCAGTTGGCCCTCGCCAAACGAACCCTGGAAGCTTTCGAGGAAAGTAAACGCAACGTAGAGGAAGGCTTCGAGCAGGGTATCGGCACCGCCCTTGGAGTGCGATTGATTCGGGCCAACTTGGCCTCCTCCGCGAGCACCTTGGAACAACGTATCCGGGGCCGGGAGTCGGCCGTGCGCAACCTCGAGGTATTGCTCGGGCGCTATCCGGCGGGAGAACTTGCGGTGAGAACCGAGTGGCCAGAAATCGGCACGAACGTCCCCGCGGGGCTTCCAACCGAATTATTGCTCCGTCGCCCGGATGTATTGAGTGCCGAACGTTCGTTGGCCGCGACGCAGCAGCGTAAATATGAAAGCAAGAAGGCGATGTTACCCAATCTCGGCATCACGTTGACCCGTGGCACCAATACTCGGGATGCCGCGGATTTATTTGATTTGGATGCCCGTCGCGTTTGGACCCGCGTTTGGAGTGTTTCGATGCCCCTCTTTCAAGGCGGCCGGATTCGCGCCAATATCGCCCGTTCGGAGGCGCTGCATGAGCAAGCGGTCGCGAATTACACCGGGACCGTTCTCACCGCTTTTCGCGAAGTAGAGGATGCGCTGACCGAGCAGGATTCCTTTGCCCGAGATTACGAATTTCAACAGGTGGCTACCGAAGAGTCTCAGGCGGCTGAGTCGTTAGCCTGGGAACAGTATGAGAGCGGACTGGCGGATATCACCACCGTCCTCGATGCCGTGCGACGCTCCCTCAACGCCCAACGCTCTTTAATCACCACCACTAACCGGCGTATCCAAAGCCGCATCGATCTTTACCTCGCCCTAGGCGGAGGCTTCTCCTTCGAACTAGCCGAAGAAAACTAATCTTTCCATGAAACGAGCTCTGCAAATCCTGCTCCCTGTTATCATCCTCGCGATCGCGGGTGGTATCACCCTCTACATGATTGTCTTCCAAAAGGAAGCTCCGAGGCGGCAGTTCCAAGCGCCGGCCAAAGAAGTGGTGGTGCGTCCCGTGAATCGTCAGAGCTATGAGATTGTGCTGCACTCCCAAGGTTCGGTCCAAGCCCGGACCACCAGCACGCTGATCCCCGAAGTTCGGGGACGCATCGTCGCCATCGGTTCGAGTTTTCAAGAGGGTTCGTTTTTCGAAGAGGGGGAAGTCCTGATCGAGATCGACAAGAGCGATTATGAAACCGAATTGATCGTGGCCGATGCGGCTTATGCCCAGGCTGATCTTCGTTTGGCGGAAGAGCAGGCGCGGTCTGCTCAAGCCAAGCGTGATTGGGAACGACTCAATCCAGACACGCCAGCGGGTCGCCTCACGCTCAGGGAGCCCCAGCTCAAACAAGCCGCCGCAGCGGTGGCCTCGGCCCAAGCCCGGGTCAATAATGCTAAACGTAATCTCGAACGCACCTTAATCCGCGCTCCTTTCGCCGGGCGCGTTTTGACCAAGAATGTTGATGTGGGGCAGTATGTTTCGACGGGTAATCAAATGGCTCGCGTGTTTGCGGTCGATCTCGCGGAAGTCCGCTTACCACTCACTGCTACCCAATATTCCTATCTCAATCTGCCCGCGATCTATCGGGGTGAGAATCCGACCTTGGCGGAAGGGCCGGCCGTGCAACTGTCCTTGGAGGTTGCAGGAGAAACTTATCGTTGGGGCGGACGCGTCTCCCGCGCGGAGGGCGCCGTAGATACCCGGAGTCGGCAATTGTTCGTGGTCGCCCAGATTAGGAACCCCTATGGCCGCACGGCGAATGAACGACCTCCTTTAAAAATCGGTTCATTTGTTGAAGCCGAAATCATCGGAAAGACCGTGGATGATGTGTTTGTGATTCCTCGCAGTCTTTTGCGGGAAAACTCCTATGTGCTGCTTGTTGATAAATCTGATGGCCGCGACATTTTGCGTCGACGACCTGTTTCTATTGCGTGGGAAACCGACGACGTTGCGGTGATTAGCGAGGGGCTCGAAGACGGTGACTTACTCTGCCTCACTCAAGTGCCACTCGCACTTGAAGAATATCCCGTGCGATCCGTGTTGGAAAGCACCGCAATAGCCGCGGCGGACGAAGCAGCAGCGGCCCCAGAGCGTCGTGGTCCTCCTCCTACCGCCGGGGGCGGCGGCGGTGGTGCTGGTGGTGCCGGTGGTGCCGCGGGAGCGCTGCTGGCCGCGATCCCGGCCGACAAACCTTTACCGGCTGAGCTCAAAGCCAAACTTGATGAAGCTATGGCCGCAGCCGAAAGTGGTGATCGCTCAAAAATGCGACCCGTCATGGCCGAAATTCGCGAATGGGCTGAAGCCAACGGGGTCGAATTACCCGCTGGTCGCGGCCGCTAACTTAATTTTTTAGAATCCCACAAAACAAAGGCACCTGATGCACAACTTGATTGAATGGTTTACCCGTAATAGCGTAGCCGCGAATATCCTGATGGCGGCGATCTTGGGTTCCGGCGCCTACTCGCTATGGAACAAGATGATCCTGCAGGAGTTCCCGGACTATCCGTCCCGGGTGATCTCAGTTTCGGTCACTTACCGAGGATCGACTCCAACCGAGACCGAAGAGTCCATTGTCGTGCGTTTGGAGGAGGTTCTTTTCGACATTGAAGGTCTCAAGGAGATGCAAAGCCGCGCGACCGCGAACGCAGGTTCGGTATCGTTGGAGATTGAAGATAGTTTTGATCTGGGTGAAGCGCTTGATGAGGTGACCAATCGAGTCTCCACGATCCAGACGTTTCCGGTGGAGGCTGAACGACCTCAGATCAGTATCGCGGATCGGCGAGAACGTGTGATCACGGTGGTGGTCGCGGCGGATCTGAGCGAACGCGATTTGAAGGTTTTTGCCGAAGGCCTGCGGGAAGAGATCTCGGGGTTGGAGAAGGTGACCATAGCTTCACTCAAGGCGGTGCGACCCTATGAGATTTCGATCGAAGTGCTCGAAGCGGATTTGCGCAAATATGGGCTGACGTTTGACCAGGTTGTGCGCGCGATTCGCACCCACTCCATCGACTTGTCGGCGGGTAGTATTCGCACCGAAGGCGGCAATGTCCTATTGCGCACGTCCCAGCAGGCCTACACGCAGGATGAATTTGCTGAGATTGCGATTATCACCAACCCTGACGGCACGCGAATCACCTTGGGTGACATCGGATTGGTCACGGATGGATTCGATGAGATTCCGGTGAACCCTAAATTTAATGGAGAGCGCGCGGTGGCGATTGATGTATTCCGCACCGGTGATCAAAACATTCTCGAAATTGGTGAGGCGGTGAAGACGTTCGTCGCCGCGAAGAGAGAAACCCTTCCCGACGGGATTCAGTTGGATTACTGGCAGGACGACTCGTCCCGCATCCAAGCTCGTCTCGATACCTTGTTAGATAGTGCCATTTTTGGCTACATTCTAGTGCTCGTAATCTTGTCACTGTTCTTAAGGCCGTCATTGGCTTTTTGGGTGGCGCTGGGCGTGCCCATCGCGTTTTCGGGTGCATTCTTTTTGCTGCCGCTCTGGGGCGTCTCGATGAATCTCATTACGATGTTCGCCTTCATCCTCGTGCTTGGTATCGTGGTCGATGATGCGATTGTGACGGGGGAAAATATCTACCAACACATGCAGGAGGGCGAGGACTCTTTAACGGCGTCGATTGTAGGCACCAAGGAAGTCGCCATCCCGGTTATTTTCGGCGTGCTCACGACCATTGTCGCATTTTATCCGCTGAGTGTATTGTCGGGATTTCGAGGGAACTTCTTTAAACAGATTCCCATCGTCGTGATTCCGGTGCTGTTATTTTCCTTGGTTGAATCGAAGCTTATTCTACCAGCCCATCTTAAACACTGTCGTGGTTTGGGCAAAGCGGCGTCGAAGAATTTCTTATCGAGATTTCAACGCTTTTTTGCCGAGGGCTTAGAAAAATTCATCCTGAGTGTTTACCGTCCGATATTGGAGAAGTGCCTCCAGTATCGATACGCGGCTGTTTCGGTTTTCATAGGGCTCTTTATTGTCTTCGTCGGTGCGCTGTTTTCCGGGCATATTCGGTGGACCCCTTTCCCCAATATTCCGCGCAGTTCGGTCACCGTGACCTTACAGATGCCAGTGGGAACTGACATCGAAAAAACTGATGAAGTGATTCGACTGGTCGAGGCTCAAGCTTTGGCGATGAAGGTGGACTACCGGGAACAGTATGGGCACGATGTGATCGATAACATCTTTGCGACCTCCGGGGGCCAACCTTTCGGCGGTGGTTTTCGCCGCGGCGGACCCGCGGCAGGTGTCGCGGAAATCGGTGAAGTGGTGATCGAGCTGGTCACCGAAGACGATGGCAGTCTCGCGGTGAACAGCCGTGAGTTGACGTTTGATCTGCGTGACCGCGTTGGGCCTGTGCCCGAAGCGGAACAACTTAATTTCTCCTTTGCTCGAGGCGGAGGCGGCGCAATGACGATCCAATTGGTGGGACCGAAAATCGAGGATCTCGTGGCCGTTTCCAAGGCGGTGCAAAAAAAGTTAACCGAATTCCCCGGGCTCTATGATATCCAGGATTCTTTTGAGACCGCCAACCAAGAGCTGGAACTCGAACTTAAGCCTCAGGCCTCTCATCTAGGGATTACGGCGCAGAACCTCGCGACCCAAGTGCGACAAGCATTCTTTGGCACCGAGGCCCAGCGGATCCAACGCGGTCGGGACGACGTTCGCGTGATGGTGCGTTATCCGCTGGAAGCCCGCCGTTCATTGGGCGCGCTCAGTCGCATGATGATTCGCACGGGCGCCGGCCAAGAAGTGCCCTTTGAGGAAGTGGCTCGGGTCGTGCCGGGCAAGGCGCTGCCTTCGATTCGTCGCGTGGACCGCAATCGGATCGTGCGGGTGAGTGCGGAAGGTGATACCGAAACGGTCGATATTGATGGGATTGAAGCTGAAGTTCTAAAGAATTTCATGCCCACGCTCTTACTGGATTATCCGGGGGTCTCAGTATCCTTGCAGGGTCGCGCGGCGGAGACTCAGGATAACAATGAGGAGTTTATCAACGGCTGCATCTTTGTGCTCATCGCGGTTTACGTGCTGTTGGCGATTCCGTTCAAGAGTTACTTCCAACCCTTCATCGTGATGGCGGCTATTCCGTTTGGCGTCGTGGGGGCCATTTTGGGCCATACCGTTATGTCCTTTATCTACGGCCTTATCGGTGCGGCCAATGATCCGGCGGCTTCGGTCACGATGCTGTCCTTGTTGGGTATCCTCGCGCTTTCCGGCGTCGTGGTGAACGATTCGCTGGTGATGGTCGACTTCATGAACCGTAAGGTGAAGGAAGGCTTAACTTTGGGCGAAGCCGTGCGCTTGGCGGGAGTGAAACGCTTCCGGCCGATTTTGCTCACCTCACTCACTACATTTTTCGGTCTGCTACCGCTGATGTTTGAAAGCAGTGTGCAAGCGCTCTTTCTCATTCCGATGGCGATTTCTTTGGGCTGGGGAATTGTTTTTGCGACGTTCATCACCTTGCTGCTTATTCCCACCGTCACCCTCATCGGTGAGGATATTCGTAAGAGCCTCGCTTGGATTTATAATAAGGAAGAATACGCGAAGGATGCCGGGTCGTCTGATTCCGATGCTCACTCGTGATCGCGAGGTAAGATAGCGACTCGCCCGCGAAGTCCGCAGATTCTTCCTCGTCTCGAATCCACAAAAAAGCCGTCCCACGAAATGGGACGGCTTTTTGTTTCGAAAGGTAAGCTGAGGATCAAGCAGACGCGGCGGCGAAGTTCGCAGCGGCGGCATCCCAATCAACCACGTTCCAGAAGGCGCCGATGTAAGCAGGACGGACGTTCTGGTAGTTGAGGTAGTAAGCGTGCTCCCAGACATCGAGACCGATGACAGGCGTGCCAGCGATACCAGCAACGGCTTCACCCATCAGAGGGCTGTCTTGGTTGGCGGTGGAGCCGATGGCGAGCTTGCCCGCTGCGTTGACGTAGAGCCAAGCCCAGCCGGAACCGAAGCGACCCACGCCGGCGGCAGCGAACTGCTCCTTCATGGCGTCAAAGGAGCCAAAGGAGGCATCAATGGCGGCCGCGAGGTCACCAAAAGGGGTTCCACCCTTGCTAGGCCCGAGAATGGACCAGAAGAAGGCGTGGTTGGCGTGTCCGCCGCCGTTGTTGCGCACGGCACCACGGATGGCATCAGGCACGGCCGCGAGATCGGCGATGAGATCATTGATGCATTTACCCGCCAGGTCATCATAGCCTTCGAGGGCGCCGTTGAGCTTGGCGATGTAAGTCGCGTGATGTTTGCCGTGATGGATTTCCATCGTGCGGGTGTCGATGTGCGGTTCGAGCGCGTCGGCCGCGTAGGAGAGGGCAGGAAGTTCGTATGCCATAATATTCAGTTGATTGGAGGGTTAGTAAAAAAAGGAAGGACAGTATGCTAGATGGCGGAGGTTTCGTCAACGCCGCCCACGGATTTCGCGAGTCAGGCTTCGTTTGCGTCGCTGCGTTTGAGCTGGAAGAAGGTCCGGATCAGTTCGCGGCACTCGTCTTCGAGCACTCCGCCAGCGGTGATTTCGCAGCGGTGATTCACGCGCGGCAGTTCGCTCAGATTGGTGGCGCCACCCAAACATCCCATCTTGGGGTCCGGCACCGCGTATACCACGCGTTTGACCCGCGCCATGATACTGGCGCCGCTACACATGGGGCAGGGCTCCTTGGTGACGTAAAGGGTGCAGCCCTCGAGTCGCCAGTTACCGACGGCCGAGGCTGCCTGCGTGATGGCCAGCATCTCGGCGTGGGCGGTGGGATCTTCGCCATGTTCAACGGTATTGTGGGCGAAAGCGATGACCTGACCTTCCCGTTCGATCACACATCCGATGGGCACTTCATCCGCTCGCCACGCGTCAATCGCTTGGTTGAATGCGAGGCTCATAAAGAAGGAGTCATCTCGCACAAGTTGCGATGGGAACAGCTTTTCGAAGGGGCAGGGAGGTGGATTGGGCGGAGCGGATGGCATGGCTTCAAATGTAATTGCCTTGACTAAGGAGGGCGGTCCTTGGCTTACAAGGGGCTTTTGCGCACCTAAATCTGTATGATCTCACACCTGACCCTCGGCCTTTTGGCCTCTTATTAATGCCTGACGGAGACTCGATTGAAGTAGAGGGGAAGATTGTATCAGTCCTTCCAGGCACCATGTTCAGAGTGGAATTGGCCAACGGCCATCAGGTGCTCGCCCATATTTCGGGCAAGCTGCGCAAGCACTTCATCAAAATCGCCGCTGGTGATACGGTAAAGATGGAGATGAGCCCTTACGATTTGGAAAAGGCTCGGATCACCTACCGCATGCGCACCCCGCCTCCCGGCGGATTTAGGCGTCGCTCCGGTGGCGGTGGACGTCGTCGGTAAGATCCTCTTCCGGGCACTTCGTGAGTGCTTTTGCAGGCTTGCTTGGCTTGCGCCCTAGTAATGAAGCGTTAGATCTCTTCCCATGCCGTCGCGTTCCGGACCCCCGGTAGAAATACCTCCTGCTATGGAGGAGAGCATTCGCGATTTTGTCACATCGCTGGAACTCGAACGTGGCCGTTCCCCCAAGACGGTGGAAGCCTACGAGAGCGACTTGAGTCAAGCGGCGGTGTTCTTAGCCAAACAAGGGCGGACCGATTGGAAACGTGTAACACGCGATGATGCCACGGCGTGGGCGCAGAACTTGAGTGATCGCAAACTCGCGAGCTCGAGTGCGGCGCGGAAACTTTCCGCGCTGCGAATGTTTGCCCGCTACTTGGTGCATGACGGAGTGCGGGCTGATGATTTCACCGAACTCGTCGTCGGCCCAAAACTTCAGCGTAAGTTACCCGGTACTCTAACGCTCGAGGAAATCGGAAAGATCTTGGCTGCGCCAACGGGGGAGGATGCGTTTGGGCTTCGTGATCGAGGGATTTTGGAGCTGTTCTATTCCAGTGGTCTGCGAGTTTCGGAGCTCTGCGAACTCACGCTGCAGCAGGTTGATCTCGATCATGGATTTGTGCGCGTGATGGGCAAAGGGTCGAAGGAGCGGGTTGTGCCATTGGGAGATCAGGCGATCCGGGCAATTCAGGCTTATCTCGCATCGGGGCGGCCGCATTTCGTGAAGACCAAGACGGGAAGTCAGTTTTTTCTTAGCAATCGGGGCACGGCTATCTCGCGCAAAACGGTTTGGTTGATGGTCAAGACCCACACGCGACGGGCAGGAATTACAAAAACAGTGAAACCGCATCTGCTGCGACATGCCTTCGCTACGCACTTATTGAGTGGAGGCGCAGATTTACGGGCGATTCAAGAGATGCTAGGTCATGCCGATATCGGCACGACGCAGATTTACACCGCCGTAGAATCAACCCGCTTGTTGGACCACCATGCGAAGTTTCATCCGCGCAAGTTGAAGAGCACCGAGACTTAAATAATTTTCGTTAACATTTGATGTCGGGCGTTCCTTCTTCGCCAAGGCTACGGCGGACGCGAAAGCACTGCTCTCGTATCTAATTTTCAGTTGTATGGGTGGGTCGGGCTTTGCGCCCGACAGCGAACCCAAGCTTACGTTCTCTACAATCTAGAGAATTCGTCACCGCAACGGGGTGAAAAAGCGGCTCAGACGGGGCAGGTAGGTATCATTGATATCCAGTGAAACCAGAATGCTTTTGGCTTGGCCCAATATCGCATCCCGTTCGGCGAACCCGTAGACGCGGGAATCGTGACTGTTGTCGCGTGAATCCCCCATGAGGAAATATCGATCGGCGGGCACCGTAACCGGCGAAAGGTCTCGGCGGGTTTCTGGGGCGATCGAAATCCCCATCACCGCGTGGGTCACTCCATCCAAGTCTTCCTCGGCGAAAAATGCATGAGGCCGGAGGGTTTCAGCGATTTCAGGTTCGTAGTCGCGGGCCGCCTGAGAATAGGTGGCGAACTCACCATTCAATAGAAGCTGATTATCTTTCATCGCTATCGTATCGCCTGGAATGCCGACAATCCGTTTTACGAGTCGCGTGCCATCCTCGGGGGAAAGCACCACCACAATATCGCCGCGCGCGGGTTCCCCCCCCATTGCTTCATGTGGATGGTGGTCAAGGGCACGCGTAGGCTGTAGGCGAGCTTGTCGATCCAAGCCACGTCGCCCTCGAGAATCGTGGGATTCATGGAGCCAGTAGGAACCGGACTGTAGTCCACCACGGCCGAACGCACGGGGATCCATACCAAAACGAAAAAGAAAATATAACCCTGCCACTCGCGCCACGTTTTCGACAAAAATTCAGTCATGCGGTCTACTGACCGGAGAACTAAATCAGAGTTCATTAGTTTCAAATTTGTAATATTACCGGCCGGAAACGTGAGAGGAAGGCCTAGCCGAGCGGATACATGTGAGTCTTGGTGATCGAGTCGATTTTGGTCATCATCTCAGCGCTGATCTTCAAATCATGGGCGGGGAGAATCTCCTCAAGCTGGGCGAGAGATGTGGCGCCGAAAATAGTCGAAGCGGTGAAATCGTTCTGTTGTGACCACGCGATGCACAGGGCTGCGAGGGGGACGTTGATTTCGTCTGCTAGCACCTTGAGTTCCGCGACAGTGCTGAGGCTCTTCTCGTTCACGAACCGACCGACCATCGCTTGCTGGCGTGGTCCGGCGGCCATGTAATTGCTAAACCGAGCGCCTTCGGGGAATGCGCCATCCTGGTATTTGCCGCTGCAGACGCCACCTCCCAGAGGAGAGAAGGGCAGGAGACTGATTTGCTCGCGACGGCAGATTTCCGCGAGTTCGTCCTCAAATCGACGGTTCACAATGGAGTAGTTGTTCTGGATCGTATCGTAGCGAACGAGTCCTTGGCTGGCCGAAGTCGCTTGGGCTTTCATCGTCCCCCAGGCGTTTTCGTTGCTGGATCCCACGATCCGGACAAGTCCTTCGTCCTTGAGATCGGTCAGTGCAGCCAGCGTTTCCTCGTAACCAGCGCCCCGGTCGACCCAATGGGTTTGGTAGAGATCGATGTAGTCGGTCTGTAGGCGCCGCAGGCTACCCTTTATAGCCCGATTGATGCTGTGGCGGTCGAGGATGCTCTTGCCCTCACGGATGGGCGGGGTGAACCAGCCTTGGGCTGGCCCGACCACCTTAGAAGCGATGATCAAGCCATCCCGGGGCTTGGTCTTGAGCCACTTGCCTAGAATCTCCTCGGTGCGGTGCACGTATTTGACGTCGGGGGGCACGGGGTAGATTTCCGCTGTATCGTAAAAATCAATACCGGCATCATACGCCCGGTCTAATATGGCGAACGCTTCCTCTTCGGTGCTCTGAGTGCCGAAGGTCATCGTGCCGCAGCAGAGGTTGCTCACAAAAATTCCAGATTTCCCAAGTCGGCGTTGTTCCATGGTAGAAATCAGCGAGATGAGGCCCCTGATGACAAGACGAGGGAGAAGAAATTGGATATTTTGGCGAATCGCTTTGAAAACCGCCGGAGACCGTCTCGTTGTCGTGATGTGTCTTTAAATACTGTTGGTCAGCGTTGTGTGAGTGAGCCGGAGCCCGAATTGGGTCTCGGCGTAGTGATCGGCGTGTCCGGTGGTCGAGTGGGGGTTTCATTTCCTGCCACGGGGGAGCAACGGCTCTATGCCGAAGGCACGGCCGTGCTTAAACGGGTGCAATTCCATGAGGGGCAGAAAGTAGCGACTCGCGCGGGGGTTACTTTTCTGGTCGAGACCGTAGAGGAGCAGGATGGGCTGTTGGTCTATTGCGGGGAGGGCCAACGGGTGGTCGAGAACGAGGTGTCCGACATTGCGGGAGCTACAGGCCCATTGGATCGCCTGATGGCGGGTCAAACCGACGAGGGTGGGGTATTTGATCTCCGTTATCGGACGCGGCAGGTCCAAGCTGCGGTGCGGTCGTCGCCGGTGCGTGGATATCTTGGCGGGCGCTTAGAGTTGATACCGCATCAGTTTTACATCCTTCAAGAGGTCACCAACAGACAGCTCCCGCGGGTGTTGCTGGCCGATGAAGTGGGGCTGGGTAAGACCATTGAGGCCTGTTTGATCCTGCAGCGATTGCTCACCGTCGGCAAAGTGCGCAGGGCTCTAATTTTGGTGCCGGAGTCGCTGACGCATCAGTGGTTCGTCGAACTGCTCCGTCGATTTAACCTCTGGTTCAGCATTTTCGATGAACAGCGTTGCATCGACGAAGAGGCGGCCGATCCGGAAGAGAACCCTTTTCAGTGCGACCAACTCGCGCTCTGCAGCGTAAACTTCCCCGCGCAGGATGAAAATCGATTCGAACAAATCGTGGCCGCCGGTTGGGACATGGTGGTCGTCGACGAGGCGCATCACTTGGCTTGGTCTCCCCAAGAAGTTGAAGTGAGCAAAGAATATCAATTGGTGGAGCGACTGGCGGAACGCAGCCGAGGTTTGCTGCTGCTGACAGCCACCCCGACCCAATTGGGCTTGGCGGGACACTTCGCCCGCCTGCGTTTGCTCGATCCGCATCGCTATCGGGACCTGGATACGTTCCTGACCGAAGCGGCGCAGTTTGGCGAGGTAGCGGCCGTGGCCAACAAGGTCGTCGATGCCGAGAAATTGGACGCAGTCGATCACGCGGCATTGGCCAAAATCTTCACCAAAGATCCCGAAGGTCTCGCCACTCACCTGGGTGCCATTGAATCGGGTAAACCCGGTGCGAATGACGCTTTGTTGCGTAGTTTGTTAGATCAGCATGGCACGGGCCGGGTTGTGTTCCGCAACACCCGCACTGCGATGGAGGGGTTCCCGAAGCGAGAGTTCTGTCCCGCTCCATTGATCGATGAAAATCCGACTCTCCTCACGCGGATTGCCCGTGAGTTGGAGGCTGATGAAACCGGTCGTGCTTCCGAGATCCGTCACAATTTTCGGGATGATCCGCGGTTACTTTGGCTGGTCGATTTTCTCAAGGCGGACCCGAAACGCAAAGTGCTCCTCATCTGCCGCACCCACCGCAAGGTTGTCGCGATTGAAGCGGCGCTGCGCGAAAAAATGAATCCCAAGGTAGCCGTATTTCACGAAGGACTGCCGCTCGTGCAACGCGATCGTAACGCAGCTTATTTTGCCGAAGAAGATGGGGCGCAGCTGCTCCTCTGTTCGGAAATCGGCAGTGAGGGGCGTAATTTCCAATTCGCCCATCATGTCGTGCTCTTTGATCTGCCCCTCAACCCCGGTCTGGTGGAGCAGCGGATTGGTCGGCTGGATCGAATCGGGCAGACTGAGAAAATTCGAATTCATGTGCCCTACGTCGAAGGCAGCGCCGAAGCCGCCGTGGTTGATTGGTATCAACACGGTTTGGATGCGTTTGCTGAGCCGATGCATGGCGGCCACGAATACGAACAAACCTTTCGGGAGCGTCTGCTCACCCTGGCGATTCAGTTTGGCACCGGCACCAAGGCCTCGCCGACCAAAGAGCTCGCGAAGCTCATCGAAGAGTCGGCGGCTTACCGTGAAAAACTTCAAGAACGTCTGCACCGCGGACGCGATCGATTGTTGGAGTTGAACTCGTTTGATCCGGTCATTGCGCAGCGCGTAATCGATAACGTTCGAGCCGCGGATAGTGACCTGACGGTGAGGCGTTTGATGGCGGAGCTCTTCGATCACTTCGGGGTGCGGGTGAAGGACTATGAGGGAGGCGAGATATTCATCGATGCCGATCACGCTTATGTCGAAGGATTCCCCGCCGTGCCTCGCGAGGGTATGTTGGCGACGTTTGATCGGCAGCGCGCGATTGTCCGCGAGGACATCCGTTTGCTCACCGCTGACCACGCCCTCGTCGGAGATACGATGGAATTGCTCGTAAACTCTCCCACCGGCACAACGGCATTTGGGATGGTGGAAGCGGACGTGCCGAATCTCATATTGGAAGCGGTGTTTGTGCTCGAAACCGTAGCGGATACGCGTTGGCACGTGGACCAGTTTCTCGCGCCTCAGCCGGTGCGAGTCGTGGTTGATCTCCGGGGCCAAAACTTGACCGCAGAATGGGACCCACGCACGACGCCGGATCTCGTGACGGAAACCCCGATCACGCCATTTTTGGAGCGCCCGGAATTTAATGCGGAACTAATGAAGAACCTCGTCGAAGGGGCGACCAGCCTGGCCGAAAAGGAAGCGGCTCCGATCAAAAATGCGGCCGAGGAAAATGCCCGCGATCGGTTGGGCGCGGATTTCCAACGGCTCGTCGATCTCCAGAAAATCAATGATCACGTGCGACCGGAGGAAGTAAAACTGGCGCAGGTTCAGCTCAAGAAAACGTGTGGAGCGATTCGTGATGCGCGTCTGCGGCTTGATTCGCTCCGACTGATCGTGGCCGGATTTGATAGCTAGGTGTCATTATGAGTCGGGTGATGTGCTACCGGTGCTTCTGGCCAAACGAGCTGTGCTGGTGCAGTTCGATCAAGCTGGTGCCCACATCGACCCGATTTGTGATCTTAATGCACCCGAAAGAGTTTAAGCGGGAGAAAGCGGGGACCGGTCGACTGACGCATCTCAGTCTGCCGAATAGCGAAATTCAAGTCGGCGTGGAGTTTGATCAGCATCCGGTCGTCCAGCGGCTGATCGATGATCCGGCACGACAGGTGTTGCTGCTTTATCCCGGGCGAGAGGCGATCAATTTATCGCAATCGGATCAGGAGTTTTCGATCGATGAATCACGCGAATTGACCGTGTTCTTGTTGGATGCGACCTGGAGCTGCGCCCGGAAAATGCTCAAGATGAGCCCGTCGTTGCAACGGCTGCCGCGGGTGATGTTCACCCCTGACTCTCCCAGCCGCTACATCATCAAACAGCAACCTTTTGCCGGCTGCTTATCGACCTTGGAATCCGTCCGAGAAGTAATTCGGGCGCTCCATCAGCGCGGCATGGAACCGGAAGATAAATCGAATCAGCTCATCGAACTATTTGATCGCATGCAGCAGGTGCAGATCGACTGTGCTCAGGATCCCAATCGAGGGGGGTATCGCAGGGGAGCCTACGCGAACCCCGATGAGCGAAAGCCCTTCAAGGGTAACAGCTCTCGACGTCGTGCGAACTTTTTTGATCCACCGCCAGCGCCGAAGCTGTGAGCGCGGTCGCTTAGGGACGATCGTTAAGGGACCAGACGTATTCCGAGTAGGAGACGGTCCAGCGGCGGGCTTCGTTGCGCAGACTGTTAGCCGCGGGGACTCCCACAAAATTAGCGAGGTAACGCAGCAGCTCTTTTTCGTCGCTGCCGAAATCGACGTCGAACCATTTGAAGATTTGAGAAAGTTGGGCGGTGCGGGTGCGTGGATCGATCACGTTGCGGTGAGTCATGAAATGACGACCCTGCTCGTTGAGTTGTTCGTCTAACCGGTCAGGGACGTAGGCTTCGTTACGAAGTTGGGGGCAGGAGTAGGCCGCGCAAACCAGCGCAAAGTGGATCCGCGCATCGTTGAACTCGGGGCGGATAATTTCGTTCTCAATATGGTTAAGCGTGTAGGTTTCGCCGCCTATCTCGGCGATGGCTTGATCCCAGGGTTTAGCGGTGTCGGCGTCGCCCTTGGTGCCTAGTCCGGTGATTTCGGTGATCGATTCAGCGGCGGGAACTGAAGCGACCAACTTTAGGGTATAGGCATTGTAGGCATTGATCCAAAAAGCCAGCTGGGCCTCACGAGAGGGCAGTTCTATCGCCTTTGTTTCTGCGAGTTGCCCCAAATAAGTATCGAGTCGCTCGTCCTTCGCGATGTCGGTGTAATTCACCGCACCGTTAACGACATGATCCATTAAGATCGCCGTGAACAACGTGTCGTCGTGCGCTCCCGCTTGAAGCGGCGCGCTCAGCAAAACTGTAAAGAAGACAAGGTAAGAAATTCGGTTCACGGGATTATGAGCGAATGGAGCCCCGCGTATTCCTGACATGGAGGAGTTGGCGCTTAAGGTCGGTCTCCGTCACTCGAGACGGTCAAGAGACCTCCAGTAGGGCTATTTGGCAGATTCGAGATCCAAAGTAGGAAAAGGAAATTCATCGCTGGGGGTGCGGTGCTCCCGCATGAGCTTTTCCAAATGAGCCACGAGCTCGGGATGTTTGGCGGCTACATCGTGACTTTCCGTGATGTCGGTCGCGACGTGATAGAGCTCGGTTTTGATCACGACCTCAGTTCCTTTCGGAGGCATGAGGTTTTGCCGCACGGCCTTCCATTCGCCCACACGAATGGTTTGTTGTCCGCGGTAGGACGGGAATTCGCGGTAGAGGAGATCGCGCGCTACTTGTTTTTTTCCTACTAGCGTAGGTAAAATATCGATACCATTCACGTCATGCACGGTGTCGGAGACATCGGCGACCGATGCAAAGGTGGGTAACCAGTCTTCGAATCCAGAAACCACCGGACTGGATGTGCCGGGGGCGACTTGGGCGGGCCAGCGCACTATCGTGGGCACGCGCATGCCGCCTTCGTAGAGGGAGCCCTTACCCTCGCGCAGACCGCCATGGGAGTTGAAGAAAATGGAATCGGTGCCGGCGAGTCCTTCGTGGGTGCCGTGGGTGGGACCATTGTCGCTGGTGAAAACGAAGATGGTATTGTCGCTGAGCCCTAGCTCCTCGACCAAATCCATGGCTCGGCCCACGTCACGGTCCATGCGAGTGATCATCGCAGCGTAGGCGGCGCGGGGTTTGAAATGTGGGATATAGCCTTTACCGCCCGGGTAGGGAGGGTCTTCCCATCCGCCGAGGTATTCCGCCAGAGAATCGTCGGGCACTTGGAGAGCGACGTGAGGCACGGTGCTCGCCCAATAAACGAAGAAGGGCTGATCTTGGCTCTTGCGGATGAATGCCAGCACCTCATCTGAGATCAAGTCGGCGGAATACACGTTACCTTGGAAACGTTTGTAGCTCGCCGGATCGGTGGGGTCTTCGTCGTCGCGGAAGGTGTCGTGGGCGGAGAACGCGGGGTTATCGAGGGAGATGGTTTTGTCGTCATCCCAAAGGTAAGTAGGATAGAAATTGTGGGCGACAGCCTGACCGTTGTAACCGAACCAACGGTCGAAACCTTGGCGGAGGGGAGCGCCGGTCGAGTCGGGGCCGCCGAGACCCCATTTGCCAAAACCGCCGGTGGTATAACCAGCATCACGCAGGACCTCAGCGAGGGTGACATCTTCATCGCGGATGGGGAATTGGCCTTCGATCTCGGGCCGGCCGACGACTGAGATACCGCCGGTGGCCATGCCGCGATTTGTGCGGATGTAAGTGTGCCCAGGATCTTGTCCCGTCATCAGCACGGAGCGGGAAGGAGCACAGACCGCGTTGCCAGCGTAGTGCTGGGTGAGCATCATACCCTCCGCGGCCAGACGATCGATATTGGGTGTGCGGATTTTCAACTGTCCGAATGCTCCCACATCACCATAGCCGAGATCGTCGGCGAGGATGAAAACGATATTGGGCGGGCGCTCGGCTGATTGCGCGTTGAGGGCAAACAGGCTGGTCGCAATCAAAGCGACTAGCAGGTGAAGGGGTAGGAATCGACGGACCATGGTTGCCATTAGCGGCTGAAGCGCGGCTCAGAGCAACTTGATCTTCGGGGCAAATGCGGTGGGGGTGATGCTTACGCGGTGATCTCGAGCGGCGATCGTCCAGGCATGGTGGTCGTTTTGCGTCGCGGAAAGTCTAGGCGTTGCGGACATCTTACCCGTGGTCGCTGCCAGCACTGTCACAATATGGTGCGAAAGTCCCTTGGGCGAATGCACCTCAATGCAGGGAAAATCGCCGGTTTCCGGCTTCACGTCCAAGCGAGAGAGGCGAGGGGCGGCGTTGGAATTGGAGGCAATCAGGCCGTGGAGCTGGGCGTTGGGCCGCGTCAGCGTGAATTGACGGCCGTCGACGGCTAGTGTGGCCGCGCTGTCACGGTTGTCGGGGAACAGTCGTGCATCCACGGTTTGCGGGCGGTAGCGGAAGTTAATCTGATCAAATATCACGATTACGCCGGGCTTAGCGTAAACGACCGAACGCTGCACTTGGGTGACGTGATAGTTTTTGATGATGTAGCCAGAAGTGGCGTCGCTAGTCCACCAGACCACGTCCCCGTGATCCTGATAGTCGAGGATGTTGGCGTAGGCTTGGCTGTCGTTAGTGCCTTCGACTCCGTCGACATAGTGATGTCCGTGACCGTTGATGAGCACGGCATTGTGACCAGCCGTTTGGCGCATCTTCCAACCATCGTGGCGCCGATCATAAGCCGCACCGAATTGATCGTGAAGCATACGTTCGCCGTTAATCTTGAACGTGATGTGATTGCGATCGGCGTGCTCGTGGTTGGCAGGTCCGCCGCTCTTAAAGGCCAGGGTCGCGGCCGTGGCTTCCCAGCCGGATCGAAAGATGATCCAGTTGTAATCGTTACGGTGATTGAGCAGCTTTTCGGCCGGAGGGGCTTTCGGAGCGTTGGGTCGATACCACAGAAAGTCGTAAAAGAAGTAGGGCGCGCCGGCGTAGTCGGCAATGTGGGCAGCTAACGGATTACCGGTCATTTCGCCGACCTGGGACAACCAACCCGGGAATACGCTGCGTCTGGCATCGCTGAAGTTTACAATATCTGGGTCTCCCTCGGGGGTTCGGCCCATCTGCATCGTTATGGTATAATCGAGCATCCCATCCCAATTGATTTTACTCATCCAGTCCACGTCGCCAACGAGACGCTGATGGGCCACGATGAAGGGCAGACTCGTGCGCATCGAATAGTCGAGGTAGCTGAGGCCTTCAAAGAAACTCCCATCTGCCGCGAACAGTTTAAGAAAACGCTCCGTGCTGGCGACCGCTGTTGCTAGCCACTTTTCGGCGCGAGGATCACGTCCGAGCAGGGCGAGGGCTCCGAGTCCGAGGGCACCGGTGGGAGCAGAGCGGAGATTATTGGCTCCGATAATCATGGGCCAACGTTCCATCGTCACATCGTAGAAATCGGCGTGTTCCGGATCGAAGTCCCAACCCTTCACCGTTTCGGGGTGGTCCATGTCGTTGACCGTGGCAAAACAGGAGAGGCAGCCTTTTTTGGCGATGGCATCGAGGATGCGATGGTCGAATTCTTCGGTCAGATCGTCGGCCAAGACTTCGCGAGCATAAAGCAGACGGACGGTGGCAAAGGAGGCGCGTTGGATGCCGAGAACCTCGGTCTGGCCGTCGCGAAAATAATCCCAGTAAGGGCGCTCAATGATGCGTTCGATCACCTCCAGGAGGGAGGCCAATCGTTCCTCGGAGGGGCGCACCAGTTGCACGGTGAGACTGCGCTCGAGCAGGAAGAGCATCGCGCCGAAATCGGAGACGATGTTGCCCGATTTTTCGAAAGTCGTCATCGCATCTCGCAAGTCTTCCGCGGTCTCGGCTACCCATTTTTTGAACATGGGCTGGAGCAGGGGAGTGTGGGTATTGGCCGAGATGCGGGGCAGGTCGACGGCGCTGAAAAACAAATGAGAGCCAGCGGCTGCAGCGTGGTTCGGATGAGCGAGCAGACGGGAACGAGCCAGGCTAGCGTAAGCAAGGGAGGCGCCACCAAAGCGGAGAAGTTCGCGACGGGTCATGGGGAAACGGGGGTAGAGTTGAGATTTTGCAGTCGAGCCACCAATCGAGAGAATCTCGCGAGTATTCTCGAGTGAATATGGAATGAATATTTCTCCGTGTTTCAGTCGAACGATTCGTCTTAACAATAGGTCGAGCCGTCGTTTTCATGGCGTCACCCCTATTCCCATGAAATCACTTGTTACCCGGTCGGCGTTCTTGTTCTTAGCATTTTTGTTTGTTTCTTGTTCTTCTGAACAGGTCGCAGCTGTGAGCGAAAATGCGGCGGATAAGTCTTCGCCACCAAATATTCTACTGATCTGTATCGATGATCTGCGGCCGGAGCTAAATAGTTTCGGCGTCGATTATATAAGTTCGCCTCACATTGATGCGTTGGCGGCGCAGGGACGGGGCTTTCGGCGTCATTATGTTCAGGCCCCGACTTGTGGGGCGTCCCGTTATGCTTTGTTGACCGGCCAATACGGCGGGTCCTCCAATGCGGCGTTATTCGGCCGGGCCGAACAGCTGGCGAAAGATCCGAATGCGCTTCCTTCCAGTATGCCAGCTTGGTTTCGGCAGTATGGTTACACGACCATATCGGTCGGAAAGGTTTCGCATCATCCCGGTGGGCGTGGCGGGCCGGATTGGGATGACGAGGCCATTCATGAAATGCCCGAATCCTGGGATCGGCACATCCTCGAATCCGGTGAATGGCAGCACCCGAGAGGGTGGATGCATGGTTTGGCTCTCGGAGAGATCCGTGGTGATGCGACCAAGATGGACGGGATTCAATTGGTTGAGGGACCCGACTCCATCTACCCGGATGGCACCAATACCGAGCGGGCTATGGCGGAGCTCGAAAGCCTGACCAAAGATGCGTCCGGCAAACCGTTCTTTATGGCCTTTGGTATTCTTCGCCCGCATCTGCCGTTTGGAGCTCCCGCGAAATACATGGAGCCTTACGCCGGTGTGAAACTTCCCGCGACGCCGCATCCGGAGAAACCGGAAGGGCGGACTACCTGGCATAAGTCCGGCGAGTTTTATAAATACAACTTACTCGAGCCCGAGCTGACTGCTGATCAGGAATTTGCGATGGAGGTGCGGCGCCACTACGCCGCCTGTGTTTCGTATGCCGACGCTCAGGTTGGTCGTATTCTGCAACGCTTGGATGAGCTCGGCCAACGCGAGAATACCATCGTTGTCCTCTGGGGCGATCATGGCTGGCACCTCGGTGAGCACGATATCTGGGGGAAGCATGCGCTCTTCGAAGAGTCGCTCCGCTCTCCTTTGATCATCAGTTACCCAGGTATGCCTGACCCTGGCGAAATGTCGGACGCCATGGTAGAGACCATCGACATCTTTCCGACGCTGGTCGAATTGGCCAAACTTCCGGCACCGGAGCACGCCTCCGGCGTTTCCCTAGCCCCTGTGCTCGCATCGGCCGCAGCCGACGGTCATCCGGCTTACGGTTATTTTAAGAATGCACGAACGCTTCGCACGGAAACTCACCGTCTGATCGTTCATGAAGACGGATACTTGGAACTCTACGATCATCGCACCTCGGAGGGCGAAACGAAGAATTTGGCTGAGGCGCAGCCCGAGCTAGCCCAACAACTCCTAGCGCAGATCGAAGCCCGGCTTTGATCGATCAGGTGAGTCTGAATGTGCAGCTGAATCGGATAGGTCGCACAAACAGCTCCGTCTATGTCTAAATGTAGCCGGGGTCGCTGACCCCGGAACGGTGGGACGAACTTGGAGGCCATGAGACCGGGGTCAGCGACCTCGGCTACCGTATTTTGAGCGCTTGAATGAATGGTGAGGCGGGGCATTCAGCCCAAAAAAAACGCCTCCCCGTGAAGGGAGGCGTTGTAAATTTACGAGTCGGAAACGCGGTTTAGGCGCCGAGCTGGTAGCGGGTGAAGCGGCGGATTTGGATATTCTCGCCGGTCTTCTGGATCGTCGCTGCGATGAGCTCGCGGATGGTTTGATCGGGATTCTTCACGAACGGCTGATCGAGCAGCACGCTTTGGGCGAAGAACTTCTCGAGCTTTCCTTCGACGATCTTCTGCACCGCCATCGGAGGTTTGCCCTCGGCTTGAGCCATCGCGATTTCGCGTTCCGCGGCCACGAGGTCCTCAGGGACTTTTTCGCGGTTCACGGCGGTCGGGTTGACGGCGGCGATATGTAAGCAGATGTCTTTCACGAATGCCTTGAAGTCGTCATTGCGAGCGACGAAGTCGGTCTCGCAGTTGACCTCGATCAAAACGCCAACTTTTCCACCGAGATGGATGTAGCTTTCGATCACGCCTTCTTTGGCTTCACGTTGAGACTTCTTGGCCGTATCGGCTTCACCCTGCTTGCGCAGGATGGTCGTCGCTTCTTCAACGTTGCCGTTGGTTTCCACGAGGGCCTTTTTGCATTTCATTAGTCCTGCGCCAGTTATCTTGCGCAGTTCATTTACCATCTGGGCGCTAATTTGAGTGCTCATGAGAGTGTCTTGAATCTATCGATTATTGAGAGAGGGAGAGGAATCGCTTACTCTGCTGCTTTAGGCGCTTCCTTAGCTGCTTCGGTAGGAGCGGCGGGAATGGCAGGAGCAGGAGCGGGCTTAGGAGCCTCTTCGGCTTCCTCGGTAGCTGCGGGAGCCTCGTCGGCGGTAGCACCATCCTTAGGCGCAGCGATCTTTTTACGCTTCGTGGCAGCAGGGATGACGACTTCGTCGGAGATGGTCTTGGTGACGTCGGGGGCAGGACCTGGTTGGTCTTCGGCGGCTTCAGCGGCAGCGGCAACAGCAGCAGTGGCGGCCTTGAGGTCGGCTTGACCCTTGGCGATACGACGTGCGTCGCGTTGGCTGAGTCCGTTTTGGATGGCCTCTACTACGGTATCCACGATCACGCGGATGGACTTAACGGCATCGTCGTTACCCGGAATTGGGTATGTGACGTTGGTTGGGTCAGAATTGGTGTCGACCAAGGCGATGGTCGGGATTTTGCAGCGAACGCCTTCAGCGACAGCGATGTCTTCATGAGCGACGTCGATGATGAACATAGCCTTCGGTAGGTCGGTCATCTCAGAGATGCCGGAAAAGTTCTTCTGCATCCGAACCATCTCGCGACGGATTGCGGCTTGTTCCTTACCACCGAGTTTTTGGAGGTCTCCCGAGGTGTCCATGGCCTGATACTTCTTATACTTGGCGATGGATGCCTTAACGGTGGCGAAATTGGTGAGGGTGCCGCCGAGCCAGCGGTCGACACAGAAAGGCATGTTTACGGAGCCAGCGGCCTCGCGCACGATTTCTTGAGCTTGGCGCTTGGTGCCAACGAACAGGATGTTACCGCCGGTGGCGATGAGTTCGGTGACTGCTTCACAAGCTTGCTCGAGCAAGGTGTAGGTCTTACCGAGATCGATAATCGTGATCCCTTGACGGTGGTCGAAAACGAAGGGTTTGGAACGCGGGTTCCAACGCCGTGTTTGGTGGCCGAAATGGACGCCAGCATCGAGGAGGTCGTGGACCGTAGTGGTGATTTTACTCATGTTGATCTATGTATTGATTCTTTACACAGGTCCGCCAGTGGGCGGCCTTGCGATCGGATTTGTTGTTAGTTGGTTGGGTTCGAAGGAACGGTTCTTTCCGAGGAAAGAACGGTCAAACACAGAGATCGGGGTGGGGGGATGCAAGAGCGGAGTTAGGAATTTTCAAAAAGCCTGTTGACACGGCACTTTCTGGTTTCATTCCTCTCCCTCCCTTCGGGGACGTGTCCCTTGGGCATTTAGGTTCTTTTAACTCAATTTACTCGCACTGAGACGAATCCAGATGATTCAGTGTCGAATATCACCTTTGTTGCAGGGTGGAGCAGTCTGGTAGCTCGTCAGGCTCATAACCTGAAGGTCCTTGGTTCAAATCCAAGCCCTGCACCCAATTTACCCGGTTGGCTTAATTGCCTACCGGTTTTTTTGTGCCCGCATGGCTTATCAGGTGTATCTGATCGAAAACCCTGCGGGTCGGACCTATATTGGCCTTTCCGATGACGTGAGCAGGAGGCTGCGAGATCACAACGATGGTGTGAGTAAATGGACCAGCTCTCGCGGGCCGTGGGAATTGAAGTGGCAGAGCACACCATTTGATACACTAGGAGAAGCTCGGCGGTTGGGAAATCGGCTTAAACGCCAGAAAGGCGGTGTGGGATTGCAGGCGCTTCTCGATCTGTTCACCAATGAATCCGAATGAAAGTCACTCGGGGTCAAATCGTCACACGTGGTCTAACCAATCGGTGCCCAAATTGCGGCGGCAAGACGTTGTTTCAGGTGGGTAAACCGTTTCGGGTGAAACCGGAATGTCCAGGTTGTGCGATGAAGATCGAACGGGACGAGGGCAGCTATCTTGGCTCACTATCTCTTATCTACGGGGTCACCGTTGTGCTCTATCTTGTTCCAGTGCTGTTACTTTACTTAGCGGGCGTGCTGTCGGAAATGGTGGCGAGCGTTGCGGCTGGGGTGGGAGCGATTGTCGTTCCCATTCTTTTATATCGGCCGGCCCGGAGTTGGTGGCTGATGAACTACTATTTCTTTTTGCCGCATCACCTTCCGGCCAATCAGCGAGAGGTGGCCTCGGACGAAGACGCCAATACTTAGGGGATGGGTTTTGGTTCGAGTAGGTCACTTTGCTCGAACTTTCTGCTTTCGTTTTAAATACGGCCCCCTAGGTTTCTGCGTTCACCTCAGGAGAGATGGCAGAGTGGTCGAATGCGTCTGACTCGAAATCAGATTTACCGGCAACGGTAACGGGGGTTCGAATCCCTCTCTCTCCGCCATTTTTATTTCGGAATTACGATTTACGAACTCGGATTTGGTGCAGGATGGACTGGCACCACCCATTGAATGAGGGATTTGGCCTGGAATGGGCCGGTCTCGTCTTAGGCCTCGGGCAACTGAATCTCTTCTTTACGGCGTTGGTTGGCGGCGGCGATGAAGTAGTTCTGTACCGAGAATGCTGGTTCGTCGTCCTTTCGGACCACGGGGGTGTAGGCTCCGTTTTGGTGCAGTTCGCGGGCGTTGGTATTGTCCTGCAATTCCATCGCGAATAATTCGTTCATGATCCAAGACCGTGCTTCTTCTTCATCGATCGGGAAGATCACTTCGATGCGACGGAAGAAGTTGCGCGGCATCCAGTCGGCGCTGCCGGCGTAAATGTGCGGTTCGGCTTCGGCATTCTGAAAATAGAAAACGCGCGCGTGTTCAAGATATCGTCCGACGATGCTGCGCACGCGGATGTTCTCACTGAGTCCTGCTACCCTTGGAACCAAACAACAAATGCCACGCACGATCAGATCGATTCGTACGCCGGCTTGGGAGGCCGCGTAGAGGTGATCGATGGTCGTCTTGTCGACGAGTGAATTCATCTTGGCGATGATACGTGCCGGTTTTCCAGCGATGGCATTGGCCGCTTCAGCATCGATCAACTCGATCATGCTCGAGTGAAGATTGAATGGGGCAACCACGAGGCGTTCGAACTCCGGTTCCTTGCTGAAACCAGTCAGCGTGTTAAACGTGTTTGCGACGTCCTCGGTGATGTCTTCGCGCGCCGTGAATAAACTTAAGTCGGTGTAGAGTCGAGCGGTCTTGGGGTTGTAGTTGCCGGTGGCAAGATGGGCGTAACGGCGGAGTTGTTTGCCTTCGCGCCGAACGACGAGGGAGCACTTACAGTGGGTCTTGTGGCCGACGAGTCCGTAGACCACCAGCACGCCGGCTTCTTCGAGATGGCGGGCCCATTGGATGTTATTGGCTTCGTCGAACCGGGCCTTCAACTCGATTAGAGCAGTGACTTGTTTACCATTGCGGGAGGCTTCGACGAGAGCCCGCACGATAGGTGAATCCCCACTGGTGCGGTAGAGTGTTTGCTTCATCGAGAGCACGTTAGGATCGCGTGCAGCTTGGGTAACGAAGTCCACCACGGGGGAGAACGAATTGTAAGGGTGATGGAGCAATACGTCTCCCTTGCGAATCGCGTCGAAGGGGGACCTTTCGGCGGGGAGTAAGTTCGACGGTAAGGGAACGAAAGGCGGGTATTTGAGATCAGGCCGATCGATCTCAGAGAGGCTCATGAGCCTGAGCAGGTTCAATGGTCCGTTAAGGCGGAACACGTATTCGTGCGAAAGCTCAAGGTGCTCGCAGAGTGCAGTGAAAATTCCGTCGTTCACTCCTTGTTCGATTTCGAGTCGAACGGCGGCTCCTCGGCGGAGGTTCCTCAATTCCTCTTCTATGGTTTTGAGCAGGTTTTCGGCCTCTTCCTCGTCGATGTAGAGGTCACTGTTACGGGTCACGCGGAAGGCGTGGGCACCGTTGACACGATAGCCGGGGAAGAAGTCCCCCGCACAAAGTTTGATGATTTCGCTGAGGAAAACATAGGTGTCTCCAGCTTCGCCTTCGGATTCCACCCGGACCAATCGCGGAAGAATCCGGGGCACCGGGAGTAGGGCGGCTTGGCGCTCCTCGTCCGGGGTGGTGGTGTCATCCAGGGAGACAATGACGTTGAGGGTCTTGTTAGTGAGCTGAGGAAAGGGGTGGGATTGATCGAGCGCGAGAGGCGTGAGCACCGGGAAAACTTGTTCATCAAAATATTGTTTCACCCACATCAATTCGTGGGCCTTCAGCTCGTCGGCGGATTTGAAGACGATGCGCTCGGCGGCGAGCGCCGGAACGAGGTCCTCTTGCCACGTGCGGTATTGATCATCGACGAGCGAAGCGACCACCGAGTGGATGCGGCGCAGCTGTTCGCGAGGGCCGAGACCATCGATACCGATCTTATTGGAACCGGCGTCGACCTGTTGGATCAGGCCGGCGACCCGAATTTCGAAAAACTCGTCGAGATTGGAGCAGAGAATGGCGAGGAACTTCACGCGTTCCAACAGGGGCACCTCGGGGTTACGAGCCTGTTCCAGTACGCGGCGATTGAAGGCCAGCCAGGATAGCTCGCGATTGAAGTAAGCTGATTTGATCGGCCGCGTATGACTTTCCACCGGTGCTACTTCATTGTGTGGCACGTGCAATCCACGTCGGTTGATCGGAGGGAGCTCAATCGTTTTGTTGGTGGATGGTGAAGGGCGGCGTGGCATGATGGGAGACAAAGGGGGTCAGATATTATCAAACCTCGCGAATGAAACCACCCTTTTTGGGGGGTTCAGGTGCAGTTGTAACATTCGCCCGAGCGAATTCTACGATTGGAGCCAATGGCTCAGCGCCTCCCGAAGCTTGGCGCGAGCACGGTAGAGCCGTGTCTCCACTGCCTTGGTGCTCGCTCCGATAATCTCGGCCACTTCCGCGTGTGAACGGTGTTCGAATTCGACCAATACCACGACTTCCCGTAGTGGGAGAGGAAGTTTGCTCACCGCATGGCGGACAGCCTCAGCGGCTTCAGCCGATTCGGTGGCGGATTGGGGAGTCGTAGTTGTAATGGCCTCGGGCGCATCCTCGAGAGGCGATATCGGTCGCCGTTGCCGGCGGCGGGCTTGATCGCGAAGGAGATTGAGCGCGATCTGAAACATCCAAGTGCTGAAGGTGCGTCGGGGGTCAAAACGGCTGGCGTGTCGAAAAACCCGCACAAATGATTCCTGAGCCAGGTCGCACGCGTCGGCATCGTTCAGGCCATGCCGCATCAAGTAGCTGCGCAGTCGAATCTCCCACCGCTGCATGAGAGGATCCAACGCCGAAGCGTCACCACCCTGCAGTCGACGCATGTCCGCGCAGTCGTGCTCGGCCTCAGTCATTTCAGGCCGAAAGGTTCGACGTGGCGGTGATCGCTGAGGCGCGGACTGATCAATTCGAGGTAGCGTTGGCTTTGGCCAGGTGCCATGACCGCGGCGACCGCCTCTAAATGCGTTCGGGTGGACTGATGGCAGATGATTTCTAGTTGGTGCATTTCAGCTTCCGCGATCTGCCGTTCGGGGGTGGATTGAGCGGCTGCGATCCGATCTTGGGCGGCGACGATTGCATCACAATGCTCCAGACAAACCGGCCGGTAGGCGGCATGAAGGTCGGCAATTTTGGCCCGTTGTTGTGGGTCCAGATCAAACTCCCCGGCGAGCCAATCCATTTCACTGATGTCCGGTGGCGATACCGTGAAAAAGTGGCGGGTCACAAAAAATGACACTCCGCCAGCAATCGCGACGACTAACAATAGACGTAGGACGCGCGCCATATCAGTGTCCGGAATGGCCGGTCATTTGAATCGGATCGATGCTTTGAGCGTAAGCTGTCGCCAACTGTTCCAGCTGCAGCGAGCGTTGAGTGGAGACCGCCGCGGAAACTCCCAACATGATCGCAATGCCCGCCGCGAGAGGCAGGGTGGCTGGAAATGCCAGAACTTTGGCCCAAGCTCCGGTCCCGTTAGTAGACTCGATCCGCTCTTGAACCTGAGCAGCAAATCTCGGTTGCTCCGAGGGAGCGGTATCCCAGCGGTTCAAAAGTTGGTTGAGTTGATCCGGTTCGTTCATGCTGGGTTATACGCTGAACCGACTCGCCCCCCTTGACAATTTTTGGTTTCACCGGATCAAAGTCCGAATTGCTGGACGGGAACAGGGATTGCGGCCCACTCCGACCCGCGGGCTATTTAACAGTCACAGCTTTACTCGCCGGAGAGAGTTGTCAGCGTATAATTATTGAGTGATAGTCCGGCTGGTGAGCTCTCAAGGCACCGCATCACCCTGCTCATGCTTTCACTCCCTTCCATTGGTTTACTCATATTATGGCGCCTCGGCACCGGCGTGTTGGGGTTCAGTATCTTCGGTTCAGCGCTTTGGGCCGCTTCTATCGAGCAAGGAGACCCAACGGGCCCCCTTTTTACCAGTTTCCGGGAGGAGATGGCCAAGGTGCTGGATGAATATTGTTATGATTGCCACGGGTTTGGGACCAGTAAGGGAGGCGTGACTCTCGATGAATTTTCTGATGATCAAGCGCTGCAAGATCATGCGCTTTGGCTGCGGGTGCTCAAAAACGTTCGCGGTGGAATCATGCCTCCCGCGGGAGAGTTTCAGCCCGAGGAGCATGAGCGTGGTGCAATGGTGGACTGGATTAAGTCCAAGGCGTTTGAACTTGATGCCACGCACCCCGATCCCGGCCGGGTTCGGGTGCGTCGCCTCAACCGGGTCGAATACCGCAACTCGGTGCGAGATCTGCTCGGAGTCGACTACGATACGGCGGAGGAATTTCCGGCGGATGATACCGGACATGGGTTCGACAATATTGCCGACGTCCTGACCATCTCACCGATGCTGCTCGAGAAATACCTCGATGCCGCTCAGGCCATCATCGACGAGGCGATTCCGCTGCAACCCCGACAGGTTGAAGAACGCTGGGTTTCGGGCGCGCGTTTTAAGTCGACTGTCGAAATTGTGCCAGTCCCGGAGACAACCAAGCTAGCGGAATCGGTAGGTGAGGCTGTTCCGACTGAGTATACGCCTTCTGTCGAATCCGAGCCGTTGCCTTCCGCGCAAATTTGGCAGGCAGGAGTGGTGAGCGGAAATGACCTCGATCTGCTTTACTATTCGCCGGCATCCGTCGCTACCACGACGACGCTGCGTCACGACGGTGATTACGAAATTGAACTCAACGTCCAAAGCGTCGAGCGCTACGTCGATAATCAATTCGACCTCAATCGCTGCCGTTTGGTGTTTAAACTAAACGACGAGATTCTCCTGGAAAAAGAAATGGTGCGGGAAGGGTATCGGAAATTTAACTATGTATATCCCCAAACATTAACCGCCGGTGATTATAAACTGGTGGTGGAAATTTACCCGCTCGAACCGGCGGAGGAGCAGAAGCGGCAACTGCGGGTGAGACTCGACAGTGTAATCGTGCGTGGCCCGATGGCACGGGAACATTGGACCATGGTGCCTGATTATGCCGATTTCTTCCCTCGACCGGTGCCCGCCGACGCAACCTATCGGCGTGCTTATGCTCGCGAAATATTGGGTAACTTCGCGACTCGGGCATTTCGCCGTCCAGTGGATGCCGCCACGCTCGATCGATTGGTCGAGATTTCTCAGGACGTCGCGGGCCGGGACGGCGGCACGTTTGAGAGTGGAGTAGCCCAAGCGATGGTGGGGGTGATGGCTTCCTCTCGATTCCTTTTCCGCGAAGAGGAGACGCTGCCGTTGGGCCCGGGTGAAACCTATCCGTTGATTGACGAATACGCGCTGGCTTCCCGGCTCTCGTATTTTCTTTGGTCGACCATGCCGGATCAGGAGTTGTTTCAACTCGCTGAGGTCGGTGAATTGCGGGACCAACTTTCGACTCAGGTCGCACGGATGTTGCGCGATCCCAAATCGGGTGAGTTTGTCGAGAACTTCGTGGGGCAATGGCTGCAGGTCCGGGATATTACAAATGTGGAGATAAGCAGCACCGAGGTCTATTTGCGGGAAAACCCTTCTCCGGAAGTTTCTGCTGCATTCAAGGCTTACCGCCGAATGAGTCGGGTGCGCGAGTCGGAGCGGACGCCGGAGCAGGTTGAAGAGTTGGCGGCGTTACGCAAAACCGTCGTGGCATTTTATCGCCTGCCCAAACCCGATTTGAGTCGGGACCTGAAGCGGGCGATGGGGCAGGAGACGCGACGCTACTTTGACCACATCCTGCGGGAGGATCGCAGTGTGCTCGAACTGCTGGATAGTAACTACACGTTCCTCAACGAAGACCTCGCAGAACATTACGGCATTGATCATGTGGAGATCAAGGGCGACGAACTGCGCAAAGTCATCCTGCCCGAAGGCAGTCCTCGCGGTGGGGTGCTCACGCAGGGCACGGTTCTCGCCGTCACTTCGAACCCGACAAGAACATCTCCCGTTAAACGAGGCGTGTTTATTTTGGACCATATTCTGGGACTGCCGCCGCCGCCGCCGCCGCCAAATATTCCCTCACTGGAAGATGCCGTAGGGGAGGGAGAACTTGCTCAGCTCTCGTTGCGGGAAACACTTGCCCTACACGCGAGTGATCCCGTTTGCAGCTCGTGTCACATGCGCATGGATTCACTGGGACTCGCGTTGGAAAACTTCAATGCGATGGGCCGCTGGCGGGATGCTGAGATGGGCCAACCCATCGAACCGCACGGCCAACTCATCAGCGGCGAGAGTTTCGCTACTATTCAGGAGTTAAAAAAGATTCTGGTGACCTCGCAAAGAGAGCAATTTCTGCATACCTTGTCGGAGAAAATGTTAATCTACGCCTTGGGTCGCGGGATGGAATATTATGATGTCGAAACGCTGGATCAATTGGTAGCGCAACTGGAGGCTGCCGATGGGCGACCTTCCGCGCTAATTTCCGGCATTATCGAATCTGCCCCGTTTCAACGCACTCGCCGCCCCGATTCCGCATTGGCTCAATCCGCCGACCATTGGAATTCCTCGACAGATCAACAGATCGCCCATCTTGACCCTACTGACCATGAGTAATACCTCCGATACCCGACTTCGCCAAGAACTCGCATCCATCAGTCGTCGCAACTTCTTACGCGGCGTGGGAGCGTCCCTTGCTCTACCGGCCTTCGCATCAATCACCCCCAGTCGCCTCTTGGCCTCGAGTGAGGCGCTCAACCTCGCGACGACCGCGACCGGTGCGCCGCTGCGCACGGCTTTTGTGACGTTCCCTAACGGTGCGATTCCGGATCGCTGGTGGCCAAACTCTAGCGAGGGCGGTTACGCATTTGGCCCAACGCTGTCACCGTTGGAGGGTATGAGAGAACACTTTCAAGTCCTGGGTGGTTTGGACCATTTGAACGCCACTCCTGGCGACGATGGCGGAGGCGATCATGCGCGTGGTGCAGGGGTGTTCCTCACGGGTGTTCGCCTGAAAAAGAGCGCGACGGATATTCGGGCAGGAGTTTCCATCGACCAAGCGATCGCGCGTGAGGTCGGCCACCTGACGCGATTTCCTTCGCTCGAACTCACGTGTGATGCCACTCGCCGCACGGGCAATTGTGACTCCGGCTACTCGTGTGCCTATCAGTTTAATATTTCGTGGAAATCTCCCACCGTGCCGATGACGCCGGAGAACAATCCTCGGCTGGTTTTTGAACGACTGTTTGGCCCGGGTGCCCATGGAGATCGTGCGACCAATGCGCAGAGTCGCATGCAAAACCGCCGCTCAGTGCTCGATTTTGTGATGGATGATGCCCGTCGGGTGCAGCGTCGCCTCGATCCGGAAGATCGTCAGAAACTCGATCAATATCTCACCGGAGTGCGCGACGTCGAATCGCGGATTCAGCGGGCCGAGCAATTTGGACCCAATGTGGATCCCGATCTTGCGACCCCCGAAGGGATTCCCGAGAGCCGGGCCGCCTATGTGCAGATCATGTATGACATGATGCTGCTGGCTTTTAAGACCGATTCGACGCGCGTCGCTACCTTCATTCTCGGCCACGATGGTGACAACCGATCCTTCAGTGAAATCGGAGTGAATGAGGGCCATCACGACCTGTCGCATCACCAAAACAATGCGGACCGGGTAGAGAAGGTGGCGTTGATCGATCGGTGGTATACCGAACAATTCAACAAGTTCCTCGTGCGCATGGATGAGACGATTGATGTGGATGGAAACTCGCTGTTGCACAATTCGCGGATCGTCTACGGCAGCGGCAACGCCGACGGCAATCGTCACACCCATGAAAACCTTCCAGTATTGCTCGCCGGTGCGGGCGGGGGACAACTCAATCCGGGCCGATATGTGCAACACGATGCCAAGCCCATGAGTAATCTGTTCCTCACCTTGGCTGATCAAGTCGGCGTCCCCGGCTTGGATCGATTTGGTGATTCAACCGGTCGTCTCGGCGATGTGTGATTTCGTCGCGAATCGTTAGTTATTGGCGGATCGATTTGGTCCAAATCTCGCAAAATAAATACCCCTATGAAATTCCGAACTTTTATCGCTTTGGCGGCATTCACCTTGGCTGCGCTGCCCGGGCAGGCCGAAATGAAAATTCTGACCGGAGATTTCGAAACCGGTCCAGATTCGTTGGTCCAGCCCGATGTGCCGCAAGGTCGACTGGAAGGTCCGTTCGAGTTTCATAGTAAAATTATCGCTGACACCGTGCGTCGTTATTGGGTGTTCGTTCCGGCGCAATACGACCCGGCTGAGGCGGCCAACCTGATGGTGTTTCAGGACGGTCAGCGGGCGACGAATCCCCAGGGATCTCTCCGCGTGCAAAACGTGCTGACCAATCTGATTCACGATGGGTCGATCGCCCCGACGATTGGGATATTTATCACGCCTGGAAACAAGAGTGAACACTACCCGGATGAACTGGGTAGCAGTAATCCGAATAACCGTTGGCCAGAGTATGATGTGCTTACGACAGACTATGCTCGGATGCTGATCGAAGAGCTGCTGCCCCATGTTGGTCAGAGCTATAATATCACGGACGATCCAGAACGCCGGGTCATTGGCGGGACCAGCAGTGGAGCGATTTGTGCGTTCACCGTAGCTTGGAATTTCCCCGACGCGTTTCGCAATGTCATCAGTTACATCGGCAGTTACGTTTCCATCGGAGCACGTCCACCGGCGGACGATCCTGATGGGGCTTGGTCGGCAGGGGGGCAGAACTATCCCGCCATGATTCGGCGCGGCGATATTCGCCCTCTGAAGATTTTTTTCCAGGATGGTTCTAACGATCTAGACAATGCGTGGGGCGATTGGTTTTTGGCCAATCAGCAGATGGTCAAGGCGCTGAACTACCGTAACCGCGTCGCCGATGAACGCAGCGAAGATGGCCCGCGTTACGTAGAGAGGCACGTCTGGACCGATGGGAAACATTCCGACAGTCACGGCGGGTCCATGCTGCCCGATGCGTTGCGTTGGATCTGGTCGGAGTAAGTCCGCTGCGTTGTGGCAGCGGGGATGTCGGGCGTGAAGGCCGACCCACATAACACCGGATCCTGCTGGGTGGGTCGGGCTTTACGCCCGACATTTGCGGTTGAAAGCCCGTCCGATGCTGATCTCCTTGGCGGCCAAGAATCCGGTCAGTTCTTTACGAAGATATAACTGCCGATCGGGTGGGACTTAGGACCCAAAGCCGTTGCGGTGACGCGGTAGGCTTTGACCTCGAGGTAGGCACCATCGCTTAGCGGAGTGATAACCAGAGACGTGCGGTCACCGCTGGAGTTGCCGTTGCTGATCCGGATAACGGCGGAGTCTCCTTCGTGAGAGTAACCATCGTTGGCCCGCCAAACGGCGCCCCAAACGATTTTACCCTCCTTATCGATGATCTCGATGTCGAGCTTGCCGTCTTTGTCGATCAGATCGATGTGGGTCGTGTCGCCATACTTGGCTTCCGCCATGATGGGATCGAAGTCCAAACTCAACATGCCGTGGAAGGAAATAGTCTCGCTGCCTCCTCCGCTCTCCGAGCGGATCACCGTGCCTTTGTCGTCGTAGCTACCCGAAATATCGAGGGCAGATACCGGCGTAAGTGCGACAATCACGGAAGAAATCAGCAACGCGGCGAGGGTGGTGATTCGTTTTGTCTTCATGGGGCAATATAGCGAAAATACCAATTTCCGCAAGACCCATGACTGGTCCTACAAATTGTCGTAGATCGTCTCGCCGATGGACTCGATGGCCGCCATATCCAGTGGACCTTGGTCGTTGATCCACTTGAGGTAAACCACGAGTAGCTCGATTTCGCCGTCGCTCAAAATTTCCTCGTAAGCGGGCATGGGAATAGCCTGCTCCTCGAAATATTTCTTGGCCATGCTGCCGAGAATTCCGGATTCGATGGCCACACCACGGCCGTACTCAATCCAATGGCGGATCTCTCCAGCGTTGGTATTATCGGTGAGTTTGGCGAAGTCGGCCCCTTGAAAGCCGGGAATGTAACCTTTGAATGAAGCGAAGTTCTCCGCCCCGCCTTGACCCAGTTCGCCGTGACATTGGTAGCAGCCACTTTTCCGCGAGAGGCGGTCACCGAGAGTGATCAGCTCGGCGGTTTCGAGTTCAGCGATGTCCGCCACCTCGAGCTCAGGCATGTCCTCGTCGATATTGTCGTAGCCTTGGAATCCCTTCATCCCAACGGCGAGGGCCCAAGCAGCGACGTCTTCGATCTCCGCGACGGTCAGGTGGCCGTCATCGCCGTAGGCTGGCATCTGCAGAAGATATTGTTGATGGCTCTCTCGTTTTCTCTCGGAAACGCCGTGAGTGATCCAAGTGATGAGTGACTTGGCCGAGTGTTCCTCTTCCCAGATCGGAGCGATGCTTTCGTTGCTCCAAGATTCGTCACGCAGGCGGAAATTCGCGCGCGGGTCGTCGATGCTGTTGCCATGGCACGCGATGCAACCGGCGGCGTGAGCGAGCTTGGCACCACGTGAAACGGGGGAAGATTCCGGTTTGGTCTCATACCAGTAGAAGGCGCCACAGAGGACGGCGAAGCCGGCCGCGATACCGATAAATACACCGATGCGTTTAGGGAGTTTCATGCGCTGATGGGGGCGGCGGCACAGATCGTGCCCCATAGAAGGGTTAACGGCATGATCGTGGTTATCGAAAATGTGGTCCTTTTCACAACCTCTTTAATTGGAACAGGGAGTTGGCGAGGACTGCCACCATGCTTGCGCCTACCGTGGGTCGATTTTAGGACTAAGGCATGATCCGATTTCTTTTCCTTCTCGTTGTGTCGTCCTTTTCTTTATCGGCGGTTCCCGTCACGGCGATTGATCGATTGGCGAAGGAGATCGAGACCAAGGTGATCCAATGGCGCCACCACGTGCACCAGCATCCGGAGTTGTCCAATCAGGAAGTGCAGACCGCTGCCTTCATTGCTCAGCATTTACGCGACCTGGGTATCGAGGTGCAAACGGGGGTGGCTGGACACGGGGTCGTGGGGCTTCTGCGCGGCGGTAAACCTGGTCCGGTCGTCGCCTTGCGGGCCGATATGGACGCACTGCCAGTCACCGAGAAGACGGGTCTACCGTATGCGTCCACCGTTACGGCACCCTATGGCGATAAAGAGGTTGGGGTTATGCATGCGTGCGGGCATGACGCTCACGTCGCGATTTTGATGGGGACGGCTGAGGTATTGGTCGGTGTGCGTGAAGATCTCGCCGGCACGGTTAAATTTATTTTCCAGCCCGCGGAAGAAGGCGCGTGGCCCGCGCCGGAGTGGGGCGCGAAACTTATGATCACCGAAGGGGTGTTGGAGAATCCGAAGGTCGACGCGATCTTCGGTCTTCATGTTTGGTCCTCGATGCCGAGTGGCGTGATCGGATTACGGCCGGGCCCCGTCATGGCCAGCAGTGATTTTCTTCGCGTCACCGTAACCGGTAAACAAACCCATGCGGCGGCACCTTGGGCGGGGATCGATCCGATCACCGTTTCGTCGCAAATTATTCTTGGTATTCAAACCGTCGCCAGCCGTCAGGTGAATATCCTCGGCACGCCCTCGGTGGTTTCGATCGGCACCATCCATGGCGGTGATCGTAACAACATCATTCCCGACGAGGTCGTCATGACCGGCACGATCCGCACCTACGACCCGAAGGTGCGTGTGGCCTATCACGAAAAGGTGAAGCGCACGGCCGAGAAGATCGCGGCAGCCTCGGGAGCGACAGCGGAAGTGTATATCGGAGACAACACCGGTTATGCGGCGACCGTGAACCACGAGGAACTCACCGAATCGATGCGCGATGTGTTTGTCCGGGTCGCTGGCGAAGGGAATTTAGTGCGCAGTGATCTCACCACGGGTTCCGAGGATTTTTCATTTTTTCAGCAACAAGTTCCGGGGGTGTTTTTCTTTCTGGGGGTCACGCCGCTCGACCAAGATCCCGCAAAGGCCGCGGCTAATCACTCGCCGCTGTTTTTCGTCGACGACACCGCTTTGATCACGGGCGTCCGCGCCATGGCCCAAGTCGCAGCGGAGTATCTCGAACGAAATTAGGCGCGTCATCTCATCGTTCGAACTGAATGACTAACCCTGGCACGGAGATGTCTCCAGAGTCAGCGGCAGCTAAACCGATCTGGGCGATGATTTCGCCGGGAATGGAGATCTGATGTCCGTTGATACTGACTCGTGACCGGATGTCGGTGGCGCTTTCAGCGAGTAGGTCCTGAACCCAGACGTGTTTTAGATCCGTGATGGGTTCGGGGAAATTGAGGACTAGGGTGTCGTAGTGACCAAATACCCCGATGGGTTGTGAGGCATCTGCTACGTCAATGGTCACGGTTGCGCGAGGTTCATACCACTGATTCTCCAAACTGACTCGGCCTTCGGTTGCGACGCAGACCGGCCCGTTGGGATAAGTAGACGCCATGACGTAAGGGGCATCGCCGGTGACCTCAACTCGAGGCAGCGGCATGTTGCGCGCCATGATCGCGGGCGCACTTTGGGTGACGATCTTCCCGTAAACCGGTTTGAACCACGTGTCGTTGGCGGTGTGCGGTTAGCGATCAATCAGATCGTTCTCGGAGGAGAGATACGAACCGATGCCAGCGGCGAAGGCGGGTGCGATTCGTTGCCAACGACCGAAGCGTTCGACCTCGTTCATCCGCCACTGCACCATGTGCTTTCCCCGCATCTGGTGATGGAGATCTTTGCCGTCCAACGTGCGTTCACCAAAGTTGGGGTGACGTTTGCTAGCGATCAAGCAGCCCATGCCGGCGGCGACTTGGGGGTCATCCTGAATGTTGAGAATGCCGATGTAAGCGGGATTGTTCTGCGTCTGTTTGAGGATGTCGTTCACGCGTTGCATCGTGATGGTTGAGAACAATAGCGGAGCCACGTCGTAGGTTCGGAATACGTCGGTGTATTGCAGAATCCGCAGCATGCTTGCCTGCTTGGCTTGGCCGATGTCGAAGGGGGACGGGTAAGAACTTCGATTGGGATCGTCCCAGTGCTCGTTGAATGGTCCCGTGCCGTTGATGTATTCGAGTTGCAGGGCAGGGAACAGCTCCTGTTTGGCAGCTGATAGCTGTAGAAATGCTCCGTATCTCCACCGTCGATTTTCCAATACTCGATGCCGGCCTCACGGGACCATTCTACAAAAGTGCGCGCGGCAGACTCTGTTACCTGACCTCGCACCCACAGTCCCAGTCCCCGCCAACCCAAAGCAGTGATTCGCTCATTAAATTTTCGGAGGGCGACTGGTGGTGGTAAGTCAGCGATCGAAGGGAAATATCGCTCGTCGATTTGGAGTGAAAAGAAATCCGCACTGCCCTCGATGGGGCGCTCGCTCGGCACTTTGGTTTGCCAGCCATGATCGATCAGGAAAAAGAAATCTTCGCGGCCACGGGGGAGATACGACTCCGCCCAGCCATCCTCGGAATTGAATAGATGGTGATCAGATAACTCCTCCCGGGCGTTGGGATTGTTGAGTTGAGTGAAGTCGGTGATTTCCCCGGGACGTTGTTGCCAATAATTCTGGGCATACCACGTGCACCAATAGTTGGCGGCCTCCGCCGATTTTTCGGGAACCATATTCGGCGCGCTGCGAACGGTGCTGAATGGAGCGAACATTCCAATTAGCAGGAAGAGACGAAGTAGCCGGAGAGGCAGGGATGGGGTATTGGGCATCAAATTAGTGGTTTGAATTTGTCAGCATTGCACCTGATACGAAGACCCTTAAAAGGGGGATGACAAACAATCCAGTCTCCCTCAATTGGGTGATTATGTTCAGGTCGAAAACGGAAGGCCGATCGCTATTTCGGGCGATGCCGACTCACTCGCAAAGTGGGCTAGCCCGTTAATCGAAGATCAATGTCGCGGTGACGGGGTAGTGGTCGCTTGGGTATTGGCCGTTTATCTCGGTCGTAACGATCCGAGCCCGGCTGATGGTCGTGGGGTTGCGAGCGAGGACCCAATCGATTCGTTTGCCCTCAAACTTGGGCGGCTCGTAGCCGCCAAACGTGTTTGGCGTTGGGGTGGGGTGACACGTTTTCGCGTGGGTCCAAGTATCAACAAGTCCGGTCTCAGTTGTGAGAATATCGAATGGCTCGCTCGCATCAGCCGGGCAGTTGAAATCCCCCATTACGATCAGCGGTATATCCGGTTCGAATTGCTTGATGCGCTCACGAATAAGTCGTGCCGATTTTTGGCGGGCAACTTCGATCCGGTGATCAAAGTGGGTATTGAGCACGATGAACTCCCGTTGCGTATCGCGATCGCGGAAGTGGCCCCAAGTGGCCATGCGTTTGTGCTTATGCCCCCAGGTGATAGAGGCGATAATCTCAGGAGTGTCCGAAAGCCAAAAATGGTCAAATGCCACGAGTTCAAATCGTTCGCGTAGAAAGTAGATCGCGCAAAACTCTCCCCGGCTACCGCCATCTCGGCCCAATCCCACCCAATCGTATTCTGGGCGATCTTCGGCGATGTTTTGGATCTGCTGCCATACGCCTTCCTGCGTGCCGAAGATGTCGGGGGCGGACTCGGCGATGACTGCCGCCACGGCCGGTCGACGGTCCGGCCACGCGTTGGGTGGTCGCTCGCTCGCGTAGCGTAGATTAAAAGTCATCACCTCGAGTTCGAGGGATGGAGCGGACGTGGCTGCCTGACCGCTTGAGGCAGCGCAGAGGCCGCACATCGCAACGATCAAAAACTTCGGAAACGTGAATCTCATGAGCGGTTTCATTCCGAACCCGCGACCACCGTTGTCTTGCCGAGGCCTTCTGGGCCCATTCCCTGATAGCCTCCGTCGACGGGTAGGTCGGTGCCGGTGATGAAACTGGCGTCGTCGCTGAGGAGAAAGAGCACCGGGCGGGCGATCTCTACGGTGTGACCGCAGCGCGCGAGCATATGGTATTCGCCCCAGATGGCATCCCACTTCTCCGGGCTGCCTCCGTCGAGATTGGCTGCATTGAGAGTTTCGCGCGTCCAGATCCAACCGGGGCTCACACTGTTCACTCGAATGCCGGCTGTGGCGTAGTCGAGTGCCATGCATTTGGTGAGCGTGTGCACGGCACCTTTGGCGGCGTTGTAGGTCCAGCGGTGAGGTTGCGCGATGAAGGCGGAAATACTGGAAATATTCACCACGGCGCCACCGCCGTTCTCTTGCATGTGAGGTGCGGCAGCCGCGAGTAAACGAGCGTAGGCGACCGGGCCGACAAAGAGTGAACGGTGCCAGTCTTCCTCGGTCGCGTCATGGCTCTTGGCGGTGAACGAGAACGCGTTGTTGACGAGGTAATCGATCCGACCGAAATGCGCAGCAGCTTCGGCTACAAACGAGGTGCAAAAGGATTCATCTTCGAGGTTTCCCTGCCAAGCACGCACGGCATGTCCGGCAGCGGTGAACTCTGCGGCCAAAGCCGTGGAGCCTTCATCGAGGTCGGCGATACCAACGGCACAGCCTTCACGCAGCAGTTCGTCAACGACGCCGCGACCGATGCCGTTTACGCCACCAGTTACGAGAGCGACTTTGCCGGTGAAGCGATTGAGGTTTTTAAATGTGGGGGCAATGGGAGCGGCCATGGGATGAAATCTGAGGGGGAAAGGAATTACTCTGCGATGCCAGCGACTGCCCGGATAGGTGAACCGTCGCGTCCCTTCAAGTTGAGGGGGAAGCCCATGAAGGTGAAGGTCTCAGGAAGTTGTTCAAGGTGGGTGAGGCCTTCGACGATCACGAGTTCGACCCCTGGGGCCAAGAGGATGAGGTGACATTCTTTCCAATCCGTGCTCGGGGTGGGGGTATCCATGCCGATGAGCCCGATCTTCTTTTCGGCGATCCAGCGTGCGGCATCCAGGGTCAAGGTAGGGAAGACGGAAAAAAATTCGGGCGTGCCGAATTTTCGATCCCAACCGGTGCGGTAGATGATGCGGGCGCCGGGCTTGAACTTGGCGGCGTGCGGTTCGAACATCTCGACCGTGAGTGGGGTGGATGGATCGAGGGCGCCACCGGGGGCGAGGTCGATGAGGTGAGCCTCTCCGTAGAACTGCTCGAGCTTCATTTGATCGATGGTCTTGCCGTCATCGTAAAAATGAAACGGCGCATCGAGGTGAGTGCCTTGGTGACTGGCCATACTCATCTGCGACATGTTGTAGCCGATTGACGAAACGGTGTTGTGCACCAGCACGCTGATCTTCGGGTCGTAGGGGAAATTAAATTGTCCGTGTTCGAGCGGATGCGACAGGTCGATGAGTTTCATGGGGTATGGGGTTTAATCGGCGTATTCTGATCGCCTTTGACTGCAGAGCGTCAATGTGACCTATCGGCGGTTTCGCGCAAAATGAATATTGCTGAAAATCTCGCTTCGAGAAAGGGCGATTTCAGTCAGCCGATTGCCAACGGTGACCATAGAGCCGGTCATAGAACGGGCGTGCTGCGTGTTCTATCGCGGTTTGTTCGGGACTCAATTCGCCGGTGCGTTCCCGCCACGGGGCGAATCCGGTCGAAGCCTCCACACTGGCATACCAATGCGGTGCCCATGCTCCGTCTGTTGTGCGAGGGCCGGCGGGCCACGATAGCATCTCATCTCTGAATTCGACCCCGATATAGTCGCAGATCTTGATCAAATGTTTCTGCGGATTCTGAAGAAAGTCCCTACTATCGATAACGAGGGGAGCAGGTTGTCCGTGGTCGATTAACCAGTCGTAGAGCTCGGCCTGTTGTTGGAAGCCGATTCCATGGAGATTTACCTCTTCCATGCTCCGCAAGTAGGACAGCAAGACTTCCCGAGGATCGCGGAGCAGAAACACGTGGGCCAATTGTCCCAGCCACTCGCGATCGATTGATGGAAGCAAATGGTGCGTCATGTGTTTTAAATAGAACACGGAATTGCCATCTGGGATGGGGCCGGTGGCTCGGTCGGCGGCATCTTGCCATGCGGTGAGGCCGTCGGCGATCACGGCATCGCGCATCGGATGGTCCAGACCGGTAGCCTGGAGGTAGTGGGCGTAGAGTGGTTCGTCCCATACCGTGGTGTCGGAGCGATTCTCCCAAGCTCGCATCATCGCGGTGGAGATGTTGCGGGGGCCGGACCACATGGCGAGACGCACACTCATGAGGCGGTGCAGTCGCGATGGATGAATTCTTGGTAGAGCTCTTGGAGTCGTTCGGTCATCGGGCCGCGCTCGCCGGATCCGATGGTGCGACCATCGATGGAGCTGATCGGTGCGACCCCAGCAAACGTGCCGGTCACAAACGCTTCGTCGGCGCTGTAAACATCGGTGAGACTGAACAGTCGCTCCTGTGCGGGGATGCCGTTTTCGTGGCAGACTTGGAGCACATTGCCACGAGTGATTCCACCGAGGCAGTAAGCTCCGTTGGAGGTCCAGACTTGGCCCCGTTTCACGATGAAGAAGTGGGTGGAGTTGCACGTCGCGACGAATCCCTGCGGGTCGAGCATGAGAGCCTCGTCGGCGCCGGCTTTGGTGGCCTGAATACAAGCCAGGATGCAGTTGAGCTTGGAATGGCTGTTGAGCTTCGGGTCCTGCACGTCGGGCGCACCGCGCCGCACGTGCACCGTGAAGAGATTGATGCCTCGGGTGAGGGTCTCGGGTTGGGCTGACTTGTATTCCGGAATGATGACAATGGTGGGCGGCGAAATCGTGACCCGTGGATCTTGGTAGGGCGTAGCCTTGATGCCGCGCGAAACCATCAGGCGAATGTGCACGCCGTCCGTCATCTTGTTTGCGGTGAGCAGATCGTAGAGCGTCTGAGTCAGCGACTCACGGGTTTGGCCGAGTTGCAGGTCGAGGGCGGCTGCGCCTTCCCAGAGGCGATCGAGATGTTGGTCGAGGAAGGCGATACGCCCGGCGTGGACGCGCAGGCCTTCCCAGATGCCATCACCTAGAATGAAGCCGCTATCGAAGACGGATACGGTGGCTTCGGCGCGCTGAACGAACTTGCCGTTGAGGGAGATGAGAATGTCCGCGTTGCGGGGATCGTCGACGTAGTCGTGCGTGCCATGGGCCATCAGGAACACCGCACCACAAAGCGGGCGGGAAATCAAGGGCTGTCTCTTATACACATCTGACGCTGCCGACGACTCCTTACGTGTA
>CAJXQX010000014.1 GCA_913058185.1 uncultured Verrucomicrobiota bacterium
ACACATGATACCAGTCCGATTCACGTTGGAAGCAGATCTCGAACACTTCATGACCCGCCACGTTAACTTTACGGCAGCCGAACTCACGGAGCTCATCCAGGTTCACTGGCATCACGGAACCGCCGAGCTGGTTTTCATCATCCATCAACCATTCACCGAAACTACCGAGATCTTCGGCATGCACGCCCTTAATGTGCGCTCCGCCATAGTCGGCCAAAGCGACCTTCAATACCGGATTAAAACTAGGCAGAGCCGCCAATTTATTCTCCGGCTCAGATAACGTCACGGTGAAAGCCAATGCCACTGCGGCAACCGCGACCAAACCAATGCTCCAAGGCTGGAGCCACCACGCGCGACTTGATGTGGGTTCGGCGGGTTCCGAGCTGATTTTCGTCCCGGCCAGAATCGACTCCCGCAACCCTGCTGGGGCCGCAATCATCGACAACTTCGCGGCGACGGTCGCATCGAATGCCTGTTCGCGCTCGAACCACGTATTGAGGGTGGGATCGCGATCAGCTTGAGCCAGCGCATCCGCGAAGGCTTCGTTATTGGCATCGGCGCCGTTTGGCCGATATCCTTGTAACATGAATTCTGCTTCTTCGTTGGTCATTGTTTGACCCCTCCTTTTTTGGTTTTGGGAAATTCTACGACTACGCCCTCTTGGCGACTGCCGGCCTCTTTTTGGGCCATAATTTTACGCAATTGAGTTTTACCGCGGGACAACCGCGACATCACGGTGCCGATCGGCACATCCAAGGACTCGGCGATCTCCTTGTAACTCAGGTCCTCGAGATAAAATAAGGTGAGCGGCGCGCGGAACACCTCGTCCACCTCTTGGAGTGCCTCGACCACCTGATGGGCGTACATCCGACGAGCGTGGTCGATATCCTCAGCTGACAAGTCTTGGGCGGCGGGAGGAAGATCCTCGATCGATTGGGAACGTTGATCCCGGCGACGGCCGCGGAGAAACTCCCGGTATAGCGTAGTAAAAAGCCAGGTTTTGGCTTTAGAAACCTCGCGAAGCTGGTGCCCACTCTTGGCCCAGATGAAAAAAGTTTGCTGGACCAAATCACACGCGTCCGCCTCCCGCCGCGCCAAACTGAGGGCGAAACGGAAGAGTGGCGTGTAGTGGGCGTCCACCAACTGGGCAAAGACCTGGTTGCTCATTGCTTCTAGGAGTAGCCGAATTGTCTCCTTATTCCCAATCTTCTTGTGAGGCCGTCAAACCGAAGCCCAAAATGCTCCGTTCATGCTTCGGCTCCTGTTACCTCCCAATCTTGCCACCACGGCCCCTCGCGACGCGATTGGGGTAAAAATCGAGGTATATCTAAGCCTCCCTCCACCTCCTGAGGTGCTCCCCGCGCTCGCCGCCCTGCAGCGATTTGGTGCCGTCCCCGCGCCGGTCATGTTTTTGCAGCTCACCCGGGAGCAACTGCGGGAGCTCACCACGCTACTAAAAGGCCAACAGCGCTTTGCCTTGGTCAATGATCCTCAGAAAACGCTCCTCTGGATCGGACCCATCCTCCGTGGCGTCAGTGAACATCTGGGCGATCCCGAGCCCAAACCCGTCAAATCGGCCCAACCCGCACCTCCCTCCAATCGTAAATCTAAAATCGTAAATCGTAATTCCGAAGATCTTGCTCCGATGCACGTCGACGGTTCCGCCAATTTCCTGGCTATCACCCTGCCCTCCCGCGAATCGGTCGCTTACCGGTCCGCGCTCGATCTGCTTAAAGATCACGGATTCCGCCTCGAGCCTTCCAATCGCAAGTGGTGGCTTCGTGATCGCCATAAAACACTCAGCTTTCTTTCCCACCATCTGGATAGGCTCGAAAACGAATTCCACGCGGAGTTCACCGTCAACTTCGAGCGCAACACCGCCCAGATCGTCAGCGCCGGCGTATCGACCAAGATCACCAAATCCGGCGATGAATTCGAAGTGACCGTTGGTTTGGACACCGGCGCGATCTCCGGTGCGGAACTGACCTCCGCACTCACCAGCAATCGGGGTTATTTGGAGTCCGGCGACAAAATCTTCCTGATCGATCCGGCTCAAGCGGCCAAAATCGGCGACGTGCAAAGTGCCCTCGCCGGCGAACCCACCTCTATAGGCGGCAGCCGTCAGACTCACCGCGTAAGCGCAGCCCGCGCCGCCGAGGTTAATGATTTGCTCGAAGAACTTTCGCCCGGCTATAAATCACCGGCCACCTGGCGGGAGCGCAGTCACGCCTTACGCGATCTCAGCACACTCGAATCCCTCAAGGTTCCCGCACCGGCCGGCGAATTCCTGCGACCCTATCAAAAACTGGGCGTCGCCTGGATGGCCTACCTCCATCGCCACAAATTGGGTGGTATCCTCGCGGATGAAATGGGATTGGGAAAAACGCTGCAGGCCCTCTCACTCATCGCGGGACTGCGCGAATCCGAAATCGTAAATCGTAATTCGAAAAGCGAAAATAAGTCGGCCATGCCGACTCTCGTCGTCGCTCCCGCCTCATTGGTAGAAAACTGGCGCCGGGAAGCCGTCCGATTCACGCCGCAACTCCGCGTATTCGTCCACCATGGGGCGTCCCGCTTGGATTCTTCAGGCAACGTAAACGAACACGATCTGATCCTCACATCTTACGCGACCTTGGCCAATGATCGCGGTCTCTTCGCCAATGCCGACTGGCGCTGCGTCATCGCCGATGAAGCCCAGCACATCAAGAATCGTCGCACCAGAAACGCGAAAGCCCTGCGCGCGCTCTCCGCCCAATCAAGATTTCTCCTCACCGGCACCCCACTCGAGAACTCCCTCAACGACTTGCGCTCACTTTTCGAGTTCCTGCTCCCCGGATTCCTCAAAGAACTTCCCACCGGCCTGCGCGGCGACGAACGCAATTGGCACGACGACCGGCTGCGCTCCCAAACGGCGTCCTATATCCTGCGCCGCACCAAGGTGGCGGTGGCCCCTGAACTTCCCGAAAAAATCGAACAAGTCATCTACTGCGAACAGCCGCCCGAACAGGCCGCGCTTTACCGCCGCACGCAGGAAACCAGCGAACGCTCGCTCCTCGAGATGGAAACCAAGGACGTCAATCAAGGTTCCATCCGGATGGCGACGCTCACCCAACTGTTGCGCTTGCGCCAAGTGTGTTGCGACCCACGGCTGGTCCAACCCTCCGCTCCGGCTATTTGGTCTAGCAAACTCGCTGCCTTCCGCGAGCTCATGGACGAAATTTCGGACGAAGGACACCGCGTCTTGGTGTTTTCTCAATTCACCAGCCTGCTCGCTCTGCTGCGGGAGGAACTCGATGCCTCGGGCACGGCCTACGCCTATCTCGATGGCTCAATGACCCCGGCCAAACGTCAGGCGGCCGTCGATCGCTTCCAAAACGACGATCAAATTCCGGTCTTCCTCCTGTCGCTCAAGGCGGGTGGCACCGGTCTCAATCTCACCGGAGCGGACACGGTCATCCACTTCGACCCCTGGTGGAACCCCGCCGTGGAGGCCCAGGCGACGGATCGAGCGCATCGCATTGGCCAGACCCGAGTGGTCACGAGCTACAAGCTGATTTGCAGTGGAAGTGTGGAAGAAAAAGTGCTCGGATTGCAGGAAACCAAGCGGGCCCTTTTGGCCGATGTTTTCGAGGCGAGTGACGCTGCCTCCGCCAAATTGGAACTCTCCGACCTGCGCGACCTGCTCAGAGACTGATAAAAACCTATTGACGACACCACGCCGAATGCTTCCTCTCCCCATTTCTTCTGACGGCGAGATAGCTCAGTTGGTAGAGCAGCGCACTGAAAATGCGCGTGTCCCCGGTTCGATTCCGGGTCTCGCCACCATTTAGAAAAAAAACCGCTCCTTTATAGGGGCGGTTTTTTTGGTTTACGGGACAATATCACGCGAAAAAGGGGTCAGGTCGCAAAAAAGTTCAATGGTGTCGTAGACAGAATGTCTCCTCGCTTCGCTCCTCGATTGTCGGCCTGCAGCCTCGGAATTCACTTTTTGCGACCTGTCCCCTTCCCCCAGGCCGTAAGTCCACGAGTCACATCGTCCACGCCCACCCCACATCCTTGCCCGAAAATCGGCGGCGCGGGGCAATGCGAGTTTGCTAGAATGGGCGCATGACTTTGATCCTCGAAACCACACCTATGTCCGTTCCGCACCGCTTACCTTCCGCATCTACCATGACGCAGGCGTTCTATGATCGGGATGAGTCAGCGGAGGGAATCTTCATCGTGGGCGTAAAAACCACGGGCATCTTCTGCCGTCCAACCTGCAAGGCCCGTAAACCCAAGCCGGAGAATATTTCTTTCTATCCTGATGCCACGGCGGCGCTGCACGACGGATTCCGTCCCTGTAAGCTCTGTGAGCCGCTCGACTCCACCCTTCCGCCTCCCCCCCTCGTGCTGAAGTTGCGCGAAGCCATTGAAGAAGAGCCGACCCGTCGTATCACCGAACAAAATCTTACTGATCGCGGGATCGATCCCTCTACCGCTCGGCGCCAATTTCGCCGTTACTATGGTATGACCTTCCATGCTTAAGCCCGTGCCCGCCGCATGGGCATGGCGTTAAAAAACATCGGCACGGGTGACCGCGTCACCGAGGCGCAGTTTGCCCAAGGATTCGAATCCGCGAGCGGTTTCCGTGATGCCGTGCAACGTTTGTTCGGGGCGCCGCCTAAAAGCGCCGCCGCCAACACGCGCCTACTCTTCGCCGAGCGCATCACGACCCCGCTAGGCCGCATACTCGCCGTCGCAGGCGACGACGGCCTCCATATTCTCGATTTCGTAGACCGCCGGGGATTGGAACGAAAACTCATTGCCCTACGCCAACGCTTGAAGGTGACCGTCGTGCCCGGTTCGCATCCCGTTCTCACCGCCACCGCGGATCAGATGAAAGCTTATTTTGCGGGAGAGCGGACCGCTTTTGATCTGCCGCTTGCGCCCACCGGCTCCGCTTGGGAGCACGCTGCTTGGGATCACCTCAGATCCATTCCTCCTGGCACCACCGAGAGTTACGGCACTATGGCCAACGCGCTGGGTCGTCCTGGTGCCGCTCGCGCCGTGGGTCGCGCCAACGGCATGAACTACATTTCTATCATAATCCCCTGCCATCGAGTCATCGCCGCCGATGGAAACCTCACCGGTTACGGGGGAGGACTTTGGCGCAAGCAATGGCTCCTAAGCCCCGAACAGAAATTGAAGGGCAACGCGCGTAAGTGACTACACAGAAATGGGTTAAATTTATTTTACTCTGTGCGATTTGGAGCAGTTCATTTGTCTTCATCCGCATTTTCGCTCCGGTGCTCGGCCCGGCCCTAACCGCGGCGGGCCGTCTTGGCATCGCAGGTCTCGTATTGGTCGCCTACCTGCGCGTCATCGGATTTGATTCCAAATGGCGTGAATACCGGGGGCTTTACTTTCGAATCGGACTGCTGGCCTCGGCGGTCCCTTTCTCCTGTTTCGCTATCGGCGCCCTCCAATTACCCGCTTCCCTGCTGGGGATCCTAAACGCCTGCACGCCTTTGTTCGGCGCCATCTTCGCCGCCCTTTGGCTGGGCGAAGGATTCGGACTCAAACGAGCGATCGGAGTGTTTCTTGGTCTTGTCGGCGTCACCCTCGCCAACGGACTCGGTAACGTTGAGCTCTCGACGGCTACGTTCATAGCTATCGGTGTCACCGTAATCGCACCGCTTTGTTCCGCGCTCTCCGGGGTGTTTATCAAACTGCGAGCAAGTCATCTTCCCTCCCAGGGTATCGCGGCGTGGACTCAACTTTCGGTCGCACCCGTCGTGCTCCTGGGCCTGCCGGTTTCTCCCCTGGTTTCAACTCCCGGATTGACCGAAATTGGAGCACTTTTGCTCCTGTCCGTTTTCGGCAGTGCCTTAGCCTATCTACTTTTCTATCGACTGCTCGCCGATATTGGCCCGACCCGCTGCACCACGATCACGTTCGTCATTCCCGTATTTTCCATGGGCTGGGGCGCCTTACTTCTCGGAGAGCAAATCACTCCGGGCATGATCATAGGCTGCTCGATCATGATCGGAGGAACGTTACTGGTGATGTCACCTACGCCGGTTAAGCGTGAATCAGTCTGAGACTGAAACCACATCCCTGCCCGATAATCGACGGCAGTCGGTCTGCCCCACTTTTCCAAGATGCCCCCGTCAGTCCGTATCCATTATAAGGCGCAATCAGACTGACTTAATCCCACCGCAGTTTTTGCCGCAAAAAGGCGCAAAAATAGGCGGTGGCCAGTGGTCACCGCACGCGCGCCACGTGGTGCCTCGAATCGTTAAAAAGCGGAGATAGTTCTTGGGCTTTTTTGCGGCTAAACCCGACTGCCGGCCACGATCACATCGTTACCACGATTTTACCGAACTGCCCGCCTTGCTCCATGAGATCAAATGCGGCGGGCGCATCGGACAGGGCAAACTTATCGCTGACAATCGGCTTGATTAGATGCTGCTCCACAAAGGCCACCATCGCCCCCCAGTCGGCTGGGCTTCCCATCGTGGTCCCAAGCAAGCTGAGTTGTTTCCAAAATATTTTGGTCATCGGCAAGACATCCGGATTACCGCGAGTCGCGCCAAAAAACACCACGCGGGCACCCGGTCGGCATAAATCAACGAGCGCGCCAAACCCATCGCCTCCGGCACTATCCACGATCACGTCAAATCCCAGTCCGGATTTACGCGCCGCTTTGGCCCAACCATCTTCGCGATAGTTGAAACCACCTTTCGCTCCGAGCTCGATCGCGCGGGCGATCTTCTCGTCACTGCTGGAGGTCACCCAAACTTCGGCTCCGATCGCAACCGCGTATTGCAGGGCAAACAACGCCACGCCGCCTCCGATCCCGGAAAGCAATACGCGCTCCCCCGAACGCAACTGCGCTCGCGAAAACACCGCCCGATAAGCAGTCAATCCAGCCAAAGGCAAAGCCGCCGCTTCGGGCCAACTTAAGTGGGCCGGTTTCCGCGCAAGCTGGGCCAAAGGCACCACGACTTTCTCCGCGAGAGTTCCAGCGCGGGGCAGCCCCAGGATCGTAAAATCCGCCCCCTGAACGTGCTTGCTCTCACCCCAATCGAAACTCGGATTGATGACCACTTCGTCACCGACGGCCCAATCCGCGGTGTCATCGCCGACCGCTTCAATCACCCCCGCGCCATCTGAACCGGGAGTGACGGGATAATTAATCCCCGGATATTGGCCGAGTTTGATCCAAAGATCGCGGCGATTGAGCGCGGCCGCCTGCAACCGGATCAATACTTCCCCGGGCCCCGGAGTCGGATCGGACACCACGGCAACTTCGATTTCGTTTAGAGCGGGAATTTGGACAGCTTTCATGATCGAACAGGAATGATCTGACCTTGTCATAGAAACGCGAGTCCCTGTCACTCTTTCCGTGTTCATCGCCTTGCATAAACCCTTTGGATTCCTCTCGCAGTTCACGCCCGAACCCGGATCCAAGTGGCGCACGCTAGCCGACTTCAAAATACCCTCGGGCGTTTATCCGTTGGGACGATTAGACGCTGATTCGGAAGGACTCCTGTTGTTGAGCGACGAGACGAAGCTTAACGCAAAATTACTCAACCCCACTCACGGGCATCGACGAGAATATTGGATTCAAATCGAAGGTCTTCCGACTGACCAAGCACTCGCCGAAATGGCCACCGGCGTAACGATTCGGGGGCACCGCACCCTGCCCTGCACCGCCACCAGACTTGATCCCGGGCCTAATCTCCTCCCACGCGATCCGCCTATCCGGATTCGGAAAACGGTTCCCGACAGCTGGATATCGCTCGTGCTCAAGGAGGGGAAAAACCGCCAAGTCCGCCGGATGACGGCTGCGGTCGGCCTGCCGACGCTGCGACTTCATCGCGCCGCTATCGGTAATCTATCGCTCGCTTCACTCGAGCTCCCACCGGGAACGTGGCGCGAACTTTCTGACGAGGAACGGGCGCTAGCTATCCCTAAGCGTTAGGCCACGGTCCGGTGATCGCCACCGTGTAACCTGGTTTCTGGATATTTGCAAAAAGGGTCGTGCCATCCGGGGAGAAACAGGCCCCGGCCCATTCACTGCCTTCCGGCCCCACATTGGCTGCAATTTCGTAAAACTCTCCCTCCGCAGTCACCCCCATGATGCGATTAACGCCTTTGGTGTCTTCGCAGATGATCAAGTCGCCCCAGGGAGCCACCATGATATTGTCACCATTCTTCAGCAGTTCGGTGTCATTCGGTTCCGCAAAGAGTTCAATCCGTCCCGGCTGTTCTGTCTCGCGGGAAGTGCCTTCATACGGGCTCGGGATGTAACGAAATACTTGGCCGAAGGTATTTCTACCGCCGTTAGTCATCGCGAAATAACCTTCCCCTTCGCCCCACCATGCGCCCTCGCCACGGGCGAAGACTGCGGCTCCTTTGGCCCGTCCGCGGTAGCGTAGATCAAGCGTTGGACTGTCCACGTTATCCATATCGATCCACTCGACTTCGAGCGGCTGGCCCAGCGGGAATGTCGGTAGCGTCGGCCAGTTACGGGTGTCCATCTGCGGCTGACCTTTGACCGCCAACGCTTGCAACCGTCCGCCCTTCGACAATTTACCGGGTTCGTGCGGCAGAAAACGGTAAAGCAGTCCGTCGCCCAAATCTTCGGTCTCGTAAACCACACCCGAAGCCGGATCAACCGTCACCGCTTCGTGACGGAATCGACCCATGTCTCGCAACGCTACTGGCTTCACCAAACCAGGCTCAATCGTGGGTGTTACTTCAAAATTGTATCCGTGCCAGTCTTCCTCGTTGGGTTCCCGCTCGGCGTTCACCTCTTCGCAGGTCACCCACGTGCCCCATGGGGTTTGACCACCCGCGCAGTTTCGCTGCGTGCCGATCAATGAGAGAAAATGCTTATCCATGCGCTGCGCCTTCGTATCAAATACGATCGTCGAAGTGCCGCCCAGACCGGGATCAATCATACGCCCTGGGTCATAAATTAAATCGGGATCTACCAGACCAAGTCGCTCGTTGTTGGGTCCGAAGGGACTGTGCTGTTTCCAGGCACTTTGATTCTCGTGGTTGCGCACCAGAATCGTGCGACCGTCAGGGGCAGCAAATGCCCCCATGCCGTCATGCATACCGGGAACGAGTAGGCCGTCATCCATCTCTTCCCCAGCTGATGAGAACGTGGTGTAGGAAAACCCGCGGGGCAGTTGAATCGGCTTACCCGCTGTTGTTTGCAGGGGACCAAGATTACGCGCACTGCGGGCCCGAGGGGCCATGGCAGCACCCAAGGGATGGTTTAACAGGGTCCGAAGACCCAAAAATGCGGCGGAGCCCAAACCCGCTGACCGTAAAAAATCTCGACGCGTATTCACGTTTCCAGAAAGAGATTCGGTTTTCGAGAAGTCAAAGCCTGAACCGTAGGTTTTACCTGCTTGTAACGCTTCGGGTAATTTTACGGAAGGCTCCTCTGCTGAAGTTGGATCAAACGGGCCTAGTCTCAAGTCGTGGATAATCGGTATACCCGGCTTCTCCTCCTCCATAAAAGGTATCCGGATTCGGTTCATTCAATACACTCCCACTGGTAATGCGTTCCGCTAAATCGGGATTCGCGATGAAGAGCTGTCCCCACGAAACCGCATCGGTTTCGCCCGAATCCACCAAAGCTTCACCTTGTTCCGGAGTCAGTTGCTGATTCGCAATATAGGGTCCCCCAAAGGCTGCCTTGAGGGTCGGACCTAGTCGCGGTGCCTCTTGCGATTCTCGCACAAAAAGAAATGCGATTTTTCGCCGACCCAATTCCTGAGCCAAGTAACCGAAAGTCGCACCGAGATCCTCATCCCCCATGGTATGCATATCGGCTCGTGGTGAAATATGCATGCCGACTCGATTCGCTCCCCACACTTCGATCACGGCATCCGTGACCTCAAGATGGAGTCGAGCCCGGTTTTCAATTGAGCCACCGTAATTATCCGTTCGTTGGTTGGTCAAGGTCTGCAAGAATTGGTCGAGCAGATACCCGTTGGCACCATGAATCTCGACGCCGTCAAAACCGGCTTTCTGAGCATTTTTAGCGCCGCGCTGGAAAGCTTCTACGATCGCGGGAATCTCGGTTGTTTCGAGTGCCCGCGGGGTCACGTAGGCCTGCTTCGGTCGGATATGGCTGACGTGTCCCGCCTGAGCGATCGCTGAGGGCGCGACCGGTAATGCGCCGTTCAAATAAACGGGATCAGACACACGTCCGACATGCCAGAGTTGGAGAAAAATCCGTCCCCCTGCTTCGTGCACCGCGGCCGTGACCCGAGACCAGCCCTCAATCTGCTCGTTCGACCAGATACCCGGGGTATCAGGATAGCCCACGCCCATGGGGTCGACGGATGTCGCCTCGGTGAGGATCAAGCCCGCTGACGCGCGTTGCGCGTAATAGAGAGCCATCAACTCGGTTGGGACACGTCCGGCCCCGGCCCGGCACCGCGTGAGCGGGGCCATAATGATGCGATTGGGCAATTCTAGGTCGCCGACGCGCAAGGGAGCCGAGAGAGCTGATACAGTGGAAGTAGACATGCTGGAAAGTATGACCGAAAGGAGCGATTAAGCCTGGGCTGCGTCGTCGAGCGCCGCACCGATGGCTTCCGCCGACTGCAAGCCCACGAGCTGCGAAACCGCGCGGCCGTTGCGGAAAATCACCAAAGTTGGCAAGGCCCGCACTCCATGGTTTTGCGCGAGTCGTTGCTGATCATCGACGTCGACTTTGACCACCTTCACGCTGTCGGCGCGGCTGTCCGCGACTTGCTCTAAAACGGGTGCCAGCGCCTTACAAGACCCGCACCATTGCGCCCAGAAATCGACGAGCACAAGACGGCCCCGAGAGGCCTCTATTACATGGGTTTCAAAGTCTGCCTCGGTGGCAGCAAAGACTGATGATTTAGTTGCATTCATGATACTTGACTAATCGGTCAACAATTATCGAAACGCAAGGGAGGCACCAAAGATTTCCGCTAAACGGACGTTTTTTCCTAAAAATCAGGCCGCCGACACCGGCTGACGGGCCAGCAAATGTTCACCCACGCGATCGGCCAAATCGGAAATTCGTTCCAGATCATTATGCAACCGGGCTTGGGCCACGAGCCCTTCGGAAAAAGCCATCACACAACGCACCTTGCAGGTGACATCACCCGCCTCCACCAGACCAGCATCCTGAGCATCTGCTATGGCGGTCACCCAATAGGAACGCACCTCATCAAGAAGGTAGCGGACCTTGTCGCGAATCGCATCATCGCGGTTACCGATCTCGGATCCGAGTGAACACATCACACAACCGAGCACGCGGCCGTATTTCTCGTGCAACTCAACCTGCATGGCAAACGTGGCATTGCAGGTATTTCGAATCCGTTCCATCGGGGGAATCGAGGGGGCAAACATTTCGTCGAGTTGGGGCTTATATTCGACCCACATCCGATCAAGCGCCCGCACCGCGAGGTCTGATTTAGATCCGAAAAAATGGTAGAAGCTCCCTTTGCGCACGTCTGCCCGTTTGCAGATATCATCAATCGTGACGGAGCCGTAGCTCTCTCCCCATAACAGGTAGAGCGCGGCATCCATCAGTCGTTGATCGGCGTTACTGGTGCGTCCCATTGCTCGCAACCTACGTGGCCCGGCGACTCAATCAAGCTACACCTGCATAAATGTCACCGTTCTGTAACTTGAAACGTCTTAGCATGGCGGGCAGCCAACCACCCACAAACGAACAATTGAGCCGGATGATAGATCATGATCGGGAACAAGATCACCCCGAGTGCCGGGTGGGCGCCAAAGATCACGTTCGCGAGAGGAACCCCGGTCGCTAGACTTTTCTGGGAACCGCTGATGGTCAGGATTATACGCTCGGCCGGAGCCAATCCCAACATCCCGCCCAACAACCGCGTTCCAACCAACGCCAGCCCCATCAAGATCGCGCAACCCGCCAAACTTAGCAGCAACGTCGTGAGGCCCTGATTTGCCCACACGTCAGCCTTCACCGAGTTACAAAAAGCGGCGTATACAATGAAAAGAATACTCGCGTTCGAGAAATGCGTTAGCCGCTTCTTACTCTGATCCGCCCAATTCTTGGCCCCAAGCCGTCGAGCCAATTGCCCCAACGCCAACGGGAGTAACAGCAGCACACTGACTTCGCCCAAGACGGCTCCGAAAGATTGACTGCTCCCGCTGGTCTGCATGAGCCAGGCAATCCACAGCGGGGTCAAAAATACGCCCAACACATTTGAAAGCACCGCGTTAAATATCGCCGCGGCGACATTACCTCCCGCCACTGAGGCCAAGACCACCGACATCACAATCGTCGAGGGCAATACGCACAGAAACAAAAAGCCCAACCGCAGGTCGGGCGCTAGCCTCGATCCGACCAAGGCATCGAGAGTCAGGCCGATAAGGGGGAAAATCAGGAAACAAAACCCTTGGACCCCGAGGTGGAGTCGACCTTTACGGGCACCATCCCGCAGCGCCTTGGCGGGCAGCGTTAATCCCTGCATGAAGAACACCAATGCAACCGCAACTTTGGTTACGATCTCCGCTCTTAGATAACCCCCTCTCGCCCCCCCGTCTGGCGCCACCCATGCGAGTGCGACTGCGATCGGCATGCCGATCATAAACCAGTTCTTTTTCAGAAAAGCTCTCATTTGGTCGTGGTTTCCGAAGCTTTCCCAAGTAGCCGCTGACGCACGAGCTGAAGCAATTCCTCGCGGCCTTCGAGCCGGAAAGCGAATGCCATACCCGCGAAAACGAGACCACCCAGCGGGATCAAAACGACGAGTCGAGCGAGGTCTGGACCGAACCCGACAGCGAGAGAATCAAAGGCCGCTACCCCTGCTGTGACCACCAGCCCCATGATCACACTAGCTCCCCCAATCTTGGCCAAATCACGACCCATGGGAGCAAACGCTAATTCAGGCCGCCGTGCGGTGAGAGCACGTTGTAAATACCAAGCTTGCACGATGACCGCCACATTACTGGCAATCGCGAGACCTTGGGTGGAGAACGGCCCTTTCAGGGCGAAACAAAGCCCGATATTCACCCCAAAGCTGATCAAGGCCGCGCGCACCGGCGTGCGAGTATCCTTCTGCGCGTAAAAGGCTCGCAGCAAAAGGCTCACATAAGCGAAGAACGGTAACCCGATCGCGAAGATACCCAGCACCGGAATCATCTCGGCTGTGTTCCCCGCGCCAAACTCGCCGCGCTGAAACAGCAACCGAATGATCGGCGGAGCTAAAAGGACCATGCCAACCGCGGCTGGCACATTGATCGCGAGAATGAGCCGCATGCCTTTGCGGTAGGCGGCCGCCATGCCGGTCCAATCGCCCTTGGCGGCGTATTGCGAAATGAGCGGGAAAACCACCGTGATTACCGCGATGGCGAATACTCCGATCGGTAGTTCGACCAAACGGGTCGCCAGATTGAGGATGGCCGCGGCCGAGTCATTGAGCGACAGCCCAATGATCCGCGAGACCGATAGATTGATGAGGTAAATTGCCGACCCAAAAACCGTTGGTCCCATCAGCACCAAGATGGACTTAACCGCCGGACTCAGTCGGAACCCCCAAGCCGGTCTCCAGCCCGATCGACTCAACGCCACCGCCGGCGCCAGCATTTGCCAAAACCCGCCCACCAGCACGCCGCCGCATAACCACTTCATCTGGGCATGGCCCAACTCGAGATTGAGCCCCCATACCGCCCAGGTGAGCGCTCCAATCATGGAGAGATTCAGCAATATCGGCGACAAGGCCGGAGCGACGAATCGACCCAGCGTCTGCAACGCCGCGCTTAAGGCCGACGCTAAACACACAAAAAACAGATATGGAAACAGCCAAACCGCCAAGTGCGCGGCGGTCTGCCAGCGTTGCCACTGAGTGGGATCGTGAGACACCTCTCGCAGCCACGCCGAATCCGCCAGCAGGTGCAGTGCCCCCATCGCTCCCACCACGATCACGAGCGTTACCAGGCCCAACCAACTCGTAACTTCATTTACGATTCGAAATGCCGAGGACTTCCGATCCACCGCAAGTTCTTCGTTCAGAGTCGGCACCATGGCCGCAGTCAGCGCCCCTTCCCCCAGTAATCGTCGGAACAGATTGGGCAACGTAAACGCGGTTACAAAAGCGGACGCGAGACCCGTAGCGCCAAACACTGCCGTCACCAAAATATCGCGAACCAAGCCCAAACATCGCGACAAGACGGTCGCAACGGAAACGATGCTGATGTTTTTCAGACTGCGGGACACGGCACGGTTCTCGCCCGGTCTCGCCAAAGTAACAAGTTACAAGTCACTCCGCTAAAGCTCTCTTCTCATCCAACCAAACCTCCAAGCCATCGTTTCCAGTCACTACCCATCTCAACAACATCGGCCTTGTGGCACTCCCACCGTTCCAGAACCCGCCAACCCCGTTCTCCTCAGTTTCCACACCACAATATTTGTCACGCATTACGTGACAATCCCCGCCTCGTAACGTCCTCAATCAAGCCATCAGCTTCTCTCAAAAACTGTCATATCATACGTGACATTTATTCATATTTATCTATTAATTAGGTATTTATAGATTCATATCTTATCACGAATTACGTGACAATAGATGAGCGACGGGTTAGGCCGGAAACCACATCTGTCCGTGAGCATTGACGCCGCTTTTTCAACGAGACACGTTTCATCCGTTTATGCCTTTGCTGCCTCGCCTCTTGCCCAAGCTTCAGCGTCATCCGAAACGCATTGTGTTTCCGGAGGGAGCGGATCATCGCATCCTGCAAGCGGCCCGTCAGTGGGTGACAAGCCGCCTCGGAGTTCCGGTATTGCTGGGTAACCGCACGGAAATAAAGCGCCTCGCCCAACGACTGGATGTGAACCTTGGAGGTATACGTCTCCTGGATCCGGCGCGCAGCGATGAGTCTGAATCCTTCGCCGAGCATCTTCACGAACTACGCGCGGCAAAGGGTATGACCTTGGCCGAAGCACGCGAAGCGGTCCGCGACCATAGCACGTATGCCGCCATGATGGTGATGAACAACCATGTTGAAGCCGTCATCGCCGGAGCCACCCAAAGCGCTTCGAACGCCTTGCGGCCCCTGCTCCAGATCATTCCCCGGCTCGATGGGGTGAAAACGGTTTCTTCTCTGATGATTCTCGACTTCGACGAGAAGCAGATCGGCAGCGCCGGTAGCCTATTTATGGCCGACTGCGGTGTGCTCCCCAATCCCACCGCCGACCAACTGGCGGACATTGCGGTCTCGACTGGGATCATCGCCCATCACCTGACCAATGAGACTCCGCGCATCGCCATGCTCAGCTACACTTCCCACGGAACCTCAGAGGAGCCGAGCGTGATAAAAATGCGCGAAGCCACTCGCCTCGCCCAAGCGCGCGCCTCCGCTGCTAAACTTGATTTTTCCATCGATGGAGAGCTCCAGTTGGACGCGGCGCTCGATCGCTACATCGCCACCGCGAAGCACGTCGAATCCCCAGTTGCAGGTCGCGCCAACGTCCTCGTTTTCCCCGATCTGAACAGTGGCAATATTGGATTCAAACTGGTGCAACACATCGCGGGCGCCAATGCGTTTGGTCAAATTCTCACGGGACTATCCAAACCTGCGGCCGAAATCAGCCGCGGCTCCAGTGCCCACGACGTTTTCGGTGCCGCAGTGGTTTGTGGAATTCAAGCAATCGACCGCGAAGAGCTATTCCCTTCTCTAGAAAATTCTGTCGGATGAAGCGCCCTTACACCAATCCCTTTGAGCTACCAGCGCTACCGCTGCTGAAAGCTCCTACCAACACCACCACACAGCGGTTATTCGTCGCCGCAACCCGCATGAACGACGGCAAGACCACGACCTGCCTCGGTTTATTTGCTGCCCTACAATCGTTTTTCCCTCGGGTGGGATTCATTAAACCAATTGGGCAACGGTTCGTTGAGATCCAGGGGCACAAAGTCGACGAAGACTCCGTGCTACTGGACACGATTTACCAAGTGCACGTGCCAATCGAGAGCATGAGCCCAGTCGCAATCGACGGCAAATTCACCCGCCGCTACCTCAAATCTCCTTCCGAATTTCTACCGCGATTAGAGGATGACATCTGTCGCGCCTTTGACCGCGTCTCATGGGAAAAAGATTTCACTTTAATCGAGGGAACTGGTCACGCCGGAGTGGGGAGCGTGTTCGATTTATCGAACGCTCGCGTGGCGAAAATACTCAAAGCTAAAGCGGTGATTGTTTGTCCTGCTGGCATCGGTCGACCCATTGATGAGGTGGCGCTAAACAAGGCTTTGTTTGACCAAGTTGGGGTTGAGGTCGTTGGTGCTATTATCAACAAGGTCGATCCGGCCAAAGCAGGTGATATTCGTGATTACGTGGGTCCAGGGCTAGAGCGACTCGGAGTGCCCTTGTTGGGTATGCTTCCGGTTCAAAAGGTGCTGACCAGTCCAAATCTCCAGCAAATTTCAGCCGAAATCAAAGGCCGTTGGCTCAACGCTGCGGAAGGGGCTAAAGGCGTGCGAGTCTCACGTTTGGTAGTCGGCGCCATGACCGCCAAGGGGATCGTGGACCATCTTCGTTCCGGCACCGTCATCATCACGCCAGGAGACCGTGATGACATCCTTCTCGCCGCTATCTCAGCGGCCAAACAATCACCCGACGGAACGGTAGCTGGCATTATTTTGACCAACGACATCGAGCCTGATCGCAAACTGCAGACCCTACTCGCCCAAACCAGTATTCCCGTGCTCATGGCCGAGGGTGAAAGCTACCGGGTGACTTCCAAAATTAATGGTATGACGGTCAAGACTCAGCCTGGAGACAGCGATAAAATCCCCGTGATCAAACGTCTCATTCACGAACACGTGAATATGCCGCAACTGCTCAACGCAATCGGCGCCTGAATCGTATACCCGCGACCGAGAAGGCGCCGCCTAATAGCGAACCAGGACGAGTTTGTCCCCTTGGACCGACACGTCATCGAGCGAATCCCAGTCGTCTTCCATTTCGTGAGGAATTTCCTGAGCGGCAAAAATTCGATTCATCACGAACCCACCAACGATGGGCAGCTTATGGGCCGCTAATTGACCGATCATAATTTCTTGAGGTTGAAAAGTGAATCGATCTCCGTCCGTGGAGAATCCGCCGCGCGCTTGCACCACAAACGAACGGCTGAAACCGGGCAGACTGATATCGCAGGGCAATCCCACTTGAAGCGCACCTTCATGAAGCCTAAAGTTGATCGATTGGGTCGAGATCATGCCGGGTCCCTCTGCGGAATCGGGCTTCGTTTCAGAAGAGGAATACCACGTGTTCAGTTCATCCGAAGTCAGGGAAATCGCAATCGCTCCTTCTTCGCTTATCATCTGTTTTTTGCGCAGCCATTGTCCGCCTTGGCTGCTGCGGGCCGAACCCATCACATAATACACCCGATCTGGATCGGGTTCACGGGGCAACGAGCGCACCGTCTGCACGGGTTGAGCGATTAAATAACCAGCGGCTAAAACGCCCCCCAATACCAAGCTGATCACCGCGCCGATCGTGACTTCGAAAAAGCTCGGCCCATAGAGTTCACGCTTAACTTTTTTTGCAGATTTGGCCATGATGTGATCGGGTTAAAACTAGGTGTTAGATTTGCCAGCCGCTTGGGTAGATTTGCCACCTTCGGTCTTTGCCGGGGTTTTCGCCCCTTCGGTTTTGGCGCCTTCGGTTTTGGCGCCTTCGCCACCGCGAGGCTTGTTCTTATAATCGGTGATATAGAATCCCGTGCCCTTGAAAATCAATCCTGCTCCTGCTCCCACCAGTCGTTTGGCGGACCGCTTTTTGCAGTCAGGACAGGTCTTGAGCGGCTCGTCCTTCATGGACTGAAACACTTCCCAATCGTGGCCACACTTGGTGCAGGTGTAGTCGTAAGTCGGCATAATATATCTAAGGGCTAAAAATTCTAAAACTAGGGTTTAATGCCGCTGCGGCGGCTTTCTTCAATAATCCGGTAGGTCGCGGCGTAATAGGTCCAACTCCCGGCCATCGCTACAAAAACGGTGAAGGTCATCAACGGGTAACCCGCGACTAATAGTCCAATCAACGCCAAGGTCGGCAGCACGAAACGAGACTGGGCGGAGCGTAACATGGCGCCCAGCACCTGAAAACGGAACGCGTCGGCGTATTGCTCGCGTTTCTGGTATTGGTAGATGCCTGCTACCACGAGTGGTCCCGCGACCATCACCACGGGAACCATGGGAAGGTAAACAAATACCCCAAAATCGAAAACGCGGAGCGGCAGCGTCAGCAGCCAGGCCACGGCGATCGGCAATACGCCGAGGACCAAGAAAATGACAAATGCCACGATTCCGTCATAAAAGAGGCGTTTCCACTCCCCCCAGTCCGGTAATATGACCGTATCGCCGCGTCGGGCGCGCTCAATCAAAGCGTAGAGATACCCGAACACAAAAAATTGGGCGATGGGTATCACCAACAAGAGCGCCCCCACGATACACTTAAGGAACCAAGGGGAATCCGCGAAAAGGCGTTTGCAAACGAGTTCTAGAGTGGGCATTGCGACGTAAAGACGATGTGCTGCCGAAAGTAGCGAAGCCCCGATGGAAGTCACAAACAAATTAAAATCCCTTGTTAGCCGCCTTGAAACCGGCATCGACCGTCATGTCCCGGCCCCTGAGACCCGACCGAGCCAGCTTCACCAAGCGATGCGCTACAGTCTGGAGGCCGGCGGAAAGCGCCTGCGCCCTGCTCTACTGCTCGCTGTGGCGGAATTGGACCCAAAGCCCAATGCGCCCGATCCCTTGCCCGCGGCGGTCGCCATCGAGTGTTTACACACCTATTCGCTGATCCACGACGACCTGCCCTGCATGGACGACGATGACCTGCGGCGAGGCCGTGCGACCGTGCATCGCCAGTTTGATGAAGCCACCGCGCTGTTGGCCGGTGATTCCCTACTCACGCATGCCTTTGCCCTGCTGGCCAAGGCCTACGCCGATAACCCGACCCTGTCACACGCGCTGATCCGGGAATTATCCCACGCCGCTGGCTCCCAGCGCCTGATCGGTGGACAGATGGAAGATCTGCTCGGAGAAGCCAAAGGTGATGCCACCGCCGAGGATCTCGACTATATCCACCTCAACAAGACCGCTGCGATGATCGAGACAGCCTTAGTGATGGGCGGAATGGTTGCAGGTTGGTCGAACGAGCAGCTGACCACGCTGCGCTCGGCCGGGCGGGATCTCGGACTAGCTTTTCAAATCGTCGATGACATCCTCGATGTCACCGCCGACACGGCAACATTGGGCAAAACAGTGGGCAAAGACGAAGCCACCGAAAAGACGACCTACGTGCGTCTCCACGGGATAGAAACCTCCCGCACCATGGTCGCCGACCGCACCAAGGCTGTGATCGCGGCATTCGCCTCGTTGCCGGGCGACACGACTTTTCTGGAAAAACTGGCCCAAATGATGGCCAATCGAGTGAATTAGGCGGTCTCCCCTACCTGATCTCCGGAACGGCATCCCCCTTGCCAGCACAAGTTTCGTGCGCACGATTATCACCATGAAACAGAACCTCACGGTGACTGCCGATCGAGGGACCATCCAAGCGGCCCGACAGCGTGCGACCAAGGAAGGCACCACCCTCAATCATCTATTCAGAAACTAGATCGCGAACTACGCCCAAACCCAACCCACCGAGGAGAATTATCAGAGATTCATAGTCTCGCCTAGACCATGTCGTCCCTGGAACGACCTTCAACCGGGACGAAATGAATGAGCGCTGAGTTTTTTCTCGATTCGCTTTCTCAGCCCACTCCGACGCAGTTTTCAACCACAGACTCACACCGATAGCTGAACCCTGATTTCTCCCAAAGAAATCACAGCTCGGTGGGGTCCATCGCGTAACGGTATTAAAGCCATTCGTGTTCAAAAACTGCAGGCCGACAGCAACTTCATCAGCCTACTAAAAACTGGCTTCCTATCAGCAGTATCAGTCAACAGGACTGAAGATCGGTCGTCTATCGCCCACGACCGCCGCCACCACCGCCCCGGCCACCACGTTCCGGGGGCTTTTCCGTGATCATGATCGGAAAGGTGACCTCAACCAACTGAGGTTTACCCTTCTTTTTCATGGGCTCGAATACGCGAGTGGCGATGGTCGAAATTGCGGCGAGTCTCCATACATTTTCCACCTCATCGATCACCTCGGGATTGTAGGTTTTCCCATCCTTGCCGATAAGGAACTTAACGCGAACGCGTTGTTCTTCTCCGCTACCCATCTTTGTTTTCGGGTAAGAAACTCGCGGAGGAGATTTCGGAGTAGGACGTTGCCCGAGTTCTCTCATCGGAATCGGCTTACCCTCGAATTTCTTAAAAATCATGCGTCCAAAAGCACGGTTCAACATATCATTCTGATTGGGCTTAAATTGAAACGGGATGGAAACTCGCTTGTCGACCGCCTCACCGTCCTTGGTCGCTGGTTCAAATCGCCAAGCCGGAAGCACGGCCAAAACCGCTTTCCCAAACGCCTCATCATCGGCGGATTTCACCGATGGTTTTGTGACCTTACCGTCTGCTCCTACCGTAAATTGCACGACCGCCGTGCCCGCGATCGGTTCTTTGACCTTCAGTGCCGGATAATCCGGAGCCTTGGTTTTGAGCGGTTTAGGTGGAGTAGATGCGGCGTTTATCGATAAAACGCCTGCCATCAGAGCAGCCAGAAGACGGGGGATAAGGGGCATGGATAGCATAGACGCTCAAATATTGGACGAAGTTACAATCGGGGTGAAAAATTCTACGCAACTTTCTAAAGGTTGCCGGGGTATTTAAATAGTAACTAAATGAAAACTTCCCGGAGTAAAGCTCCACTCAGTCCATTTCAACCATGCCTGAACCTAAAAATATCACCCCTTCAAACATCGACTCGAGCCACCGTCTGCTCGCAATCCTCTGTCACGCCGCGACCTTCTTCGGCGCGCCACTCCTGGTTCCACTGATCATCTACTTGGTGTCCAAGAAAGATGAGTCGATCGTCTCCGTCCACGCTGCCGAGGCCCTCAATTTTCACATTAGCTTCGTGCTGTGGGCACTGCTCTGCGTGCCGCTGACCCTCCTCTTCGGCCTCGGAGCACTTCTCATCGGGATCCTCGCCATCGCGGCCTTCGTCCTCTCCATCATCGCAGTCGTGAAGGCCGCCAACGACGAGGTGTATCGCTACCCCCTCACCTTGCGTTTGGTCGGCGATCTCCCTCCTCGCCGAGACGTGGTGCGCGACGCCTGATCTAGCAATCGGATCTACTTGGGCAAGTGCTGCATCAACGCTGATTTGGTCGCCACAACTCCGGGGCGACCGATCAGATTCGTCGACTCGGCGGGATCCTTTTGACGGTCATAGAGCTCTTCGCTGCCATCCGCGTATTGAATGTATCGATACGCTGACGTCACCACACTGTGGTTGGCTGCCCGCAAGTTCGTAATCGCGGGGTGATCCCAGGGGGTCTGCGGATTTTCAATCAAGGGCCGCAAGCTGTGGCCCTCATTCACCGGATTGGCGGGTAGCCCACAAAGATCAAGTAATGTGGGATAAACATCCAGGAGTTGAGTCACGCGATGCGTCACTTGCCCTTCGGGTAGCCCCGGACCCGCGACGATCATGGGGACTTTGGTGGAGCGGTCCCACAAGGTGACTTTCTTAAAGATTCCCTTTTCGCCCAAATGGTAGCCGTGATCCGACCATAACAAAATGATCGTATTATCGGCGTAGGGCGACGCCTCTAAAGCGTCCAGCACCGTGCCGACTTGATGGTCGACGAATGAAATGCAGGCCAAATACGCCTGCACAATATTTGCCCATTGGTCTTCTTCGATTGCCCAGTCGGTCGTCGGATACTGCGGCTCCCATGCCACTGATTTAGCATACTCCGGGATGTCGTCCCAATCATTCGGATCATATTCCGGCATCGTCAGCTCATCGGTCGGATTTTGCATCTCAAACCAACGTGGCGGCACAAACCAAGGCACATGCGGACGAAGAAAACCCGCCATCAGTAAAAACGGACTATCATGATCCTCGCCCAACCGTTCGATGGCCCACTGCGCGGTGCGGTAATCCGCGGTTTCTTCATCCGTCGCCGGCCAAGCCTGCCAGTCGGTCGAAGTCTCATCACTCACCCAATTGTAGCCCGGTTTTGGCTTCGGCCCAAACGGCTCCCGGCCACCCGACATATCGATGGTGCCTTCGGGCACGTGCGTATGGAAGATCTTCCCCACCGCCATCGTCTTATAACCAGCCTGGGCAAATGACTCGTGCAGCATTGGGGTGCCATGTTTTTTGGCCAACCGCTGCACCTCTTCGTCCGTCAGGTGATCGGTGATGCCCATCGTCGACGGCAGAAGGCCGGTCATGATACTGGCCCGCGAGGGACCGCAGAGGGGGAACTGACAATGCGTATCGGCGAAGAGCGTGCCGCGCCGCGCCAGCCGGTCGATATTGGGTGTCTTCACATCCGGGTGCCCGTCCATCACCGACAGCCAGTCGTTCAAATCATCGATCGCGATGAAGAGCACATTAGGCGGCGAACTGACTATCTCTTCCGCGACTTCAATCGGTTCAGCCTGCGAGCAACCAGCCAGAATCAATAAACTCAACGGGAGTAATAACCGGAGGGGTAACTTCATGCCCGAAAGCTGGGTGCGATAATCCGTTCGGTCAAACCAGAGAAAATTGATCAGTTCACCCCATCATTCCCCCGGATCAAACTCCGTTCGGCTATTTGACGCCGTGGCAGATGGTCACACGTTCTCACCTTGTGCCCGTTCCGACTATCGTCCCCCCTATGCCTGGCGCCGAGCAGCGCTTTCAACCATTCGTTGAATTTGTGCAGACGCAGGGATGGGAGACCGAATTCGTCCAGATCGAATGGAGCGGTCAACGTCCTCCCTTTGGCCAAACTGAGGTCTTCGAACAAGTCGGTGCTCAAACCGCCGGCAAGATTGTAATGGGATTCTCGCTAGGCGCGCTCTACTCGCATCTCGGTGCCTTACAAGCGAAGCACCTTATCCTAGGTTCAATTTCGCCGTTCTTTCTGGAAGACGATGACGAACCTCAGCGCTGGATGATATCCTTCCGCGATGGCAACGCCGTCACCTCGGCCGACGTGCTGTTGGGAGCAAATGAAGATGCCCAGATGCACCGTCGCGCCGAGGCCGTGCGCGATTTCTACACTCAAAGCAGCTACACCGTCGTGCCGGACGCCGACCATGAACTCTGGCACCCCAACTACCTCGCCGCGATTGGTAAGGTTTTAAACCGGTTGAGCTAAACGAGCCCGGTGACCGGTCCCGCACAGGCGCGGGAGAGCCCAGCTACAATCAAGCAACTGTTCTGGTTCACAAATCGTGATGTAGCCGAGGTCGCTGCCCCGGGTTTCAACCTTATTCGTTACCGCACGATGACAATTTCATGAGGTAAACGTGTTCAGCAGCTCTTGTCATCTGGCCTTCCACTCCTGGCGCTCGATGCCCTGACTATTCCTCGCATCATCGCCATCGGCGGGACTATTTCTGCTTATTCCGGATTTCTTTGATTCGGTGGCCCACTCCGGCAATCGCCTCGATTACAGGCTTGAGCTCCAAACCCAAGGAGGTGAGTCGATACTCCACCGTGGGAGGTGAGGTCGGCATCACATTTCTTTGCACGACTCCGTCCATTTCCAATCGCCGTAATCGTTGGGTCAACATCTTGGCTGAGATGCCTGATATGTCACTTTTCAGTTCCGTGAACCGTCGTGCTCTTTTGCTCAGATACCAGATCACATTTGGCGTCCAAGCTCCTCCAATCACGCTAAGACATTCGGTGAGCGGACACTTATCGGGCGGTTCGGAAACTGTTTTTTTGCGACGTGAGACCATGATTCTTTTCACTTTAACCGGTTACCAAATGGAAACCACATAATTAAGTTACTTTAGGTAAGTTAGTATACTTTTGTAACTTTATGAGTAGTCGTTTGCTGGCCGAGAGATTCGGCTGAACCAAAATATACTAGGACTACAACAAACCAATCCCCTCTGACCGGACCGGATCTTAAATTCGCTGCCCCTCGCAGCCCTCGCGCTCGTTTGGGCGGCTACATGCTACTTCCACGTTTACTCGACAAATGTCGCGCCGATCTCGCTGGAACCGTGGATGAATATCACACCAACTGTTTGCTCGACCAAGAATTCCTCCAATTCGTGGGGGTGGATCACAATGCCCTACGCGAACAAATCGGTCGCGGAAATGGTGACCACGCGATTCTCGATTGGATCACCGCCAACCAAACTCAGCCGCGCAGTCCCTAGGAAATCATCAGCTGGAATGAGTATCAAGAATCGCGTGCTCCAGCTCATCACACGGATCTTTCGGATTACTTTTTAGGGTCATAGCCAGCCACGAAAAAACGCGGGCAGACATCCACAGTTGGCCGGATCTATTGGATTTCGACGACTATTGCAGCTTCGGCGGAATCGCCTGACCCCATGACCACGATGCACTCAGATAGCTCATTAGCCAAGCGGCTCAAGATAACCCACCCCATCATTCAGGGACCATTCGGAGGCGGGCTTTCTTCCGTTGATCTCGTGGCCGCTGTCTCAAATTCCGGTGGTCTCGGGTCCTATGGTGCCCACATCTTCAACGGGACCGAGATCAAGGAACTCTGTGTCCGTATTAGGACAAAGACCGATCGTCCTTTCGCGATCAATTTATGGGTATCCAACGAAGACCCCGAACTCTCAAAGTTCACGGAACCCCAATTCATCGCGCAAAGAAATCACTACGGAGAAGTTTACCAACGATTCGGCCTAGAGCCTCCGGAATGGGGCGACCAACATCCTGCAAATTTTGACGAACAGATGGAGGGTGTGCTGGAAGCCGCTCCGGCGGTTTTCAGTTTCGTTTTTGGAATTTCCTCACCCGACATCCTCAAGGCATGCCGCGAGCGAGGGATTCTCACGATTGCTGCCGCGACCACCATTGCAGAGGCAGTAGCAGTGGAGGAAGCGGGGGTGGACATGGTGCTGGCCACCGGGGCGGAGGCCGGAGGACATCGACCTTCATTTCTCCGTCCATCCGAGGACTCACTGGTTGGCACATTCGCATTGCTTCCAGCCGTTCGGGACAATGTTCGCATACCTGTGATCGCGGCCGGGGGAATCGCCGATCATCGCGGTGTCGCGGCGGCGCAGCAACTCGGAGCAGATGGGGTGCAAATCGGCACGGCTTTTCTCGCCTGTGCCGAATCGGGCACCACCTCGGCCCACCGAGAATCCCTGCTGGATAACATCGATGGCCTAACAACGTTGTCTCGCGCGGTCACCGGGCGCTTCGCTCGATTCCTACCGAACGAATTGTCGACCAACGCACCTACGAAGGGAGCCTCACCACTTCCCTTCCCCGCCCAATCCTGGCTGACTGGGCCGATCAAAAATGCGGCCGCAGTAACGGTGGATCCGGAATTCTCGTCACTTTATGCCGGTCAAGTCGTGCCACTCGTGAAGCACCCAAAAGTGGACGTTTTGATGCAGGAACTGATCCGTGGGTGGAACTAGACCCAAGGGAATAAAAAAAATACCCGGCCGCATCGTGCGACCGGGTATTGAAAATTGAACCTATATCAGGTGTCCATCAGTTCGCGGCCTGGGCGGCTTCGACGAGCTGCACAAAACTGCGAGCTTCAAGCGCCGCGCCACCAATGAGGCCACCGTCGATGTCGGCTTGCGCCAACAACTCCGGAGCATTGCCGGGCTTCATCGATCCACCATAGAGGATGCGAACCTTGTTGCCGATGGCAGGCGTGAAGCGTTCACCGAGTAGCTTGCGAATGAACGCGTGCACCTCTTGGGCTTGTTCGCTCGTGGCGACCTTGCCCGTGCCAATCGCCCAAACAGGTTCGTAAGCGATGACCACGTCCGTGGCGTTCGACTCTTCGACGCCGACGAGTCCGCCTTCGAGTTGGTTCTTAACGACATCCAAGGTGGAACCGGCTTCACGCTCTTCGAGGCTCTCGCCCACGCAGAGGATTGGCTTCAGTTCAGCCTTCAGCGCGGAGAGCACCTTCTGGTTGATGAATGCATCGGTCTCGCCGAACAAAGCACGGCGTTCGCTGTGTCCGAGGATCACGTAACGCACGTAGATTGAGCGGAGCATCTCAGCGGAGATTTCTCCGGTGAAGGCACCGTTGCGCTCCGGGTGCATGTTTTGGGCGCCCAGCTTAACGCTGGAGCCGTCGAGAGTCTGGCCGACAGACTCAACGGAAGTGAACGGTGGGCAAACCACGACGTCTACGTCGTTGGCTTTACCGACCTGGGCAACGATAGCTGACACGAGGTCAGCGGCTTCGCTGGAGGTCTTGTTCATCTTCCAATTACCGGCGATGAGTTTTTTACGAATCATGATATTTTTTATAAAAAGTAGTGAGTAGCGGGTAGTGAGTAGTGAGTAGCAGGGAATGGCGAGTAGAAGGAGATTTAGAGACAATCAATGCTCACCTACTCGCTACTCGGTGCTCGCTAGTCTGACAGAGCTTTAGCTCTGCAAGAAAGCTACACCGGGGAGGGATTTGCCTTCGAGGAATTCGAGACTGGCGCCGCCACCCGTGGAGCAATGGGAAACCTTGTCGGCTACGCCAAATTGCTTGGCCGCCGTCGCAGTATCTCCCCCACCGACCACGGAGATGGCTCCGCCGGCGGTAGCTTCAGCGACGGCCGCAGCCATGGCCTTGGTAGCACCGGCGAACTTCTCAAATTCAAACACCCCGGCAGGTCCGTTCCAGATGATCGTCTTCGATCCGAGGATGGCAGCGGTGTAGAGTTCGATCGACTTGGGTCCGGCATCGAGGCCTTCCCAACCGTCGGGAATACCCGAGGCATCGTCAGCGGCTTGGGTGTTGGCGTCCGGACTGAAGTCGTCGGCGCAAACGTAGTCGACCGGGAAAATCAGTTCGACGTTCTTGGCCTTCGCCTTGGCGGCGAGTTCTTCGACGATCTTCGCACCCTCTTCATCGAAGAGACTGCGACCAATCGCCATGCCATCGATCACCTTCTTGAAGGTGTAGGCCATGCCGCCACCGATGATGATCTTGTCGGCCTTCTCGAGTAAATTGGTGATGAGCGGAATCTTATCCGCGATCTTCGCGCCACCGAGGATGGCGAGCAATGGGCGCTGAGGATGATCGAGCACTTTGCCAAAAGCGGTGAGCTCAGCTTCCATCAGGAAACCAGCGGCCTTCTCGGGCAGGCTCACCCCAACCATGGAGGAATGAGCGCGGTGCGCGGTGCCAAAGGCATCGTTCACGTAGACATCACCCATCTTGGAGAGGCTCGCGCGGAAGGCCTCGACTGCGGCGGCATCGGCTTTGACCGAGGAACCATCTTCGGCCTTGGCCTTACCCTCTTCCTGAATGTGGAAGCGGAGATTCTCGAGTAGGAGCACTTGACCGGGCTGGAGCGCGGCGGCTTGAGCCTCGACGGTTGCGCCCACGCAGTCCTCGGCAAATAGCACTTCCTGACCGAGGAGCTTGGCCAGCTCGGTGGCGATGGGCTGAAGCGTGAACTTAGGATTGGCCTGACCATTCGGACGACCGAGGTGGCTCATCAAAACAACCGAAGCGCCTTGGGCCAACGCATGCTGGATCGTCGGCAGAGCCGCAACGATACGCTGGTTATTGGTGATTTCACCCGTGGCTTTGTCTTGCGGGACATTGAAGTCGACGCGGATCAGAGCGCGTTTACCAGCGAGCGTGAGATCGCGAATGGATTGGAAAGAAGACATGGTTTCGGAAGTAGTGAGTAGCGGGTAGCAAGTAGTGAGTAGCTAGGAACCGAAAAAAGAAGAGCGAGCAGCGGGGCGGCAGGAGCTTCAAAGAATGCTCACTACTCGCTACCCACTACTCGCTACTTTTGAGCGGCGACGAAGTCGCTGCTTAGATCTCCGCGGCGATCTTCTTGGCGAGATCGACGACGCGGTTGGAATAACCCCACTCGTTGTCATACCAGCTGACCAGCTTGAAGAATCGGCTGTTGAGCTCAATGGACGAGCCGGCGTCGTAGATCGACGATAGAGGATCGTGGATGAAGTCGCTAGAGCAAACTTCGTCCTCGGTGTAACCCAAGATGTCCTTGAGGTAAGTCTCAGACGCGGTCTTAAGGAGCGCGTTGATCTCAGCGAGGGAGGTATCCTTGGTGGTCTTCACGGTCAGATCGACGGCGGAAACCGTCGGGGTCGGAACGCGGAAGGACATACCAGTCAACTTACCTTGCACCTCAGGGCAAACGAGGCCCACGGCCTTAGCGGCACCGGTGGTGGAAGGGATGATGTTGATCGCGGCGGAGCGGCCACCCTTCATGTCCTTCGGGGAAGGACCGTCGACCGTCTTTTGGGTCGCCGTGTAGGAGTGGATGGTGGTCATGAGACCCTCTTCGATGCCGAGGCCTTCCTTGAGGAGCACGTGCACGATCGGCGCGAGGCAGTTCGTGGTGCAGGAAGCGTTGGAGATGAGGTTGGTCGTCTTGACGTCGAGGGTGCCGTCGTTGACGCCCATCACGATGGTGGCGACGTCTCCCTTGGCAGGAGCGGAAATAATGACCTTCTTAGCGCCAGCGTCGATGTGACCTTGGGCCTTGGTGTCTTGAGTGAAGAGACCCGTGGACTCGATCACGAGATCGACTCCGAGCTCACCCCAAGGAAGGGCGGCGGGGCCGGCACGTTCGCCGAGGACTTTGATCTCTTTGCCGTTAACAACCAAAATGTCATCGGCAGGGGCGTCCGGGGAGGACTTCTTGCTGGTGACGGTGCCGTTAAAGCGACCCTGAGTAGAGTCATACTTAAGAAGATATGCGAGGTTGTCGGCGGGAACGAGATCGTTCACGGCCACAACGTCGAGAGTTTCACCGAGCAAACCTTGCTCAACGAGGGCGCGAAATACCAAGCGCCCGATACGACCAAAACCGTTAATGCCTACTTTTACTGCCATGGGTTACTCCAATGTAATGGGTTAGATACTGAATTAGTTTAGCCCACGTCATCTGGACGCAGGAATGACGAGGGAAGTGAGCGGGATTGCCCTTGGCAAGGGGTTTTGCGATTTGGCCCCCACTCCTCCCCGGCTTGAGGGGCAAATTAGCTCAATCTGACCGGCGCCACAGCCCGCAACCCAACGCCGGCAGCCATAGTTTTTCCGGGATATTCACAGGCGGCACCGGATGATTCGGATTTATAAAACGCTCGTGGTCTGCGACTTTCAACCAATCCCCTTCGGCTACTTCCTCGCCAATCTCGATTTCCACGTCGTGGAGCGTCGGATTAACGGCAAGCAAAAGTTGCTGCTCACCCTGCGGGCCGTCCGCGTTGTATAAAACCGCTGCTGCGAGCGAATCGGGAGCATACCAAAAGGCAAAAAACGCCTCCGAAGCCCGGGAATAGTGCCGCAGAAGCTCCCCATGGGCCGATCTGCGGAAGGCAATCCAATCAGAAAAATACGCGTGCGTGCCGGGAAACCGCTCCATGCGCCGGTAATCGAGGGCGTTTAAGTCGCCCCGTTGATAGGTGTTGTTCACCCCATGCTTGGAACGGAGAAAATCCTGACCCGCTCCAATCATCGGGATCCCGATCGACGAAAACAGCACCGACGCCATCAAGTGGGTGCGTCGCCGATCGTTAGCCGTTGGCAAATGACCACTGCCATCCTCGTTTTCGGTGATCTCGTCGATCCAAGTGCGATCATCGTGCGATTCCACGTAGTTGATCGATTGCGCCGGCCAATGCGCAAAGTGCCAGGGCGAGCCTTTTAAGTAGTAAGCAAACTGCTCCCGTGATCCCTCACCGCGGACGAAGTCCTTCAAGAACCGGCGGTAACCATCGTTCCACGATGCCCACCCCGTGTCGGCCAGCTGGTCCGAGATGTGGCCGCGGAAACTCCACGGTTCCGCGATCAAGATCACATCCGGTTTCACCTTCTTAAGGGCGATCTCGATATCTTCGAGCACTTCCGTTCCCAGCAGCTCCGCCAAATCGAACCGGAAGCCATCGATGCCAAACGTCTCGATGAGGTAGCGGCAGCTATCGATGATGAGTCGTTTCGCCATCGCCGCATCAGCCCGGAGGTCGTTGCCGCAACCACTCCAGTTCATCAAGTCACCGGCTCGGTTCGTGGTGAAGTAATAGAGTTTATCCACGAACATCAGATGCCCCGGCACCCCAACATGATTGTAAACCACGTCGAGCACCACCGCCATCCCCCGCCGGTGAAACGCCGATACTAAATCCTGCAGCTCGCCGATCCCCGATGCCTTGGCCGGGTCGAGCGCATAAGTGCTCTCCGGCGCAAAGAAATTGTTGGTCATGTAGCCCCAATGGTATTCGTCGACCGTTTCATTATCGAACTCCTGCACCGGTTGCAGCTCCACGCAATTGACCCCCAATTGATGAAGATAAAATCCCGGATGCTCGACCCACTTCTGCAGCCCGCGAAATCCCATTCGTTCTGCCGGCGTCGCATCGGTCGTGGCCAATGCCGCCAGATCGCGCACATGCGCCTCAGCCATTACCAGATCCTGCCATGCCGGCGTCTTAAATCCATCCGGCTCCCACGGGCTAGGCGCCACTACCAGTCCTGGTCCCTCGCGACCGAGCGCCGCTTTGGCATAAGGATCGAGCACCGGCTGAGCGGGATCGAACATGCCGAATTCATCCGTGGGTCCATCGATTCGGTAACTGTATTGCCACCCCGCCCAATCACCCGGCACTTCGATTTCCCACACCGCCCGATCACCCTCCGAGCCGGCCGCACGTCGCTCGAGATCGATCGTCTTCTCCGCCTCAGTCGTATCGTTCAATCTCAACTGCACCGTTCGAGCCCGCGGTGCGAACAAACGAAACACCGTGCTATTTTTGCCCACCAAAGCCCCCAGCGGTAAATCCGTTGCAAGCTGATGAAAATAGGCTCCCGGCCGTAACGGCACCGAATGGGCTCCTTCGCGCGCCGTCCAATGAACCCGCCACGGCTGCGACAAATCCACCGGATCGGATAACTCGAATTTGAAGAGGTGCCGCCCCGTGCGCTCGGGATCGATTACCCGGTTGAAATTATTCTCTCCATCATCGACCGCGTTTGGCGCATCTCGCGGCACCGGAAACCAATGGCCCTCCTCGGTCACAAACTTAAAACGCTGCCCCGGCGATCCATAAAATTTCTGGGCCTCGCCCTCCCACAAATAAACCGGTTCACCGTCCAACGATGCCTCAACTAATTGCCACGCTTCGTCTCCGATGGCTTCGCTCCAACCGTTGAAATCGCCGACCAAAAATAGCGGTGCGCGCAAGGCATACGGTCGCGGATGCACGTTTCGCGGTAGGAAAAAAAATATCCGCCCGCCATGGGTAACAAAATACCCGCTCTCGCGCCCATAGGTATGATCAGGCACCCGCGAAACCGACGCCACCTGTAATCCTCCGCTGAAACGGGTCGGCGGAGCGTGCCTCGCCTTCCAATCATGCGCCAACTCCAACACCCCCTGAGTGGGTGAATTTAACCATGCTTGGACGATATGATTAGCGCGATGCGACATGCGGTGTGACCACGCAGCATCCCGCCACGCTTCCTTCGCACAAGGCGGAATTTATATTCGACGTAAATTACCGCGCGCAACCCGTCCCAAACCGACCGCAATCAACCAAACACCCGAGGCCAAGTCGCACTGCACCCATGGTTGCATTTCGTTTTTGATCGCAAGGCATAAGGAATCTCGTTCCGATTATATGTATATGTCGTTCCATGAGTGGACTTTCGTGGGATTTACCGGAAAGCGTAAACTCCCCTACCCCGATAAGATTAAGCAGGCCATTGCCGAGGCACTCGATTTGATCGCGGACCGCACCGGCTCGCCCTTGGCCGCCGTTTCGTCTGCTGCCTGTGACGCCGACACCTTGTTCATCGAAGAAAGCCTGAAACGCGAGTTGCCATGGACCTTGCTGCTTCCCTTCCACGAAGATGAGTTCCAAAAAGATTTTACCGCCGAAGAATGGGCTCGAACCAAACCCCTGCTCGCTCGCTCCGTCCGTCGGGTGGTGGAGCACGACTCCGAACATCGTGATCACGCGTTCCTCGAAAGTGGTCTGCGCACCGTAGACGAGTCTGACGTGGTATTAGCCGTTTGGGATGGCGAGCCCGGTCTCACCGGTGGCACCGGTGGAGTGATTGAATAAGCCCGTGAAATTCAACGCCCCCTCGTAATCATCGATATGAATACCGGTGAGATGACGACCGAGCGCATTCCCCACGGAGAAGATGCTCACTCTCCGCTGACTCCTCCCGCATTTCTGGAGGATGATTCCACTGGTTTTGAGGCGGTGGAGAAGCTCTACCGCTACCACGATGGTGAAGCCAATAGACATCGCCCGTGGGCGCAGTCCTTGAGGATGTCCATCATTTGGCTCCATCAGATTGCCACCGTCGTCGCAATTGTGGGACTGCTTTGGCAAGACCCAAAGATGCTTCAGGAGATTGCCGGCTGGACCAAGATGGGCATTCTCGTGATCGCAGTTATAATATCAACCTGGGTGGCTCACCGCGTGAATCACGCGGGGATTCATCATCGCATGCAGGCCGAGCTACTGCACGCCGCCATGGCCGTTTGGCCTCTGCCCGATCCCAAACGCCTCTTATTCTCTCGCCAGTTTCCCGGATTCATTCGCCTGCAACGAAGTTTGCGCCTCAACCGCCTGTTGCACCCGCCTAAACCCAAATCCCGAGAGGAGCTGAAGGAGGACTATCTCGCCAACCGGATCAGCGGCCAAACCTCCTACTACACTAGGGCCGCAAAAAGGGCCCACAACGGCGTGCGCCTCTGGCGCAGGGCTGCCAATACGTTGACCATCACCGCGGTCATCGCGGCTCTGACCGCCGCGCTTCATTTGATTGAAGCCGAGAGTGCCCTCTAACCGTTCGTCAAACTAGCCTCGTTGGCTCTTTCCTTGGCCAGTGCGGCGCTACTCGCCGGCATCACGGCTAGGTGACCTCGCCCGCCGGGCCGTGCGCTACTCCCAGCTATCTGTCGATCTTCACCTCGCGCAGACGCGACTCGCCCGCAGTGAATCGATGAAAGGTCTGGAAACGACCATATATCAAACCGAACGCAACCTCCTGCTGGAAATTTGGGAGTGGTTCCAAATCAGCCAATTTGGCCAAGAGCACTAATCTGCAGTCATGAATTGGATTCATTCGGAGTGGCGTTGACATCCTAGAGCCAAGAAACACCGCTTGAAACGTGAGCCAAACTGACCGCATCCTGGTAGCCTTATCCGGCGGAGTTGATAGCGCTGTCGCGGCCCTACAGCTCAAACAGTCGGGGGCTGAGGTGGAAGCGGCCTTCATGAAGAACTGGATCAACGAGGACGAGATCATCGGTGATTGCCCTTGGGAACAGGATATCGTCGATGCTCGGGCCGTCGCGGAGCACCTCGGAATCCCGTTTCGAGTCGTCAATCTGATGGAGGAATACCGCGATCGGGTCGTCGCCTACCTACTCGACGGCTACCGGCGTGGCCTCACCCCGAACCCCGATGTGATGTGCAATCGTGACATCAAATTCGGAGTCTTCGCTCAATGGGCCCGCGACCACAGTTTCAACGCCGTCGCCACCGGACATTACGCACAACGCCGCCGCGATCCAAGCGGTCACTGGCAGATGCTCGAAGGCGCCGACTCCAACAAAGATCAAACCTACTTTCTTGCCCTCCTCGATCAGGCTCAACTTGCCACCGCTCGCTTCCCCATCGGGCACCTCGCCAAACCGGATCTCCGCCGCATCGCGCTCGACGCCGGCCTGCCCAACGCCACCAAGAAGGACAGCCAAGGCATCTGCTTCATCGGGCAGGTAAAGATGCAGGATTTTCTACGTGAATACGTTCCTGACGATCCCGGCCCCATCGTTCGGGCCACCGACGAAAGCACGCTCGGTGAACATCAGGGACTTCACTACTACACGCTCGGCCAACGCAAAGGCATTGGTGTCCCTTCAAACACCGAAGGCGAAGCCTACGTCGTCGTTGGAAAACGAGCCTCCGACCGCGCTCTACTCGTCGCCTTCGACAGTCCCACCGCCCCAGGGCTCTTCACCACGACCTCGACGGTTCATCACCTACATTGGAACATCTCCAATCCCCCCAACGAATCTACCGAACTCGAAGGCAAAGTCCGCTACCGCGATCCCCGGGTGCCTCTCACCTTCACGCCCGATCCCGACAACTCTGGGTCAGCCACCATCACCTTCCGCACCCCCCAACGCGGACTCGCCGCCGGTCAGATTCTCGCCCTCTATGACGACAATCGCCTACTCGGCGGCGGCATCTATGGATAAAAGAACGGTGCGATTTGGGATTAGTTTTCACCCAGAGTCCCGCTTCCCAGCACACGGTCACACTCCACTCCCGACTCAAACATTTAAGACCAAATTCCTATTGCTCGTCCTCTACGCCGCATTCGTGGTGACAGCGCTGGTTTATCTTTCCTTCGCCCGCCAATGGCAAGCCGATAGCCGACTCGACCCCCAAATCGTAGCCGACATCCGGGCCGCGGCTGATACCGTGACAGACCTCGAAACCGCCCACCGATACGCTCTCGGGATGCGATCATATTGCTCGAATTCAGGGCGCCGGATCACCGCCTCGCCGGTTCGCTCTCCCGGCTACTACCTCCTCTTCGCCTTCATCGCTCCCCTGCCTCTCGCTGGCTACGCCGGCCAGACCATGCGGTCCAAACTCTTCGTCAACCGCCCCGTAGAAATGCCGCGCCTGGTTTACTGGACGCTGTTTGGCGTTTACGATTCAGCCACCGGAGCGACCGCGTGCTGGCGCACTCGAGTGCGCAGAGTGTCTTTAAGTTCGGTGAGGCCCGTCTCCTCCTGGCAGGAAATCTGAATAATCTCGACCTCATGCTTTTCGCGAAAGGCGACCAACTGATCTGCCGACTCGGGTAGATCCATCTTGTTGGCGACAACGACTCGCGGTTTGACGAGCAGCGATTCATCGTAGGCTCCTAGTTCGGCCAACAATGTCGCGTAATCTTCGGCCGGCTCCCGACCATCGACTGCGGCCATATCGATCATAAACATGAGCACGGTGCACCGTTCGATGTGCCGCAGGAAGCGATGCCCTAACCCTCGATTATCGCTGGCACCTTCAATCAATCCGGGCACATCAGCCAAGAGTAGGCGCTCATATATATCAGGGAAATCAATGACGCCTATTTGCGGATGCAGCGTCGTAAAAGGGTAAGCCGCGGTACGCGGACGTGCGCGGGTGATTCGTTGGGTGAGCGACGATTTTCCGGCATTGGGAAATCCCACCAATCCAATGTCGGCGATGCTCTTTAGCACCAGTCGATAGATGCCGGCTTCTCCTTCTTCCCCCGGATTTGAGCGCCGGGGAGCCCGATTAGTCGATGTCTTGAAGTGCTTGTTACCAAAGCCGCCGTTGCCTCCTTTGCAGAGGATCACGCGTTGATCTGCGGCGACCACCTCCGCGACGATCCGTCCCGTCGCCTCATCGGTCACGATCGTGCCCAAGGGCATTCGCAGTTCATTTGGATTCCCTTCTCGACCGTCACAATCCTTACCCAATCCGTGGCCACCACGTTCACCCTTCCAGTGGGGCTTGTATTTGAAATCGATCAAATTGTTGGTATTTTCATTGCCCACGAGCACGACGTCGCCGCCTTTGCCCCCGTCGCCGCCGTTCGGGCCACCCAGCGGCTCGTATTTCTCGCGCCGAAAACTGCTACAACCGCGACCTCCGTCGCCGGCATAAGCTTTAATGACACATTCATCGATAAACATATGGGAACAGCGTGCACATTACCTTCCACTTGCCAAGGGGGGGGATTCGTTAACCATTCATAATATTCAAACGCTGATTTTAATGCCCTTACGCAAGTAAGTGGGGATATCCAAATCATGACCTTCGAAGAGGTTACGGTCCGTTCGCTCAAAAGTCCCTCGGTTGTCCGAGACCGATTGGAAGAGAAACTCGTCCTGCGCCTTCGCTTCCGCGAGGACCGTGGCGTCGTGAACTTTGATTTCGGCCGCGGTTCTGGGCCCAGCGGGTTTAGCTGCCACCGAGGGAGGATTCGACCGTTGGGCTGACGCGGCGGCAAAGGGTGAAACAATACGTCGAGCGGGCATCCGGCCACCAATGTCACTCGTGCCAATCACGCAAATTTCCACCCGCCCCTGAAGATCCTCATCGATCACCGCGCCCATGATCACGTGGGATTCGCGACCATACCGCTCCGTCACCGCACCCATGATCTCATTAACCTTCGCCAGGGTCAGATCGGTGCCACCGACAATATTGACCAACAATCGGTCAGCCTTCCGCGAATGTTCGGGAGTCGCGAGCAATGGACATTGATCGAGGCTAGCCAACGCCGCCATCGAAGCATCATCGCCCGAACCGCTACCCAGACCGAAGAGGGTTTTACCGCCACGGGTCTGAAAAGCCTGCCGCAACGTGGCGAAATCCAAATTAATCAGGCCAGTCCGAAAGAGCATCGCCCAAACCGATCGCACGGCGCGACCGATCCAATCATCGGCCCGGGCAAATGAATCGAGAGCCGTCTCCCCTTCTGCCGCCTCTTGAAGTAACAGGTCATTGGGCAACGGGATCACGGCATCACAACTCGCGCGCAATGCGATCAAGCCTTGCTCGGCCTGTTTGGTGCGACGCGGTCCTTCAAAGGTGAATGGCATCGTAACAAACGCGATTACCAGTGCGCCGGATTCGGCCGCCACCTCTGCGACAGTCGGAGCCGCGCCACTGCCGGTGCCTCCCCCCATTCCGGCGATCAGGAAAATCAGATCACAACCTTCCACCACTTCGGCGATCTTCTCCCGGTCCGCTTCAATCGCATCGTAACCGATTTCGGGATCGCCGCCCGCTCCCAGACCTCGGGTGACGGAAGAGCCAATCAATACCTTCTCCTCCACCGGTGAGCTGTTCAACGCCTGCAGGTCCGTGTTGATCGCAGCCAGTCGCAGACGATCGAGTCCATCCATCTTGAGACGATCGACGGCATTGCTACCGGCTCCACCGAGTCCAAGCACCTTGATCGACACGCTACGATCAGTCATCGCATCGGCCGAGGGGGGCGGAAGTGGGAGTTCGTGTTCTTCGAGTGACATCAGGAGCTCGTGAAGAGTTTCTGCAGCAATCCGCGGGAGCGCTGCCGGCCGCTACCGGTGCCGGCGCGATTTTGGAGACCAAAATGGAGCAAACCCAGCACCGTCGCATGTTGAGGACGGTTGAGTTTGTCGTCCATGCCTGGAGGCATTTCGCCCAATACGGCGGGGATACCGAAAACCTTGGTCGCCGCATCGGCAATGGCCGGAAGTTTTGCCGTGCCTCCGGTGAGGAATACCCCGGCCGCACACAGTTCGGGCGCCAGTTCCGCGCCCAACTTCTTTTTCACAACTTCAAAAATCTCCTGCACACGCGCTTCCGTAATTAATTCAATCGCTCGTCGAGGGAATTGCCGGTCACCAATCGCAAAATCTCCATTGAGCCAAACTTTCTCGCTCTTATCCCGGCTCATGGTGATAGCGCGGCCGTGGCGGATCTTCAGTTTCTCGGCCTGCCCTTCGGTCACGCGTAGTCCGAGAGTGAGGTCGTTGGTCAGGTGACTCCCTCCAACCGGAACCGATCCGGTCATAAAAGGTCCGCCATCACGATAGAGCACAAAATCGGTCGTGCCCGCGCCAATATCGATGACCAGCGCTCCATGCTGACGATCCTGGGGCGTAGTCATCATGGTGCCGGCGGCAAGACTCGAAAGAATCATATCGCCCACCAGAACATTGAAACCGCGAATGACGTGAATGCTGTTGGCAATGACCGACTCGGAACCATGCACGGTCCAATAACCGACTTCGAGTCGTTGGCCGTGAAGGTGTTCCGGGTTTGCCCCCACCATCTTGCCGTCCACGTAAAAGGGTCGACGGATGTGGTGCACCACGGTGCGACCCTCCGGAAGCGCCTTGGCTTTGGCGAGGCGGCAAACGGTATCGATATCGAGCTGGCTCACCGTGTTATCGGCCGCATTCACACTCGCCGAAGCTTGATTATAAAATCCTTCCAGGTGGCCACCACTCTGGGCGAGATACACCTCATCGATTTTCACCCCAGCATTCTGCTCAGCGATCAACAAGGCACTGTGGGTGGCATCACTCGCCGATTTAAAATCGGTCACCAAACCTTTGATTACGCCGTGAGCCTGACACTCACCAAACCCAATTAGATTCACGCTGCCATCGCGCACCATTTCACCGATCAATACAGCTACTTTGGAGGTGCCAATTTCGACGGCTCCAATGAATCGGGATTTAGATCTCACGGGCGGGTCATGCGGGGTTGGTCAGTTAACGAGAGAATGAAATATCGGGTGTGTTAGTGGTGGGTTGATTCAGCGCAACCGGCACTTGAGCGGCCCCAACCGAAAGATCGATCGAACGCACAGGTGCGGCGGAGCGCCGCTTCGTCTCCGCCAGAATCAGGTCCATTCGGGCGATCTGGGAATAGAAATCCTCTCTTACCCCAAAAATAATTTCCGGCACGTCGGTCGTTTGCACCAAAATCTGTCCATCCGACGACATGCGAGCCAATGAAACGACTCGCCATGTAGCGTAACGACGAGGCACGCCATTACGAGCGGTGGACAACAAATTAGTCAGGCGATCCATCCCTTCGAGCGGTTGAAAACCATCACCTTCCCGCAACAAGCGCACGCCACCCAACCAGGGCATACTGCGGACCAGCGACGTTTCGTAACCGGTGCCATCAAACACGGTGCCATCCTGAGCTACCATGAATGTGCGCGCATCCGGGCCTCCGAGGCGGGCTTTTAGACGGACCACGGGCGACCGTTCTTCTAAAATGACTTTTAACGTGGCAGGGAATTCGCGGACCAATACGGCCCGGCGCACTTGGCCCGAAGCGGTCAATCTCGAACGCATTGCATACAGATCGAGCTCCATCAATCCCGCGGTGGGCACCATATCGAGGGTTTGAGCCAACCATTCTTGGTCCAGCACCCCATCGGTCTTGAGTTCAATCTCCTCAACCGGGCGCGAATCAGAAACCGCCGCGAGTCGTTGGGGATCGTTTTTAAACGTCCGCCAAATTCCGTAACCACCCCAGGTAATGGCACCAATCGCCACAATCGAAGCCAGCGTCCGCACGGCCCCAAGCGTCAAGCGACGGCGACCAACCGACGACATACGACGAGGCGCAATCTCCTGCGGGATATCCCGCCAATTGCGAGTTTTAGGTTGATCATCAGGGGGAGCGCTCATGAGGCACCTCCAGAACCAAGCCGCGTGACCAGACGCAAAATAGCAGGCGAAACCAGTTCGCCTACCAGCTCTGTGAATTCCATTCCCGCGCAACGTGCTCCCATTGGTAAAAGACTGGTTTCTTTCATGCCGGGAAGTGTGTTAATTTCGAGCAAAAAGCAGTCGTTTTTCTCCGTAATCATAAAATCAATACGCGCATAGTCGCGACATCCGGCTCCGGAGTAGGCCAATTCCGCCTCTCCTTGCAGTTTCGTGGCCAGGGCAGCGTCGATGGGAGCCGGCGCCAAATACTCCGTAAGTCCCTTCGTATATTTCGCTTCGTAGTCGAAAACACCCGACTTCGGCACGATCTCCACCGCCGGTAAAGCTTGTCCTTGAATTACGCCCACGGTCACCTCGCGGCCCACAATCTTCTGCTCCGCCAACCAGTCGCCGGCTTCGATCGTCGCCAACGCGGATTCGATTTCCGCCCGGCTCGAACAAATCGACAACCCCACGCTGCTCCCTCCGCAATTCGGTTTGATCACCACGCCTTCACCGAGTTTTGCCATGAGGTCAGCAGCACTAGGCTTATTCGTTCCGGAAAATTTCACATCGGCCGGGACGGTCATGTGGGCGGTCTCAGCTAGCAGGCGTTTAGTGGCATCCTTGTCAAAAGTCAGCTGGCTGCTCGCAACTCTTCCTCCTGCATAAGCCAAGCCCGCATCCTCCAACAGTTGTTGCATACCGCCATCCTCACCGAACGTGCCGTGCAGGGTCGAAAATACCACGTCGTGATCCGGATCCAAACCTAAAGGCAAAGCTCGTTCGGTAACATCAACCAATCGAGTCGACCACCGACGTGCCAAAGCAGCGGCGCAAGCCCGTCCTGATCCCAAAGAAACTTCACGCTCGGTCGAAACTCCCCCAGCCAGCACCACGATTCGCGGCTCAAACACGTCACTCATAGTAAGTCCTCCCATTTCGCACCGCACAACAACACCTCGGGTTGCAGGTCGGTTCCCGTTTGACGCTTCACTTCTGCCCGTACCCGGCGCACGAGATCGACCACTTCACTACTGGTCGCCCGGCCCCGATTTACGATAAAATTGCCATGAACCATTGAGACTTCGGCATCACCAATACGTTCACCCTTGAGACCACAGACCTCGATCAGCCGACCGGCCGAATCACCCTCAGGGTTTTTGAAAATGCAGCCCGCACTCGGTTCCCGGGGCTGAGACTCCTGTCGCTTACTGCGATAAACATCGATCTGCCGCCCCACCAAATCTGACTCGCTCACCGCGTGCGGCTTCAACACCGCGCTGATCGCAATCGTATCGGCGAGTTCGGTGCAGTGACGATAACCGGTGTGCATTTCCGATTTCAAAAACGTCCGCGACAGTCCGGTGGGGGTCAGTACCTCCACTTCTTCCACCACGTCAAACATCCAGCCACCCATCGCCCCTGCGTTCATCCGCAGAGCACCTCCAATATTGCCGGGAATCCCCTCCAAGAATTCGAATCCACTGAGTCCCGCTTTTGCGGCAAGTCCGCAAAGATTCTTCAATCGCAATCCCGCACCGACTCGCACGCGGCCATCATTCAGGATGTCAAAGGTCTCCCACTCGGTCCGTCGCAATGAAATCACCACACCGTTCACGCCGGAATCAGGCACCAGTAAATTCGATCCGCGTCCTAATACAAACGGGGTAACGGATCGCCGGGCGGTTTCAACTAGCACCTTTTGAAGATCACCAATGTTCGTTGGCTCCACATAAACGCGCGCCGCTCCGCCGATTCGCATGGTTGTTTTTGAAGCGAGCACCTCATCACGAGTGATTTTTGTTTCAGCGGTCAACACGTCTCTAAATGTTTCCGCCAAGGTATCCCAATCCGGAACGCCCTGTTCCTCCGCCACCACCTCGTCCACCCACCGTCGCGCCACATGCTCAATGTCACCTGCTCCCACAAATACCACCAAGTCGCCCGGACACCGCGACTGACTCAAAAGGGTCATGACATGAGCAGTGTTATCTGGCACATAATTTACCGCCAAACGGGGAGATTGCTCCTGCAACTCGTCAAAAATATCGGCCGTCGTGCCCCCGATTACAACCGCCTCACCGGCGCCGTAGACCTCCAGTAAGTGGAGGGTGTCTGCCCGCAATAACACTTCCGTCAGTTCGGTTTTAAACTGTTTGGTCCGAGTGAATCGATGAGGTTGGAAAACGACCACCAAGCGTCCTTCCCCCACTTGGTTACGAAGACTCTCTAGTAACTGGCCAATCTCCGTCGGATGATGGGCATAATCTTCCATCACGGTGAGTGTGTCACTCTGGTGCAGTAGGGTTTGGCGTCGATGCACCCCAGGGAACTCTCGTAATCCCAGGTCGAACGATTCGAACCCCATAAGTTGAACCGCGGCGAGAGCCGCCGTCGCATTGAGGGCGTTAAATTCCCCGCGAGCCCGCAACGGCACTGCGATCGACTTGAACTCACCACCCAGGTTCAAGTTGATACCAGAATCCGTTGGCGTTGATTCTTCCAAACGAAAATCTCCCGTCCGGCCAAAAGTTTTTTGTGATCCACCCGAGCTGACTCGACTAAACACCCGCTGGGTCGCCGCACACTTATCCCAACCGAGAACCGTTTCTGTCGTCCGAGCAATTAAACCCGCGAATGCGTTCTCGATTGCCGCCATGCCGTCATATTGATCCGCATGGTCCCAATCCAAGTTTACCAGGACAGTGATCGCGGGGGAAAATTTATTGATCGTGCCATCACTCTCATCGATCTCGATCACCAGCCAACGATTTTTTCCGACCGCCGCGGATGGCCAATCATCTCGTTCAAACAAACCGCCTAAAATATAACTGGTTTCATTCCCGGCACTCCGCAGCGCCGAAATCAACATCGCGGACACGGTCGTTTTCCCATGCGAACCAGCGATGCCCACCACTCGATAGTTCCGGGACACTTCAGCCAATAATTCACCTCGTCGCACAACTATTAGGTTCTTTTCTGCCGCGTTCGTCCGAGTCGGATGCGTCGCCGGGATCGCCGAAGAATAGACAACTAAATCGGCCTCATCCGGGAGATCCCCACCGGGTGTAAGTTCGATTCCCGCTAACTGCAGTTGCGCCAACATGCGCGGCTTTACCGCCGCGTCTTCACCGGTCACTCGCCAGCCGCATTCGGCCAAGAAAATTGCCAAAGGACCGAGACCCATACCTCCAACTCCCACGGCGTGAATATGGCCAACAGACTGACCAAAGAGGTGCGGTAGTTCCCCTAGATTCACAACGTCGCAGCCTCCCACGGTGCAAACGTGGAACCAACGGGACTGACTCCGGCCAACACTTCAAGATCGGCAAACATGAGCTCAAGAGCTTCAGCTCGCTCCATCTTACCCAGCCGGACTCCGATCGCCGTCAAACGGGAATCACTAAACAACAAATAGTCGATCTCACTCGCCAAACGATCCAATTGATCTTCTGGCACAATGAGCGATCCGCTGCGGCGCGAAAATTCCCAAGCATTTGCCGCCTGGTGATTATCCGCCGCATGAGGATAAGGCACCAAGATCGCGGGCATCCGGCAGCGCACCAGTTCCGCCAATGTGCCAGCTCCCGATCGAGAAATCACCAAATCTCCAATCGAATAAAGTGCCGACATTTGATCAGAAAATGGGATCCGAGCCACCCTCACGACCTCCCCATCGTCGCTCTCTATCAAGTCAGTCTTCGCCGCGCCACCCGCCGGGCCTGTCAACACCAAAATCTGCACCCCTTTTTGGGCAAAATCCTTAGAAACCTGATCTGCCCAGTTATTCAACGCCTGCGCTCCTTGGCTACCGCCCATCACCACCAAGGTGCGTTTATCCGCATCCAATCCCAACATCTCCGCAGCTTCTCCCCGCGGCATCCGTGAAATCTCATCTCGAACCGGTAAACCAGAGTGGCGAATTTTCTCTCTCCCAACCGCTTCGAGATCAACACCGCGTGGCACGTAAATCCGATCCGCAAATCGAGCTAACGATCGCACTGCTCGTCCCACCACCCGATTGGCTTCATGCAAGGCTACGGGCACACCCCGCAAACATCCCGCGACTATAATTGAAGCGGTGGTGAATCCGCCAAATCCGATGATCGCTACGGGACGTTCGCGACGAATGAGTCGCCACGAAAAGAAAAGTCCTCGGGTTTGTTGCAGCCCGAATTTCACCAAACCTAACGCCCCCATTAACAAGGGTGCCCCCGGAATTACTTCGAAATCCAATTCCGGATATTTCTGAATCAGGCGAGCATCAATCCGCTTACTGGAAATGAGTAGTAATGGTCGGTGACCTTGGCGCTTCAGCCACTGCCCCAATGCAATACCCGGAGCCAGATGACCACCCGTTCCTCCGCAGGCAATCAGGAACCGGCTCATGCCACGACCTCCTCCATCGTGCGTTCTCGGCCGAGTAGCACGGGTTTGGTCCAGGTGCGGGCGGTGTTTAAAACCACGCCCATTAACATGCCCATGAGTAGTAGATTCGAAAGTCCGGCACTGATAAATGGCAGCGACATACCTTTGGTGGGTAACATTCCCGTAACTACCCCCAAATTGATGATCGCTTGAAGTGTGATTAAGAGAATCGACCCCGTAACCAAAAGAAACTGAAACAGGTTCGGCGCTTTTCGCAGATGCAGTAAGCCCAAAAAAAAGATCCCCGAAAACAGCACCACCACGGCGAGCGTGAACGGCAACCCGAGTTCTTCCCCCATCACCGCAAAAATAAAGTCGGTATGCGCTTCAGGTAGAAAATTAATCTGCTGACGGCCTTGCCCGATTCCCGCACCATCAACGCCACCCACCGCGAATGCAGCTAGAGATTGATACAGCTGATACGTGCCGCCCAACTTGTTGCCTTCAACATCAAGGAAAGCGGTAAGTCGATGAAGTCGGTTGGGGTTATTGATTATTAACACCGCAAACATGGCAACCACTCCACCCACCGCTGGAAGGATGTAACTCCAGCGCGTGCCCGCTAGAAAAACCAAAATCAATCCCACGGTCATGATCAGGGCGGCGGTACCGAAATCTGGCTGTAATACCACGAGTCCCGTGAACGTGAAAACAATCGCGATCGGCACCACAAAACCACGGTAGAATTCGCCTCTTCGACTTTGATTGATCCCCAGATAATGCGCGACGCAGAAAACCATCGCAAGTTTGGAGAACTCCGATGCTTGGAGTCGTAACGAACCGATGCCCAACCAACGCCGACTGCCATTAACCGAAATTCCGACGCCGGGGATGGCGGTAAGAATCAGAGCCACAATCGCCGCGATTCCCAAAATCCACGAAAAGCGACGCATCCCTTCGAGGTCCAACCGACTCACCACCACGCACGCGACGGTCGCTCCAAGAACACCGATGATTTGTTTTATAAGATAGAAAAAAGGACCCTGCTTGAATGCGGCCGTCGCACTGAATAACGTGGGGAGCCCGAGCACAAACAACGCCGCCGCACATACGACAATTAACATCCCTGGATTAACGGCTGAGCGGCGAACGGAGGAAGGCTTGGAGCGAGGCATAGGAGGGGTAATTGGTGAAGGAGGAACTGCGCTTATTCGAAAACCGGAGGACTGTCTTCAGTCGTGCCACCGATCGTCTTGATCGGCTCCTCGACTGTGATCACCGGAATATTAGTCACATCTTTATCCCCAAATCCCGCATCCAAATCCTCGACGGGAGCCTCAGAGGATGGGGATTCTGTCACAGTCGTGATTGCGGACTCCTCTGGTGGTTCCGTTGGTGCTTCCCACCCTGGGATTACCAATTCCTGACCAGGGCGAATCAAGGACGGGTCGCGCACTTTATTGGCCAATGCGATATCGCCGATCTTAACCCCGTATCGACTGGCGATCACGGTGAGGCTTTCTCCCGGCGCTACGGTGTGCTTAAACGCACCAGCTGCAACGGATGCTGCAGGCGCTGAAACCGCTGCTGGAGAATCGTTCGCAGCGGCTGGAGTCACCGGTGCTGTTTCGGGAATTGCTAACCTTGAACCAGCCCGGACCATATCACTCGTCAAGCGATTGAAGGCTTTCAGTTCTCGAACCGTGGTGCCGTGAGCTTGGGCGATCTTACCCAGCGTATCGCCGGGTCGAATTTCGTAAGTCCTAGAGGTCGCGTCTGCCGTCGGTGTAACATTCGACGAGAACGACGGCGTTGCTATCGTCTTACCCGGAACGATCAACATCTGACCAACTCGCAAACCCGCATCGGCCGGCAAACCATTCGCAGAGGCGAGTTCGCGCACCGTCAGGCTATTTTTCTTAGCAAGTGACCAAAGGTTATCTCCACGTTGCACCGTGTAATTTTCGGCCGGGCGCACATCTGCTACCACCGATTGCGTCTGTAAAGCCGTGCCAACCGCTGAGTTCGGGCGCGTTGGGCTGGAACGACCGTTGGCCCCGACGGCCGTCGCGTTCGGGTCAAAAGTCAAAGGCACATCAGATGCGAGGGGCGGATTCAGGTCGGCATCGGTCATCTCCGGTGCGGAAGATATGGGTGACGAACCATATGAAGTTGCGGGGAAATTCGCATCATCGTTTCCCGCAATTGGAGCAGGAGTCCGGTCGGTATTGCGACAGCCGGGAATGGCAATGGCCAGAACCAGCACAGCGATGTGAACGGCAACGACGGCGCCTAATATGTTAAGTAGCTTCATGACGAGAGTGAGGTTCGGAGGATTGATTTAAAATACTAGGATGAAAAGATGACCGATTTCAATACCTGCACGAAGGTATCGCCGCGTTGTGCATAACCAGAAAATTGGTCGAGGCTGGAGAACCCGGGACTTAACAGGACTTCGTCATCCTGCTCAATGATCTCGCTGGCCCTCCGCACGGCTTCGGCTAAGTCGGCACAGGATTGATGGGACACCCCAGCCGCTCCAAAAAGTGTCGCCAGAATATTGCGCGTCTCGCCAATTAACAACACGTGTTTCAGGCGAGATTGGATACGTTCTACAAAAGCAGCCACGTCCCCCCCTTTCGACTTACCACCAGCAATTAGGATTACTTTACCCCCAAAATGCGAAAGCGCCGCTTCGGTGGCATGGAAATTTGTCGCCTTCGAATCATTCCACCAGACCGCACCACCATACTCGCCCACCCGCGCCAACCGGTGAGGGCCGACCGCAAAGTTCTGAGCTGCTGCGTATAATACTGGTTCGCGCAAACCGGCCGCCCTCCACCAGGCTGCGGCCAAAATAAAATTCTCGCGCTGAGGCTGGCCTTCGAAAGCCGTTCCCCGGAGCAAAATATCTCCGGCGGATTCTTCGGTATCGATGATAGCCGATTCCGGTAAAGATTGCCCGTAGTCCTCGGCTACCCGAGCCACGCTTGAACCGGCAAACACTTGCCCTCCGATCGCTCGTTCCAATACCCGCCACTTCGCCATAAAGTAGGCCGTCATCGATTGGTGCCGTTCGAGATGGTCTTCGGCAAAGTTCGTCCAAATTGCGGCATCAGCTCGAAAATGGTGCAGGGCTTCCGCCTGAAACGAACTCACTTCACAAATGGCGATCGAGTCGGGAGCACCACCATCACGTTTCGCCACGACCTCACTGAAGGCATTGCCCACATTCCCCACGGCACAGGCATCGCGGCCCGCCGCGTTTAGCGCAAAACTCAGAAACTCTGTAAGGGTCGTTTTACCGTTGGTTCCGGTCACTGCGACGACCTCTCCGCGCCAAAACAATGACGCAAAATCAATTTCAGCCAAACAAACCAATCCCGCCGAACGTGCTTCCATCACCCAAGGGTGATCGAGCTCAAAACCGGGGGAAACCACCAACAAGCGGTGCTGGTTCGCTTGAAATACCTCTTCGACTCCCTGCCCTCCCGCTTGATCATAAATCACGACCGAAGCTTCGAGTTTTTCGATGAGTTTCGCTGCCGCACGACCACTTATTCCCCCGCCAAGCACCGCTACGGGGGCTTGCATCAAAGGAACGAGAAATTGAGGAGCGGTTAACATCGTATAATCAACGTAGCTTCAACGTGCCGAGGCCAACCAAGGCACACATGAGTGAGATAATCCAAAATCGCAGCACGATCTTCGTTTCGGGCCAGCCCAGTTTTTGGAAATGATGGTGAATCGGTGCCATTTTGAAGAACCTTCGTCCCTCCCCAAATCGCCGACGCGTGAATTTGAAATAGAATACTTGGATAAACACCGAAGTCGCTTCGACCACGAACACGCCTCCGACAATAACGAGAGTAAGCGGTTGTTGCACCATGAAGGCGACCACTCCGATTAGTCCGCCCAAAGCCAACGATCCGGTATCCCCCATGAATACTTCAGCCGGGTGTGAGTTATACCAAAGAAATGCCATTCCCGCTCCAACCAGCGCACCACAAATCACCGCAAGTTCACCTGTGCCTGGAACATATCCTATCAACAGATAATCCGCGATGCGGGCGTTACCTGCGGCATAGGCCATAATGCCATAAACCAAAGCAACCGTGATGGTGCAGCCGATCGCCAACCCATCAAGTCCATCGGTCAGGTTAATCGCATTGCTGAAACCCACCACCCAGAAGAACATCATCACGAACAGCAGCAGCATGCCGATCACTCCGGTGAAGAGAAAAATCGGTTCCTTCAGGAAGGGCACCCAGAGTTCGCGGATATGTTCGGCGCTCTGGGTATTTGTCGCAAGTATAACCAAGGCGACGGCCGTTACGGTTGTTTGCCAAAACAATTTTTCGCGTGATGAAATACCATCTCGGTTTCCTCGCACCACTTTTAAGTAATCATCCCGGAACCCGACCGCGGTCAGGGCACCATACACAAAGAGTGAAGTCAGAATCCATACGTTTGGAACCGCCCACAATAAAGTACTCACGGCGACCGCCATGAAGATCAAAACACCGCCCATGGTCGGGGTGTTTTTCTTATCAAATCGGGTCGCCAGATCACCCGTGCGATCATCGTCGTAGTGCTGGCCAAACTTCAGTCGTTGCAGCTTCGCAATCAACCACGGTCCGATTACAAATCCCACCAACGTAGCGGTGCCCGCCGCCAAAAGGGTGCGTAGCGTGAGGTAACGCAGCACCCGCAAGGGGCCCCAAATATGTTCGTATTCAGCGAGGTAGGAAAGCATGGCTCAGTGCAGCCCAGCGGCTCGTTCCGCCAACACCGTTTCCAGTTGGTAGCGGCGACTGCCTTTGATGAATATTGGACCATCCCAGTGTGAAACAATGTCTCTGATATTCGTCGTATCAGCGTGCACTTGGATTTGTGAATCGTGGCCTCCTTGGCTAAGAACTCCTGCCCTGAGTTCGGCGGATCCCGATCCCACCGCGACAACCAAATCACCCGACCGAAGTTCAAGCTGTTCGCCTAATTCCATGTGCTTCAAAGCCGAGTGTGCTCCCAGCTCCTCCATGCCGCCCAAAACGAGTAGACGTGAAATTTCGTCTGGCGTGAGGTCCGCAAACGCCTGCAAAGCATCCTGCATCGAAGCAGGGTTGGCATTGTAACAATCCAGATAAATGAGGCGACCGTCAGCCCGAATGACTTCGCCTCGCATCGCAGGAGGACGCCACGCCATCAAACTCTCCTGAACTTCTGCGGCGGAGATGCCCAGTCGACGAGCCAACGTAATTGCGAGCACCGCATTCTGAGCCATTCCTCCACTAACTCGGCCCATCTCATAGGTCTCCGGAGTAGAAGCACCTGCCACCACACTCAGCAAAGTGCCATCAGCTTGGTTCATCGCCAAATAGTTAACCTCATCCGTTTCAATCGAACCTGAAAAGAGATCCACTTGCGTGACTACGATTCGAGTCGACGGCAGCGCGGCAAAGGGAGCCATCACCCCCACCTTGGCTGGCATGGCTCGATCTCCCTGCTCTTTCACTGCCGCTAACAAAAGGGCTTTCTCCCGAGCAACCCCATCAAGGTCTCCTAAATCTTCGGTGTGGGCAAAATCCACTAATGTCACAATAGCCGCATCAGGTTCGATCATTGCCGCCAGCACTGCCATCTCCCCGGGACCACTGATCCCCGCTTCAACCACCGCAAAGTCATGGGCCTTTGCGTCGAGCCGAGTTAACGTGAGCGGAACTCCGAGGTGATTGTTGAGATTTCCTTCCGTAGAAAGAGTGCGAGTGCCCAACATTCCGGCGAGCAGGTTCTTGGTCGATGTCTTGCCCGCACTGCCGGTGATACCGATTACTTTACCGGTAAAATTCTGACGGTGTTTGAGTGCGATCTGTTGAAAGGCCTTTAGGGGATCAGCGACCACTAATTGCGGTAAATCTGATTCGGGACGAGCCTCCGCCACCAAGGCGGCACTGGCCCCCGCGGCCGCGGCTTGGTTCAAATAGTCGTGCCCATCCCGATGCTCCGTGCGCAATGCGACGAATATCTGACCCGACTCCAACTTCCGAGTGTCGATGCCAAATCCGGTCAACTCGCACGCAGGCTCTCCGGTCCATTGACCGTTGGTCCAAGCGGAAAGTTGAGCGGGTTCGAAGTGGGGCATAGGTTAGACGGGTCAGTCGGTTGTGATTTGTTTGATGCCAATCAACTCCCGCGCCACGAGGCGGTCATCAAATGGCACGACCGTGTCGGCAAATTCTTGATAAGGCTCATGGCCCTTGCCCGCGATGAGCAGACTGTCACCGGGTTCAGCCATATCCAACGCGAGGCTGATCGCCTGGCGCCGGTCTTCTATCCAAGTGATCCGATTCGGCGCGGTTACACCGGTTTTCATATCATCAAAAATTTGGCTTTGTTCTTCGCGACGCGGATTATCGGCAGTTGCGAAGGTGAAGTCGGCGTGCTCCTGCACAGCCTGGACCATCATCGGACGCTTTGCCCGATCTCGATCTCCCCCACATCCAAATACCACGAGCAGTCGACCCGGAGTGACGGGCTTCAGCATGGCCAACGCATTGCGCAGAGCATCATCGGTGTGAGCGTAATCCACCAGCACGTTGAAGGGTTGTCCCTCTTCGACCCGTTCCATGCGACCCGCAACTCCCGCGAAGGTGTTCAATCGGTTAAGGAAGTCCTCAGGCTTACGGCCCGATGCAATCACCGTGGCAACGGCGGCCAATAGATTCGAAAGATTGTAACGTCCGATCAACGGCGACTCAATGGCACGACTGCCCTGGGGCCAGATCACGGTGAGTTTCGTGTTCTTAAACCCGTATTCGATTTCGGTTGCTCGCACGTCCGCTTCGGGCGATTCGCCATAAGTCAGTCGCGACTGCTTCTCATCCAACCGAGCGACCAACTTCGCGCCGTATGGGTCATCGAGATTAATCACTGATTTATCGGGGCGACGACCCAATTCACCGGTAAAAATACGCGCCTTAACTTCGAAATACTCATCCATCGACGCATGGTAGTCGAGGTGATCGCGAGTAAGATTGGTGTAGACTGCGACCTTTAACCCGAGCCCTTGCACCCGTTGTTGATCAATACCGTGGGAACTGATTTCCATGACCGCATTTTCACAGCCGGCATCACGCATCTGGGCGAGCATCCCGAACGTATCAATCGCCTCAGGTGTCGTGCGAAAAGACGGCACCGTGCGAGCACCTAGATCGTAAGCAATCGTGCCCAGTAAACCCACCGGCTTTTCGCCCCCCAACAGATGCCGCACGAGATGCGCCACCGTGGTCTTGCCGTTGGTTCCGGTGATTCCCGTGACGGCCAGTTCCTCATCCGGAGATTTAAAATAGCGTCGCGCCACCGTCGCTACCAAAGCGCGCGGATCAGCCGTCTGCACAAAGGTGACCTTGCTGGACGCGGTTCGCGGCATGACCGTAGAAATAACCGCCACCGCTCCCCGCGAGACGGCTTCATCGATGAAAAGAGCCCCATCCGTGCGCAGACCGGGAAGAGCAAAGTAGACGTTACCAGGAACAACCCGACGGCTATCAATCGCTAGACCGGAAATGGGGCGCGCGAGCTCCCCTTTAACCGCCGTGACTTCGTCCTCAGAAAGAGTGTCGGAAAGTTTGGGAGCCATTTTGAAAACACGGTTACGCGCGATCGATTCGCGCCGAGTGCGAGTAGGAGAAGGAGCACCAAAGGCTTGAATGAGTGGATAGTTTTGTGTAAGATAGCCAATCACCAACGGGATCCTTCCAAGGCAAGGCGTGGTTGAGCTTCAGGAGCGACCACAGGTTTAATATCGAGATAAGAAATAAGTTGTTCTGCCACGCGGCGGAAAGCTGGCACGGCAACCGCCGAGCCGTAGTTGAGCCGGCCAAGCTCCAGTCGAGCATCGTCCACGATCACCGTAACCACGATTTCGGGATCGGAGGCAGGTAAGAATCCGACGAACGATCCGACGTGATTCTTTTTCGAATAACGACCATCGATAAGTTTTTGAGCGGTACCCGTTTTACCCGCCACTTGATAACCTTCGATTGCGGCGCCCTTGGCCGTGCCCTCTTCGGTGACGCCCACCAACATGCGCGCCATCTGACGGGCGACTTCTGCTTTGATCACCCGGCGGCGCGAGACGCCTCCGAATGAAAACACTTCCTTGCCCTGCGCGTCGCGAATTTCCTTAACCACCTGCGGGCGGAGGAGCTCTCCCCCGCTGGCAATCGTGGCCATCGCGTAGTGAATTTGAATCGGGGTGGCCGAGATACTGTAACCCGCGGGGATCCGGGTAATCTCCAAGGCACTCCATTTGTCCGGGGTGTTCAACAGGCCCCGACTTTCATAACCCAACGGGAAACCAGAGGGCTCACCGAAGCCGAACAATCGGGCGGAATCATACATACCCTTTTCGCCGAGTCGCATGCCGAGTTGAGCGGCACCGATGTTACTCGATTGACTGATGATTTCGGCCACACTCAACGGGTGATCGTGCTCGTGATCATCGGGCATGAACTTGCGCACTCGACCTTCGAATTCGAGAGATGCGATCGAGCAATTGAACTTCGTGCGGGGCGTAACCAAACCGCGATCAAGCGCGGCGGAGGTCGCGACAATCTTAAACGTCGAACCCGGATCGAGCAGATCGGTCACCGCCGTGTTGCGTTGCTGATCTAGGGTCGCGCGACCGTATTCGTTGAGATCAAACGAAGGGTAATTCGCCAGACCCAAGATGAAGCCACTCTTGGCATCGGAAACGATAATCGAGGCTTTAGCCGGTTGGTAATTTTCCCCGATGTAAGCGAGTTCGGTCTCGATCAAATGCTGCACCATCGAATCGATCGAAAGCGCGACACTGTAACCATCGTTGGCGGGGACTTCGCGTTTGCGGAATTGAGCCATTTCGCGGCGTAGACCATCCTTTTCCGATTCCCGCCAGCCATCTTGACCACGTAAGTAAAAATCAGCGTAGCTCTCGATTCCGCCCGAGGGGTCATCCTCACGATTGACGAATCCAACGAGATGAGCCGCTAGTTGATTTCTAGGATAAGTTCTACGATAAGAACGGTTTCCGTATACACCTTTGATGCCGAGTTTACCCACAGCGTCGTAGGTGGATTCCTCAATTTCGTCGACCAACTTGGCCCAACGAATGAGACTGGTCTTCCCCGTTTTAGAGATTCGCTTGGTGCGATTAAAGGTCGAGACGAGTTGTTCGAGCGGTTGCCCAATTAGGCGCGCTAGCTCCGGCCAGTCTGCCCGGTCTTCTTCGCGCAACATCTGAGGATCGACGCCGAGTTGGATGACGGTGCGGGAGGTGGCGAGCACGTCGCCTTTGGCATCGAGGATGTCGCCGCGCCGCGCCTGTTCTTTGAAGATCGAACTGCGGGCCCGATCTACGTAACTGACCAAGTGTTCACGTTCCAACACGTGGAGATGCACGAGCCGCACTCCCACACTGGCAAAGCAGAGGAGAACCGCGGTAGCGAGAAGAACGAGACGGAAACTGGAGGCGAAACCCTTCGACATTCGTGATAGCGTCAGCGGGCCCCGGGATTGATTAAGGTAAAGCGCACCGATTCATCGCCGGTGATAACTTCCTTAGAAAATATTTCGAAGTTGCGCATCGCAGCCAATCGTTCTTCCGGCGATTCCTCGATCCGCACGATGTGCAACTCGGCCGGGCGAACCAGGCCGAGCTGCATCTCGCGGTTTCTAGACTCTAACGTCTGGGGCGATTGCTCGCTGGCGAGCCGGGCTGAGGTCTCAGCCAGGCGTCGCTCGACCGCCACGAGTCGGCGTTCAGTTTGCTTGGTTAGTTCGGCTGTCTCCGAAATTTGGTGACGCATCCACACCGTGCCCAGCCAGACGGATCCGTTGAATCCGGCCAAAACCAAGAGGTAGACCATTAATTCACTGACGAATGCAGAGGCTGATTTTTTCATGGCGCGACGAGGGTCAAAGTTTGCGCAGTCCGCGGAGTTTCGCGGAACGGCTGCGGGGATTTTCGGCGAGTTCGGTTTCGCCGGCGGTGATGGGCTTACGCGTCAAGGCATCGGCGAGTTTTTCGCGCAGGTCTTGAGGGGTGGAGTCGTTGGTGCCAACGGGCTGGCCGCATTGCCGGCGGAAAAATCGCTTCACGGGCCGATCCTCGAGGGAGTGAAAACTGATCATGGCGAACACCCCGCCTGAGTTCAGGCGTTCGAACGCGGCCGGAAGAGCGCGTTCAATGGCGCCGATCTCATCATTCACCGCGATACGAATACCTTGAAAAGTGCGAGTCGCAGGATGAATCCTGGATTGACGGCGCAGGGCCGCAGGAATGACAGCGGCCACCACCTCGGCCAGCGAGGCCGTGCGGGAAAGTTGACCGGTGCCCCGGGCGGCGATGATAGCTTTTACAACCCGGCGCCAGCTCTTCTCTTCGCCATAGTTACGCACGGCCCGCACGAGCATCTCTTCGGTAGCCGTTTCTAACCAAGTCGACGCCGGGACACCACTCCGTGGATCCATACGCATATCGGCCGGAGCATCATGGCGGAAAGAGAAACCGCGCACAGCCTCATCGAGTTGGAAGGAGGAAACGCCCAAATCGAACAACGCACCATCAAAGGTGCCGAGATCGAGTTCGCCCAGACGACCAAAGTCGGTGTCGATGAGCTGGAAACGTGGGCCGAAATCGGCCTGCAATGCTTCAGCGCGGGGTTGGGCTGCGGGATCGCGGTCGAGGGCGACGACTTGCACGTCCGGCGCCGCTTCGAGCAAAGCTTGGGTATGACCACCGCCGCCAAACGTGCCATCGAGAATCCGCGACCCCGGAGTGGGAGCGAGTAGCTCAAGCACCTCGGCGAGCAGGACGGGTTGATGGCCGGGATTCATACGATCGATCAGAGGTTCAAATGCAATGGCGGCCATGATGACTCCTCCACATTACCAGACGATCGATCGCCGAAGGCATCGCTGCCTCTGAAACGACCGGTGAAAAATACTGCTCCAAGAACTCGCGACGACGGCGGCGCTCTTCGAGGCGGGCAGACGAAGCCACCCCGCCACAGGCGTCGGTTCCGAAACCGGCCGCGGAATCGGAGGAAGGCTTCGAGAAACTGATGGTGGATACCGCCATGATCAGATTCCGAAGCGCTGCATCACACTGCGCTGACTTGCGGTCGTGGATTCCTGCTCCACCTGCGACCACATCGTCGGGTTGTATATATTGAATTTATTAAGCCCGCCCACGAGGACGACCTCACTTTTAGGACCGCCGAGTCCGGCATGGCCAAACAACGACTCGCTCAGCGCTATCCGTCCCTGGCTGTCGAAGCTGAAGGACTGGGTGCCTGACATGAACACACTGATGTCATTCTGGGCGGCGGTATCGGACAGCGGCACTTGAGCAAACTTCTCGTAGAGCTTGTTGGCCTCTTCTGGCGGCAAAACCGACACGTATCCGCCTGGGTTAGGAATCGCCAAAAACGAAGTCCCCTTCTCGAACAGCCCACGCCACGGCGACGGAATCGTGACACGATTCTTATCGTCGAGGAGGTGCCGGAAATTCCCGGCGAGGTAAGCTTTGGACGGAGTAGACATCTGCATTAAAGGTATTAGTGCCCCAATTCGCCCCAAAATGACCCATTTTCTCCCCATTAGGTCAAGAGTAGATCCTCAGAAACGTTAGAAAAATGGGTAAATAGCCAATTTGGGCGGAATCCCTCGATCTCTACCCTCGAAATACCCCACGACTTGGTCTCATCGCGGCGTCACATCTGGCATCCAATTTCAGCGCCAAAAGTCATATCGACTTCAGTTCTTCTCCAAATGACTTAAATCAAAGTCATTCAATAATTTACCTATAAGCTGGAGCGCAACAGCGCCTAAATCATCGGGGAACACCTGGGACGGTCGTCTGATTCGCCCCTCACCGGCAATCAAGCCCAGCCGTCAGGCCAACGATAACGCCGGGACCATGAGACCGAAATGCTTCGCCACCCCCATCTACCGCAGTCGCGAATGGAGTCTCCGCGTTAAGCGATCGAGGCCCACACCTGCGGGTGATTTAGCAAAGAGCTCTAAAAGCCTTCTGCTCTTTCTAATCGGCTCCCCTTGCCTAACGCGCCGGTTTGGTGGGCGTTAGCGGGGGCGGTTCGAGGACTGTAATCGTACCAGCAACACCCAGAGAGCGAATACCGCGAAGAGTCCACCGCCTAGCCACATCGCGCCCTGCTTGATCCAGTCGCGTTTGATCACGAGTTGGCTGGCTGGCATTTCCGCCATAGCCATGCGTTCTGCGCCCCAAAGTAATTGTCCGGTTTCGACCGCGTAAGCCTGCATCGATACGCGCACCTGCATGACTTCGCGACCGCCTTCGATTTGCACCACCCCAGTTCCGGTGTCGGCCACGCCACGATACACCCCAGTCACGCGGCCTACGATGATGCCTTCGACGCCTTGGAGATCACCGAATTTCTGAATCGTGCTTGGGTCCATGGTGTCGCCGAATTCGTCACCCATGCGGATTTCATCCAATATCGCATTGAAGGTCGCATCATCTTGGCGAGTGAACAGAGCGTATTCAGTGCCTATCGCGGCCTCGGCAAATGCGTTGCGCAACTGCTCGGTAAAATATCCGCCATCGATGTCTCGACTCAACGGCAGGACGGCAAACCGCTTGGGTTTCACTCCTCGGGTGAGAAACTCCCGCGCCCAGATGTTGAGGGCCGTGGTCGGGTTACGCAAACTGGACCAACTAAACGGTTAGTCTGGACGGGTTGATGTAGTGGTTGAGGGTGTAGAGTAAGTCAAGGGATGGGCGGAAGGAGGCCGGAGGCCGACTGGAGCCCTTCCCTTGAGAGGAGGACTCTGCTTCGAGCTTTTGTTCAAACTCGATGGGGCTGATGTAGCCCAACGAACCGTGGGGGCGCAGGTGGTTGTATTTCCTTCGCCAGTCTTCGATCACAACACGCGCTTCGGTCAGCGTGTAGAGTATCTCTCGATTGAGGCACTCGTCGCGCAGTCGAGCATGGAAGCTCTCGATGTATCCGTTTTGCCAGGGACTGCCCGGATCGATGTAGAGCGTCTTGATCGACTGGGATGCGAGCCATGCTCGTAACTCCTTCTCGATAAATTCTGAGCCATTGTAGCTGTGGATATGCTCCGGAGCTCCGTGCTCGGCAATCAGCCGGTTCATGATTGATCGCACCTTGCGTGCGTTGATCTTACGATCCACGTGGATGCACCGGCTTTGCCGGGTGTATTCATCGAGGACCGTAAGCATGCGTAGCTTGCCACCACGCATCGTCGTATCGTGCACGAAGTCCCACGTCCAAACGTGATTGGGGTGGGTCGCCTTCGTCGGCAGCCCCGTGGAGACCCCACAGCGCCGTCGCTTGGGCTTCTTCACGGGCACCATCAAGCCGAGCTGCTGGCGCAGCCGTTGGATCAAACGCGCTCCGACTCGCCAGCCCGCTTTCTTCAGCAGGCGAGTAATCTTCATATAGCCCATTTCCGGATGCTCTCGACTCATCCGGCGTAGCGCTGCCTTCAACTTGGCCATCTAAGCATCAGGTTGCTTCGCCTCGTAGCAAAACGTGCTGCGATGCAGGCCAAAGTGCCGACAGGCCTCGCGAGCCGTGCAACGGCCCCGGTTCACCATCGCGACGATGATCTGTCTTTTGTGACCGGGGCTCATAGTTTTTTTCGAGCGCCTCCTTCAGCAGCTCTTTGCCGAGCATCTCATCGGCCAGCATACGCTTTAAACGGGTGTTCTCCTTCTGCAGCTCCTTTAGCTGCTTGGCTTGATCGAGTTCCATCATGCCAAACTCGCGCTTCCAACGATGGAAGGTCTGTTCGCTGATGCCGTGTTCCTGGCACACGCCTACGATGGTGCTCCCGGCTTGGTCAGCTTCGCGCAATATGCGAATCTTCTGCTCGGTCGTGTATCTTTTGCCTTTCATGGTCTGGGTCCTTTATGGATTCCCAGACTAACTCTCTCAATGGCTCAGTTCTCGTAACCCCGACCAATGCCGAAAATAGTGGCTATGAATGCCTCAACTCGGATCTCGATCCTGTTCTCAAAATCGATCAATCGGGCAATATCGTGGAGAGTTTCGGTGCCGGCATGTTCATCTGGCCCCACGGACTCGAGGTGGATCCGGAAGGAAATGTTTGGGTGACCGATGCGGTGAACGAGCGGCGGCACCCGGAAGGCGATCCACGCGGTCACCAAGCAGTCAAATTCAGCCCCACCGGCGAGGTGCTCATGGTGCTCGGGAATCCCGGTGTCGCGGGCAGTGGTGATTACGAATTCAACAGCCCATCCGACATCGTGGTCGCCGAAACCGGCGACATATTCATCGCTGACGGCCACGCGGCCGATACCAACAACCGCATCGTCAAATATGCGCCAGATGGCACCTTTCTGAAGGCGTGGGGTCAAACGGGTTATGCTCCCGGTGAGTTTCGTATGATTCACTCTCTGGCGATCGATCAGCGTGGCCGACTCTTCGTCGCCGACCGGTTTAACAACCGCGTGCAGATCTTCGACCAAGAGGGTGATTATATCGCTCATTGGACGCAGTTCGGTCACCCCAGCGGAATATTTTTTGATACCCACGATAACATTTATGTCTCCGATTCGGAATCCGACAATCACCAGAATCTTGGCTGGGAAATGGGCATCCGTATCGGCGATGCCCTGGAGGGCTGGATTAAGTATTTCGCCCTCCTGCCGGGAGGAGATCCTCGAATCAAAAAAGGTAACGGCGCAGAGTTCGTTGCGGTCGATAAATACGGCAACATGTATGGCGGCGACCCAACCAATCGCAGAATACAGAAATACGTCCGCGCTCGGCCGTAGCTCCACCTCAAACCTCGTTGTGAATCCTTTATGTTTGGCCTGAGGTTTTGGATAAAGAAACCACGTCTGCTTACCGCGTTGATCCTCGGGGTCGCTGGGCAATCAAACCTCGCGGCCTTTAATGCCTATGGTTTCACGTGGTCGTCGGGAGACATTAAAATCCACCTTCAACTCGATGGCGCAGCGGCACCTGGGTTGCCGCCCTCCCTGCTCGATGGGTCCAGATCGTGGAACGAAGTCGCCCGCGATTCGATGGCCACTTGGAACCTGCGGCTCGTGCGTAGCCAACTCGTCGAATCCACCGCAACCGATTCGATCCCTCCCGCCGACATCAACGGCCGCGCCGAGATACTTTTCTCCGCTACCGCATATGGCGATGCGTTTGGCGCGACCACTTTGGGCGTTACTCTACTCGAGTCCGACCCCGCCAATCCCGCGCGAATCCGTGAAGCGGATATCATCATAAACAATACGAAACCGTGGAATTCCTACCGCGGTGACTTGCGCTCGGACGGGACTGATCTTCGCCGGGTCATGATTCATGAACTAGGTCACCTGCTCGGTCTCGGTCACCCCGATACCGCCACCCCCGCGCAATCGGTTGAATCCATCATGAATTCGAGCGTGACCAATCTCGATCGACTGGCGGACGACGATACCGCCGGGGCAGTCGCTCTCTACGGAAGGACTTTAGTTACACCCGTCATCACCGAGGCCCCTTCCTCCATCACTGCGACGGTGGGAGATCTTGTTACCATAGACATCGAAGTTGATAATCTCCCTGCACCGCGGCAGACCAACTCCGCCGTGACATTCAGCTGGTTCTACCCAGATCGACTTCCGCAGAATTTTCCCGACAACAATCTCTTCATTGAAGATCGAACGCGTCTGGATATCGGTCTCGTGCAGACCTACGACGCCGGCACTTACAGTCTGATTGCTTCCAACGCGGACGGTATCGCGCGAACCGACGTGACCTTGTCCGTCGCCCCGGTGCCCGTATCACCCGCAACGCAGCTGGCCAATCTATCGACCCGCGCCTTCACCGGCCCCGGTAACCGCGCCCTCACGGTGGGATTCGTAATCTCCAGCGATCAGCCACATCGGGTCATGTTGCGGGCGGTGGGTCCCACCCTCGGCGCGGCTCCGTTCAATCTCAATGGCACGCTGAACGATCCCATTCTCAGCCTGCGCAAAAGTAACTCTGATGGCAGCACCAGTGCGGTGGCGGTAAACGACAATTGGCATCAACCCGCCTCCGGGTCAGCCGCCGTAATTCGACAAACGGCCGCCACCCTCGGGGCCTTCGCGCTCAATGAGAACTCCGGAGACGCCGCCCTGTTGATCGATCTCGATCCTGGTGTCTACACCGCAACCGTCTCGGGGGGTGGACCGCCCGGGGCGGGCACCGAAGGGCTCGTCATCGTCGAAGCCTACGATGTGAATACCGACGGCTCGACCAATCGCCTGGTGAATCTCTCCACCCGCGGATTCGTGAGCAACAACGACGCAACCATGATCGCCGGACTCGTGGTGGCCGGACCGGCGGCGAAAACCTACTTAATCCGCGTTGCAGGCGACACTCTGGCCAACTTCGGCGTCGGTGAACCGATCGATGATCCGCAGATAACGTTGTTTCGCGGTTCAGATCGGCTCCGCGCCAATGATGACTGGGACCACCCTCAAGCTCATCAACCGATGCTGCGGGAGTTGATGGCAGAGCTCGGTGCATTTGCTTTAACGGACCGTCAAGAGTCCGCCATGTTGGTAACCCTCACTCCCGGCCCCTACACGGTAATCGTCGAAGGATTCGAAGGCAGCGAAGGCGTCGGGATTGTAGAGCTTTACGAAGTGCCCACCGAGTAGTTCTATTCCGGTATGCCCCTAGCGCCCCAGCACCCCACCCGGCGATCCTTCCTCAAGCGCTCCAGTGCGTTCGCCGCCTTCACGATCTTGCCCAGTGGACTACTAGCCAACAGCCCCAACGGCCGCCTGCAAGTCGCCCAAATCGGCGTCGGCGGACGAGGAAAACAAAACCTCAACGCGCTCCTCTCCTTATCGCAGCTCGACATGGTAGGATTGTGCGACGTAGACACGCAGTTCCTCGGCGAAGCCGCCGCCGCCGTCCCCGGCGCGACCAAGTTTCGCGACTATCGGAAGCTGCTCGAACAACTCGACGACAAGATCGACGCCGTGCTCGTATCGACGCCCGATCACATGCACGCCCCCATCGCGACCGCGGCGATGAAAGCGGGAAAACACGTCTATTGCGAAAAGCCGCTGGCGCACAATGTGGTCGAAAATCGCGAACTGAGATTACTTGCCGAATCCACGGGCCTGACCACGCAACTCGGCATCCAGAACTCAGCAGGTTTTGGTTACCGCATGACGAGTCACTACGTCCGAACTGGACTCATCGGAAAAGTTCAAGCCGTGCACGTTTGGTCTAACAAAGAATGGGGACGCGACGAGGCCACCGTGCCGAACCACCACGATGCCATTCCGCCTAATCTTGATTGGAACCTATGGTTGGGGGTGGCTCCGCAACAGGATTATAGGAATGATGACTATCATCCCAAAAACTGGCGGAAGTTAACCGACTTCGGAACCGGCACTTTAGGCGATATGGGTGTCCATATTTTCGATACACCATACCGAGCGCTCGAACTGACCGCGCCGCGCTGGGTGCGCACAACCTGTCGCGCCCCCAATGGCTTCTCTCACCCCTCGCGAAACATCGTCGAGTATTCCTTCCCTGCGACACCTTACACCGCTGAGGAACTCAAATGGACCTGGTATGACGGGCAAGACGCCCCACCTACCGCCATCGCAGGAGTCACCCTCCCCGAGGGACGTGAATTCCCGGTCCAAGGCTGCGTGATGGTCGGCGAAAAAGGAGCAATACTCACTGGCCACAAAGCAGGGCCTCAAACCCTGCCAGTCGAGCTCATCCGCTCGGTGCCACGGCCCAAACTCGACCCCATCGATCATCACGAACAATGGGTTGAGGCGTGCCTCGGCCGCGGCCAAACCGGATCCCCCTTCAGTTACGGTGGCCCACTCTGCGAAGCCCTGCAACTCGGCGTCGTCGCCAACCGTTTCCCCGGTCAAAAACTCCAGTGGAATACCGAAGCCATGCAGATCACCAACCTCCCCGCCGCCAACCAATACCTAAGGCGCGAATACCGAGATTTTTAGAAACGATTTAGAAAAGTAGAAATTCGGAGAAGGCGTGATCGGCGCTTTCGATACACGCTAGCCGAAGGTCTTACTTCTCAGTCCCCGCAGGGTTGATAAGTCTCCCCAATCGGTGACTCGCGGAACGGGTCGAGGTGCAGTGCGAGTCCGTTTTCCGGTGAGTCTTTGGTAGGTGCCCAAGTGTTCTTGGACAAAGGCGTGCCCTCCCAACACGGCGCCATCGCTGAAATACCGCACCCGGCACCGCAGCACCTGGTGAAGAGGTAATCGGCCCTTCGCTTTGATCACCCTCTGCATAGCAGCGTCATCGATCTTTGCGCCATATTCTTTTGGCGCAGATCCCTTACCAAAGAGTGTTTCGCGGTAGGCGTCCTGGGTCCAGTCCCACCCATGTTTCCGACCACCCTCGATCAATTGAACAATCCCCTGCTGGGCTGGCTTGTGACCGGCCACGGCTTCGGCATAACCGCAAAAACGATAGTCTTTGGGATCGTTGACCAATCCTGCGCGAACCGGGTTCAGATCGATGTAAGCGGCCATGGTTCGCATGACGCCGGACGTAGCTTCAACTAACACACTCTTGAAGCGTTCCGCCCAGAGGGTGCCGTAGCGTTGATGACTACGGTTATACCAGACAGAGAAACGTTGTTTCACGAGTTTCATGAACTGCGAAAGATCGCCCATCATCGCGAGCTGCTGATTGCGCCATTCCTTCGCAGCATCACCGTTGGATTTGAGCTGAGATTGGATGACATCGAAGCGAGCCGTTTGGTATTTGGTGGGTTTGGGATAAAGAATCCGAAAACGCCGAACTAATTCAGCGTCGGTGACGGCGGGTTTCTGTGGGACACGCACCAGCACATGGAAGTGGTTGGACATGATGGCGTAGGTTATGATTTCCAGACCGCAGTAGTCGGAGATCTGCCACAGTTGCTTCCGCAGCACCTCCTTGGCCACATCATCCAGCAACCGCTCCCCATTCACCGTGCGAGACATGCAGTGATACACCGCCTGCCCCTCCCCTGCATCCACCTTAATCCGTGCCTGTCTCATTCTCCTACAATCTGATCGGGATTTTCAGTCATTCTGTCAAGTGTTATTAACCTGTCCCTTTTTTAAAAGCCTCCGCAGGGAGCAACGCGACCGGAGAGCTGGCGCGGCGTGTGCCGCAGGGGCATGGTTGTTACGCGTTGGGTTTCAGATCCATCGCCCGCATCAATCTTTTTCCTGTGCGTTTGACCCCTTTTTCCCTACGGAAGGCCCCTCACCAAGCAGTTTGATTAAGGAATATATACTGTCTTTATTAGAAGAAAAATCTAAAATTAGACTTTCATTATTAAATAACATCAAATGAGCATGATAGCCGTTATAATATGCCATTCTATCCATCACAAAACCTTCCTTACTGAGGACACGATACCGCTCATGGCTAAGCGTCCTCTCTCTCTCTTAATAAAAAAGAACGACCTACTCACTAAAGTCAAAATCCTGGATGGATACTTTATTGTTATAGTATGTTTATTGAATAAGAAACTTAATAATATTAAAAACACTGAAATCGCAAAAAATTAACCTTAGGGCTCTCGTGATATTATCGCTCATTGGTAGCCAATGGCGCGCCGAAAAAAAGAAGAAATAAGAAAGAAGAAAAACCCGTAACCAAACAAATCCCCATAATATAGGTTTACTTGAACTTCATCCTTCTTGCTCTCAATTTTAGCTTTCATTAAATTTTGATAGTATTCAGCACAACCTCCTGCTGCAAAAAGTTTTCCATACCCCACACCAAGTTGAATATTAGTATCTGAAATCATACTCGCCATTTCAACCTGTCCATCCCAATAACTAGCCAATTCTCTGTATTGCTGGCGGTCAGTAACCGCTTCGTTAATTGTTGCGGTCAAGCTTACCGCACCAGCCGCGACTCCAACAAAAACTGCAACGTTCGCACTGGCATAACCCAACACCGTGGTTTCCGCGAAAGTTAACCCGGCCGTAACAGCTGTTATGCCATGGCAATAATTATTGCCTGTTCCTATTAAAGGAGTGCTAACTATTTTTTACTTCCCTGCCCTGGGGAAAGATCTTGTTTCTAGAGGATGATCTCACCCAGCAATATTCAGCTTATCGGCACGGAAGTCGCGGTCGCTTGGAGCAATGGCAGTGAATCCTATTTTGGGTCCGAGATGCTGCGGTCGGCTTCGCCGAGCGCGGCGAATATCGGTGAGGTCGATGTGCTCGGTCAGACTCATGGCGGTGATGATCGCACGAAGTTCCCCGGTGTGACCGTTACGGGCTGGGAAATCGTGGGAAACTACGCGGTGCGTTTCGACTTCAGCGACGGACACCACACTGGGCTCTACAGTTTCGATTACTTGCAGGATCTAGCTCGCAAGGGCGAGTGAGCTGGTCGCTGGGGTTCGGGGAGGACGGGAGCGTTTGGGATGGGGTCACGTCGTGAAAAGTTTACTGGCGTAGAACTTTGTCTACGACATGACCCCGTGGATGCCGTCCTCGGACGCAAGGCGAGTGAGGCGGCAACGGGATAGGTGGACTTCGCAATCAGGACGTAACTTGTCGGGCATAAAGGGCGAGGTGACAACAGATCCCGAACGGTTCAAGTGACAAGAGATGCCGAACGGC